>JAUBOG010000015.1:0-32723 GCA_036700105.1 Microcoleus occultus BM001215583
TTACTGCCGAAATGCTTCGCCCCTACGAGTATATTTGCAAAAACGGGATGCTCCCTACTTCATCAATCTGGAATCTGCTGTATATTACGCAGATAAACGCAGGTATTTTTTAGCTATTTCCTCGTCCCCAGGCCGGCTCTTGTTGAAACAAGAGCCGGACTATTGCGAGGACTGCAAAATATCAGTTTCGACAAATTTAAGTTGTCGGAATCGCCTTCAGCAAATAACCGCGAGTTCCCGTTAAGGTCGCGCCCCTGGCATCTCTGTAGGTGTAACTTCCGGTGGCAGAAATATCGCCAAAGTTATTGATGCCGCTAGCGCTAGTCAATGTCACTGGCGAGCCGCCAAAAATCGGACTTGTGAGTGTCAGACTGTTCAAGTCTTTAATTACACCGTTGTTCCAGACAAAAGCGCGGTTTTGAAGGCTCGAATTCTGGGAAACGCCGACTACTTGACCGAATTGGTTGATGCCAGCGGCGGAACCAGTTGCACCGCCAAGGCTGCCGAGGTTGATTTTTTGACCGTTCTGCAACAGGAATGGCGAACTTGTGAGTGTCGCACCAGTGCCATTGCTAGTCTGACCGATGATTTGACCGCTATCGTTGATGTCGCGCGCAATGGCTTGTTCAGCCCCTAATTTGCCGAGGTCGGTGAGTTTGTATTGACCGTCTGCACCTTTTTCCCACAACGCCGCAGTGTTGACGGTTCTGTCGTTGAGTCCGTCACCGTCAATTTGTCCGACAATGACACCTTTGTTGTTAATTCCATTTGCCGTACCGGTGTCGCCGCCCAAATCCGGCAGCGGGTTGATGAAACCCTGGTTTACAGAAAACGCGCGAGTGCGAGCGGGGATTGTTCCGCTAGACGGCTGGTAGATGTGGCGGCCGGCAATTTCGTTTTGGTTGTTGATGTCGAAGAAGTAGCTTTCAACACCGCCCAAGTCGGTGATTTGCAGCTCGTATTCGCCGCCAGCTTCCCTTTGCCAGAGCAAGCCGCGGTCTGTGGGTCGGCCGGCAAATTCATCGCTTGTACCGACGATCGCGCCTAAGTCATTGATCGCCGCAGTAAAGCCGCCTCCACCGCGCTGAGTAACCTCTTTTCCGGTATTTTCACCGCCGCCATTTTTGATGCCGGTGCTAGTCAGCGGCTCGAACACCCCGTTTTCCCAAACAAATCCTTGGTTGCGGAATCCCGTGCCACTTACTTCGCTGGTTTGGGAACGGCCAACTATCTGTCCTTTGTCGTTAATGGCGTTAGCTTGGGTGGCATTGCCTGTGGGTGCGATCGAACCTAGGTCAACAACCTGGTAGCGGTACAGGGGTATGTCGGCAGAAAGCACAGCTTTTTGTACTCCTGTAACTACGTCTTTGATGGTTGCCACCAAGTCATCTCCGGCTTTGATCGAGGTGCTGCCCTGTTCGGTGACAAAGGAGAGGGATTGGCCCGCGAGGCTGCCGCCCAAGCGCAGTTTATCTGCAGCAGCATTAAATCCAAACACTGTGACGGAACCAGCGCCTGCTTCGAGGACGATTTGATCGCTGCCGTTGCCGAGGGAAACTGTATCGTTGCCAGTTCCCGGTTTGATCGTGTTGTCGCCGTTGCCTGCGTTGATGTTGTCATCACCTGCACCGGTGTAGATTTGGTCGCTGCCGGCACCTCCGGTCACGAAATCGTTGCCGCTGCCTGTGACGACGCGGTTGTTGCCTTTGCCTGCAAAGACGCGGTTGTTGCCTTCTAAGGCATTGATCAGGTCATCGCCTGCTTGGGCGTAGATGGTATCGTCGCCGGGGCTGCCGGTGATGTTTTTATTGCCTTCGCCAGCGAAGATGGTACTTGGTTTTTCTCCGGCATTGATAAAGTCTTTGGTTGTATCTGCCATAATTAGGCCGCTGCCGTCGCCTGTGAGGAGGCTGTCATTGTTTTGGAAATTAATTGTCTGGCTGGCGGTTCTTTCTGCATTCAGGCTGCTGGGTGAGCCGATCGACTTTGACAAAGCATCCAACCGCGATAAGTCGCTGGATATTCCTAAGTCTGCTACTGCGGTATTTGGAAATAGGGAAGATGATGTATTCAACAAGTTATCCGAAACCATTGGGAACTCCTTTGATATTTACGTTTGAGTAGTATTTTAGAGCGTGTAAAACGACACCCTGAAGTCAGACTTTGGGAGCAATATTGATGCTATAATCTCGAAAAAACCTAACGAGAATTGAGTCGATTTCTTGAAAAATCAACAATAGTTTACCTGGAATATTTTTGCCGGTTAGTTTACCGCAAAATTCTCAGCCCGCACCGCAGACATCTTGCCTGTTAATTGCGGACACCAGCGGTGCGATCGCAACAAGTTAAAACCTGTTGTGTACGTAACCGGACACTATATGAACCAGGGCAAACGCATCTAATTTATAATTTTTCCCGCAGGCGCATTTTTTAGCTTTCACCAGCGCTATCTGCGGGTCAAGCTGTGTCAATATCTGAAAGTAATGTCGATCGGTCGATCGCCGGCAGCCCTTTCTCTAACAAGCTCGATTTATCTTCTCAGTCAAAAGACCGGAAGAATCACGTATCTGCAATTACGTTTAATTGTCTTGCCCCAATTAATCTAGACGATGTAGATTGTAAGCTTATTGCTAATTAAAGTCAACTAATTTATACAATTTTATTTTTACAGGAGACCTTTAATCTCTCAAATCTTTTAAATACAAGGCTTATAATACTACAGCTCGGTTATGTTCCTTCTTCTTAATAAGAATGATATCAATAAATTTTCTTAAGAATTGTTTAAGAAAACTAGCTGGTTGACCAGTTGGGCTTACAATCCTGGTCGCAACTAGCTTTTGATTATTATTTTCAATAAACGCCATGAATGCAAAACCGCGCCCGCCTCTGAAACAAGGTTTAATTTTCGCAATTCTTGCAGTTAGTTCCCTGGCTGCTACCAGCACTATTAGTTCTAAATTGCAACAAACTCCCCAGATATCGCTACTGCAACCGGAAAGTGCGATCGCCGAAACCCCGACTCGCCAGTCTGGGGATGCGATCGTCCGCTGGAATGCTCTCACATTAGATATCATCAAAGCCGAAAAAACCTCTCCGCCAATGGCAGCGCGCAATTTAGCGATGGTTCACGCTGCTGCTTACGATGCGGCGAATGCTGTCAGCAAAGCTCACAAAGTATACAGAGTCCAAGTAGAAGCGCCCGCAGGTGCCTCAGCCGAAGCAGCAGCAGTAGCAGCCGCACACCGCGTGCTAGCAAATTTGTACCCAAAACAAACAGCAACTTTAGATGCAGCAAAAACAGCTTCTTTGGCTGCAATAGCTGAAGGGAAATCAAAAACAGACGGGGTGCAATTGGGAGAATTTGTAGCGAACAAAATCTTAGAATGGCGCAAAGATGACGGCGCGACTGTCGAAGTGAAATATACTCCTACCAATCAACCCGGTTACTGGCAACCTATCCCGCCAGATTTGAAACCGGCTTCCATGCCGCACTGGAAAAATGTCAAACCTTTTGCCATGACAAAAGGTTCGCAGTTCCAGATAGCGAATATGCCGAGTTTGACGAGCGAAGAATATACAGCAGAGTTCAACAAACTCAAAGAATTAGGAGCAAAAGATAGTAAAATTCGCACAGCAGACCAAAGTGCGATCGCCCAATTTTGGTTGAACAATCCAGGTACCCTCACTCCTCCCGGACATTGGAATCAAATTGCGGCGGATATTGCTATGCGTCGCGGCAATACTTTCGACCAAAACGTGCGTTTATTTGCAGTATTGAATATCGCCCTCGCCGATGCCAGCATTATTGACGGCGACCAAAAATACACCTTCAATCGGTGGCGGCCGCTGACTGGGATTCAACAAGCAGATAAAGACGGCAATCCCCAAACAACAGCCGATCCAAATTGGACGGCGTTACTGAATACTCCTTCTTCCCCTGCTTACGTTTCGGGACACAGTACCTTTGGCGGTGCGGCGGATGCAGTTTTGACGGCTTTCTTCGGCGATAATGTTAGTTTTACAGCCGTCGCCGATCCTTCTGTAAATTTGCAGCCTCGGAATCTGAAAAGTTTTACTGAAGCTGCTGAGGAAGCTGGGATGAGTCGCGTTTACGGCGGTGCTCACTGGCCTTCGGACAACCGAGATGGGTTGAAGGCGGGCAGGAATTTGGGCAAGTATGTTGTGCAGAAGTTTTAGCGGTTAGCACGAACTAATCAGATACCCGAATTCTTAGAGAAGTCGGGTGTCTGATAGTGCTGGCGTTTCAAAAAAGAGGTACTATCGATCGCAGGACTAAGGCAAAAAAATAATCTGCTCTGTTATTGGTAGTTGTAAGGTGCGCACTGCGCACCCTACATAGGTTGGTTATGCGTCCGGGACTGTAGTTGTAAGGTGCGCACTGCGCACCCTACAGATAGAGTGTGTACGATCGCGAACTGTATCAATTACCCATGATAAATTACCAATACTCTCCGTGTTCTCAAAAACAACTGTTCGGAATCTGACGATCGCCTTTTTAATCGCCCTGGGCCTTGAGTTGTTCAGCGGCAATACAAGTTTTGCGCGAGATATCGCCGCAATTAAAATGAACGGTACTGCGGCTGGTATCAGCACTCGCTACATCGGTGCTGTCGAGGGCAATATCAACTTCGATCTCAAAGATTTGCAAGATTTGGGAATTAATACCTACCGCATTTACGGCGGGATGTCCCGGTGGGAACGTGAAGACGATGACGGTAAATACGGTTGGCCGTCTATTGACGAAATTAAGATTAATCCCAATATAATTAATTGGGCGCACTGGGATAAGATGATGACCGATCCGCCCGGCGGTAGCGATTATTCGTGGTCGGGAGAACCGGGCACAGTTTGGCAAGGCAATGCTAGGACTATTTTCAATACTCTAAAACAAGCAAATATTCGCCCGGTTGTGAGTATTCGGAATGTTGACAATTCCTGGAATCCGAGTTGGGCGCTGCAACTGAATCCGCCGCGCGCAAAAGAAGATTGGAACGAGTGGTGGGAACACGTTTTTGCTACGGTTTATTGGCTGAATGTGCGGAATGATTACGGCATTGATGATTGGGAAATTCACAACGAACCGGACAATCGCGATCAGGGTTGGGGGGGGACTAGGGCGGATTATTTTGAATTGGTGAAAGTGGCAAAAGATGCGATCGACTTTGCTTACAAAACTTATTTGCCTTCGCGCGCTTACCGCATCCACGGCCCGAAAACCGTAGGCGGCAGTAATTGGCCGGTTTATGCCTTCCGGGAAATTGCTAATTATTTCGATACAGTCAACTTTCACAACTACGATGCAGATATTTCAAATTATACCCGGAAAGTGCGCGGCTGGATGCAGGGAACTTTGCTTGCTAACTCGCAGCTTTGGATGGGAGAATGGGGAAGTTATCAAATTAGCTATAACGATTTCCCTTTAGCTTTAAGTTTGATTAAAAATTTGATTCGGGGCTCGGAGCCGGGAGATAATTATATTTACGGCAGTCATGTATTCTGTTTGTACGACTGGGGAAAGCCCGAACTCGCAGGAGGTTTGATCGGGAAGGGGGGAAAACGGCGCGCGGGCTACTATGCTTTGCGGATGGGAATTCGGGCTTTGCAGGGCGGGAGAACTAGCTTTTTTCCGATCGCTAACAATCCTGATTTAACGGCAGTTGCAACTCTCGATGCTAGCAACAATGTTTACTTGCTGGCTGTCAACGATCGAGCAAAATCTTATACTGTCAGTGCTGATATTTCTGCTCTGATTAAAGCGGGGAAAGGCACGGTGCGGGAGTTCAGTTTGAGGGCAATGGATGAGGTTGTTGGTAGCTTGAGCCTGAAGGCGGGAAATGCGACTTTTCCGGTGGCGGGGAACAGCGCTATTCTCATTGAGTTCGTTAGCGCAGCCCTCGAAGAGGATCGCCAGAATTGAAGTTAAAATCCTCGGACTCACAATTGGGATAACATAGAATTAGTTGCGATCGGAATTATGGATTTTCTGCCTTCTCGCGTCGGACTCTCTCCCCTTGGGCCCCTCTCCCCCCTAATGAAACATTTGAAACACCAAATCTTCATATTGTTCTCTTCCTCCTTTGCCTGGTAAATTGGTAGCGTATAGGTATCTTGCCTCCAACAGAATCCTAGCGAGAGTTCTGTTGAGGGCGAGAAATTAGGGTAGCGAGCTGCAAGCAAAATAACTGAACATTTGTGGTAAAACCTTTACAAAGCTTTTGATGGTGTGCTATGTTTACATTATTTGAGTCAAGTTTATGTTGAAAAGGAAAAAAAATGATTTTAGTTGAGAGACACATCATTAAACAATCCCATCAGCATTGGTCGTCCATAGATCGACTATCTTTCTTGTCTAAGAATCTGTACAATGCAGCTAATTACATCTGTCGTCAATACTTCTTTGCTAGGAGTAAAAAATATAGTCTCACTGACTTATATCATCTGATTAAAAATTCAGTTGACTATCGTGCGTTACCTACTAAAGTCAGCAAACAAATCATTAAGCGTCTGGTTTCTACTTGGACAGGTTACTTTGAAGCTTACAAAGAATGGCAGCAGCATCCGGGTAAGTTCTTAGGTAAACCCAAAATACCAAAATATAAAGATAAAATCAAAGGACGCAATCTAGTTATTTACCACCACGAGTCAGTTTACAAAGCGGAACTTAAGAAAGGAATCTGCCATTTATCGATGAGTGAGATTAAGATTTCCACTAAAGTAGATAACATTGTGGAAGTGAGATTAGTACCTCGTGCTACTTGTTATGTAGTAGAAATAGTGTATTGCAAGCAGGAGCAAGAACCCTTATCTAGTCCTTATGTGGCTGGTATTGACCTTGGCTTAACTAACTTAGTAGCTCTAACTTCAAACCAACCAGGTTTTAGACCTATTCTGATTAATGGACGACCGCTCAAGTCGGTCAACCAATTTTATAACAAGACTAAAGCTCAATTACAAACTCAATTAGATGGGGAGCGTAAAACAAGTAATAGAATTCAATCTCTGAGTGCCTATCGCCATCGGTATGTTGAAAATTATTTGCACAATACAAGCCGAACAATTGTCAATCTACTACAAGAGTCGGAGATTGGTATCTTAGTAATTGGTAAGAATGAGAACTGGAAACAAAATCTGAATATAGGCAAAAGGAATAATCAGTCATTCACACAGATTCCCCATGCAAGATTAATTGACCAAATCGCATATAAATGTCAATTAGCAGGAATCCTAGTCGTAGTCACTGAAGAATCTTATACCTCAAAAACCAGTGCTTTAGATTTAGAAACACCAGCCAAACACAATACCTACCAGGGTAAACGTGTTAAGAGAGGCTTGTTTCAATCTCAGTCAGGAATCAAAGTCAATGCTGACGTTAATGGTTCCTTACAAATTACGAGAAAAGTATTCCCTAATGCCTATACAGTAGAAGGGATAGCGAGTGCAGCCGTTGCGCCTTTAAAGGTAACACCTTTATCAAGTGTTAAACTGAGCAAATGAAGATTTGTTCAGTTTAACACGAACGGTGCAGTCTAGACAATCTCAGAAATTATGGCTCGTAAACCCCCAGCAGGGGCGGCAGGCAGAGGAATTGCCCGTCAGCCAAAAGTCCGCCAAGATGGCATGGGACATTGGTTCTGACTTTCAGAACCCGTCAATTTGTCAGGATTTGGTAAGGAATTAATTTTCAATGCCAAGATGCTGGAAGTAGGAGTGAGTGCAATCGTACAGAAACTTTGAGCGCGCTTGGAAACCTCGCGGGCAAAGCCTCTGAGTCAACCTCCTGCCCGCTTTTCGGGTTTTTCCAACAAATATCTCTTTTATGCCCCCTGATGTTTATTCCTTCCCTCAGTCAGGTCATCAACCGCAATCCCCTCACCGTCACGCCCTCAACGCCCGTAGAAAAGGCGATCGAGCTGATGAGCAGCACAGGAGCCAGTTACGTCCTCGTGGTAGAACCGCGCGGTAATTTTCAACTCGGAAATCTCGCGAACGGGAATTCTGGACTCGCGCGGCAGCACTCGGGTTTCTACAGCGGCGTACCGCGCGGGTGGAAGCCGTCCAGCAACGGGTTCAGTCTCAACGGCTCTGCTCCTGCATCTGGGGCGGGCGAGACGGTGCTGGGGATTTTTACAGCGCGAGATGTCGTGCAGCTAAATTCGATCGGCGCTGCTTTGAGGGGATTTGCGATCGAGCAAATCACGATCAGAACCGTAACTGTCGCCCGCGAATCGGAAATTCCCGACTTTTTTGCCTTGGCAAATCTGCTGGAAAAAAATCAGATCGGCCATTTGCCCGTAGTGGGCGACGCTGAAGAACTTGTCGGTTTAATTAGCTCTCAAAACTTGGTGCAACTGTTGCAGGAAATTGGGGAACCCGCACAAAAAGCAAGCGGCACTCCGCCACCTTTGCCGCCCTTGGCTTTCCCTGGACCTCTGCCAATTTTGCACCCCAAATTAGAGCTGCCAGCTCATTTAATTAAACTCAATCAAATCCCTAAAATCGCAGCTTCGCGAATTATTCACGCTCCTGCTACTGCTTCGGTTCGCTATTTGGCGCAACTGATGTTCAGACACAATGTCAGCTACGTATTAATCACTGAAACCCCCGAACAAAACTCGATCGGTGCTGCTGCAAATTCCAAATTTACCAATCCCAACCTCCACAAATTGGTTGGGGTGGTAAGTTCGCAGGATATCGTGCAGCTGCAGGCGCTGGGCAGAGACTCTAACAAAATTAAAGCCGGATCGATTTGCAGCAGTTCGCCCCCGCTGGTACGATCGCACTCTACCCTCGAAACAGCCATCGCCCTGCTGCAAAAAAATTACTGTCAGTTGCCTTTATTAGTCATCAACGAAAACAGTCACCCGATCGGGCTTGTCAATCCTAAAACTATCCTTTTACAAGCGCTGGACTCAAAATCTCTGCATTCGATCTCGATCGCTTTGCAGCGCCAGCTAGAATCTAGCAACGCTCAATACAAAAGACTCTCGGCCCAAATACAGCTTCCAGCCGCCAATCGCCACCTCGCTGCTGAAATCGCTCCTCACAGTTTCGCGGAACCCCCGAATCTGCCCGCTGCTGTCAACAATCAGGGAATTTGGGATTGGAATCTCGAAACAGACGAGTTTTTTTATTCGGCGCGGTGGCAAGCAATGCTGGGCTACCAAGAAGGGGAAATATCGAATCGCCGATCGGAATGGTGGAGCCGCATCCACCGAGATGACATAGACTCCGTAAAGGCAGCTTTAGAAAATCACTTCGCCCTTCATACAGCGGATTTCGCAGCCGAATATCGGATGTACTGCAAAGACGGCAGCACTGTGTGGGTGCTGAATCGGGGTCAAGTTTTGCGCAGCGCTGCGGGCAAACCGCTGCGCTTCGTCGGAACTCATACAGATATTACTCCAAACAAGCAGCTAGAACTCAAAAACCGCGCTCGCGATCGCGAGCAATTCCAAATATTTGATTCTTTGAAAGCAACAGTAATTTTCCAGATGGATGCGGCGGGGATTTGGACATTTCTCAACCGCGCTTGGACTGAAATTACTGGTTTTTCGGTTGCCGAAAGTTTGCAAACTGATTTTTTAGATTGGGTGCATCCAGATGAGCGCGCAACTTCGGCAAATTTATTGCAGTCTCTGCTGTCGGGAAAGTCGGAATTTCACCGGCGCGAACTGCGATTTAAGTACAAGTCGGAATCGGGAAAAAATGAATTGGGAATTAACAGCAATTGCGGCTTTATTTCTGTGGAAATATTTGCTCAAGTCCGCCTGAATTCCCAAGGTGAAATAGCTGGAATTCTCGGAACTTTGCACGATGTCTGCAACCGCGTCGAAGGAGTTGAAGAACTGCGGGAAAGCGAGCGCGCAATCCGATCGCTCTACGAGGTAATGGTGGGCTCGGAAGGCTCTTTTGACGAGCGCACGGCTCGGTTTCTGGCAATGGGCTGCAGTCAGTTCGGCATGGATATCGGGCTGTTGGGCAGGGTTTTGGGCGATCGCTACGAAGTGATGGCGGCCTATGTACCGTCCGATTTTCCGTTCGGATTTGCTAAAGGAGACGGTTTTGCTTTGAGCAGAACTTTCGAGCGAGAGGTTTTGCGATCGACCGAACCTATTTGTATCGAATCAGCCGGGACTACTCAGTGGCGGCACCACCCGGCCTACGCCGTCCGCAGGCTGGAGGCCTTCGCCGGCACGCGGGTAATAGTGCAGGGGCGAGTTTTTGGCACTTTGAGCTTTACTTCCCGCACCGCTAAACCTGCTTTGAAACCGCTGAATTTTGAAATTTTAAAGTTGATGGGCAATTATATCGGCGCAGAAATTGCCCGGGAAGAACGAGAGCGAACTTTGCAGCGGCAGTACCAGCGCGTTTTGCTGCTCAAACAAATTACTCAAAAAGTGCGATCGACCTTAGATACTCAAGAAATTTTTCAGACTACCGCCACCCAAATCGGCCGCGTATTCGGCGTCAATCGCTGTACAATTCACACCTATCTTTCCCAACCTTATCCCCACCTTCCTTGCGTCGCCGAATACTTAGAACCAGGTCACGAATCGGCTTTAGATTTAGAACTTTCTGTCACTTACAACCCCTACACAGAAAAACTGCTCGCTGAAGATATAGCCCTGGCATCTCCCGATGTGTTTGCCGATACTTTGCTCGAATCTTCCGTGCCGATGTGCCGCCGCATCGGATTAAAATCTATGTTGGCGGTTCGCACTTCCTATCAGGGAAAACCAAATGGAATTATTACTTTGCACCAGTGCGATGCAACTCGCCAGTGGACTCCCGACGAAATTGAACTGTTAGAAGATGTTGCCGCCCAAGTCGGAATTACCTTAGCTCAAGCACAGCTTTTAGAAACAGAAGTTCAGCGCCAGCGACAGTTGGCAGAGCAAAATGAAGCTTTGGATAACGCGCGGCAAGCGGCGGAAGTTGCTAACAGAGCTAAGAGCGAATTTTTAGCGACGATGAGTCACGAAATCCGCACTCCGATGAATGCGGTCATCGGGATGACGGGTTTGCTGCTGGATATGGAATTAACTCCCGAACAGCGGGATTTTGTCGAGACAATTCGCACCAGCGGCGATGCTTTGCTGACGATTATTAACGATATCCTCGACTTTTCCAAGATTGAATCGGGAAAAATGGATTTGGAACGCAGCCCCTTCGACCTGCAAAACTGTATAGAAGAATCTCTGGAATTGCTGGCTCCGAGAGCATCGGAAAAAGGTTTAGAGCTGGCTTATTTTATAGATGATTCTGTCCCGAAAAATATTTTAGGAGATGTCACCAGGCTGCGCCAAATCTTGGTAAATCTGCTGGGAAATGCCGTGAAATTTACAGAATCTGGCGAAATAGTTGTCAGTTGTACGGCTAGGGAAATCGATTTATCGGCTGCTAATATTTCGCCGGAAACAACCAATATTATAGAAGCGGAACCGCTAGCAATTAAGCAGGAAAAGTTGCCAGGCAGCAGACAATACGAAATTCAATTTGCTGTCCGAGATACGGGAATTGGCATTCCGCCAGACCGGATCGATCGCCTGTTTAAAGCTTTTTCGCAGGTGGATGCTTCCACAACCAGGCATTACGGCGGCACGGGTTTGGGACTGGCTATCAGCCAGCGTTTGAGCGATCTGATGGGCGGGAAAATGTGGGTTGTCAGTCAGGTTTCTCCGGGAATTTCTAAGTCTCAACCGGCAGTTTCGCCGATCGGACAAAGCACCGCTGGAAGACCGCCTGCGGGATTTGCACCGCCTTCGGTATCGGGTTCTGGTTCCATTTTCTATTTTACGGTAACTGCTCAAGCAACTCAGAGCCGCCCCGAGGAAAAATTGCCGGAATTTGCTGCTGGTAAGCGTTTGTTAATTGTCGAACACCATGCCATTAACCGGCAAGTTTTGATCCGCCAGGCCGAGTCTTGGGGCATGATACCCGTGGCTGTAAATTCCGGTGCTGAAGCTTTGGAAATCATCAAAGAAAACTCGGCGATCGATTTGGCTATTTTGGCGATGAATCTACCAGATATGGACGGTGTAGCTTTGGCTGTGGAGATTCGGAAATTAGAGCTGGGCAATTTGTCTAGCGGCGGCGACGGGTTAAATCCGAATGTGATTAAAGTTAAAGGCTATCGCAAAGTTCCCCTGCCTTTGGTGCTGTTTACTTATTTGAGCAAGGCGGAAGTTTGGAAAAAACTTGAAACTACAGAAGTACATTTTTCGGCTTTTTTAACTAAGCCTCTAAAACAGTCGCAGTTTTATAATGTGTTGCTGCAAGTTTTTGGATATGTTGCCGGCAGGAGCGGCAGGGGAGAAGTTTCAAATGTGGCGACTTTGACTTCGGGATTGAAGTATTTTGAAAATTCTCAAGAACAGCACCGCGCGCAGCGGACGCCTGCGGTTTTGAGGCAAGTTCCAAACAATTCTACCGCACGGGATGCCGCTAATTCCAGTCAGATTCGGATTTTGCTGGCGGAGGACAATTTGGTGAATCAAAAAGTCGCTACGCATTTGCTCGACAGGATCGGGTATCGGGCCGATATTGCGGCTAATGGGTTGGAGGTTTTGGAGGCGCTGAAGCGGCAATCTTACGATGTTGTGCTGATGGACGTGCAGATGCCTCAGATGGATGGGTTGGAAGCGACGCGCCGCATTTGTCGGGATTGGCCTGCTAACAAAAAGCCGAAAATTATTGCGATGACTGCTAATGCGATGCAGGGCGATCGCGAAAAGTGTCTGGAAGCTGGCATGGACGATTATATTACTAAGCCGGTGCGCCGGGAAGAGTTGGCGATCGCCCTGAGCAAATGCCCACCCTTGAATCGGCATGAAGTCGATGCCGTTACCGAGCTGAAAAATCCAGATATTGCTGGCAAACTTCACAGTGCGGCTGCGGTCGATTCCCGCCTTCAACCGGAAGCAAATTCGCCGATTGATTTTGATGTTTTGGAGAGTCTGCGCGAGCTAGATGATGAGGAAGACCCGGATTTTTTGGGGGAGTTAATTAAGATATATCTGTTAGATGCACCGCAGCATTTGGAAACAATGAAGGAGGCAATTTTTCTCGGCGATGCTGATAGTTTGAAGCTGGCTTCTCACACGCTGAAGTCGAGCAGCGCCAATTTAGGAGCCGTGTCTTTTTCTGAAGTTTGCAAGGAGTTGGAGTATATGGGCCGCATAGCTGTTGAGTCTGGAGGGGAACAGGTTTTTGATGCGATCGCGGCGCGCGATCGCCTTTTGGAAGCCCAAGCCGAGTGGGAAAAGGTGCGATCGGCCTTTGAGACGGAATTGGAAACCGGGAAATTGCGATCGCAAATGGGGTAATTTGTTATTTGTTACTTGTTATTTGTTATTTGTTAGTTTCAATAACCAATAACCAATTCCCAATCCCCAATTCCCAATCCCCAATTCCCAATCCCCGATCCCCATATTTAACTTTCACCTAAATACGCTTTGCGAACAGTTTCATTTGACTGCAAATCGCTAGCAGTACCCGCGACTACAACTTGACCGGTTTGGATGACGTAGCCGCGGTGAGCTACACTTAAAGCCATGCGGGCGTTTTGTTCGACGAGTAAAATAGTTGTTCCTTGGGCGTTAATATCGCGGACGATCGCAAAAATTTGACTGACTAACATCGGCGCCAAACCCATACTCGGTTCGTCCAACAATAGCAAACGGGGGCGCGACATCAAAGCGCGGGCGATCGCCAGCATTTGCTGTTCCCCGCCGCTGAGAGTACCGCCTTTTTGACTAATTCTTTCTCGCAAACGCGGAAATAAATTTAAGGCTTTTTCCATATCTGACTTGATACCGAGAGTATCGTTGCGGAGATAAGCGCCCATTTCTAGATTTTCTTGTACAGTCATTCGCGGGAAAATCAGCCGCCCTTCGGGACTTTGAGAAATACCCAAACGGACGATCGCCTCTGTAGACAGCGATTCTAAAGGCTTTCCTTCAAACAATACAGTACCTTGGCGCGGGCGCAGCAGCCCCTGAATTGTACGGAGAGTTGTAGTTTTTCCGGCCCCGTTGCTACCGATTAACGTCACAACTTCTCCCTGAGAGACTGTTAGCGATACTCCTTTGAGGGCGTGAATATTTCCGTAGTAGGTGTGCAAATCTTTGATTTCTAGCATAATTAGTCTTTCTGGCCTTACTTTACATAAATTTTAATTAAAACACGGATATCTTGACTCTATCTTTACATACATTTCTCAGTAAATAGATAGGATTAATACGTAAGGGAAAGCAACCACTACTAATTCAAAAAATCACATAACCTAAAAAATTGCAAAATTCAGGAGAATTAACGTGAAAATAAATCATGGTATTGGCTCGATCGCATTTTTATTTGTAACTCCTTTAGTAACAGGCTTGAGTTTAGGCATTGCGCCCAGCAGTGCTGCCATTATAGCAGGTTCTGCGGCACAAGTGGCGATCGAAAACTTCAGTCACCGGCCGACTGATACTGGTACATCTACTAACACTAACACTCTGGCGATCGCTAACGAAGCAGCAGTCCTTAGCCAAGCCAATGCCGATGCAGTTTTTCTATCTAACTGCCACCAACTGTTAGCAAGCAATCTCTCGCAGAGTCAAGTCCAAGGTGACGGCAGTAACTATCTCGGTTTAGCCGAAAGCCAAGCATCAATTCTCGGTGACTTCTCTATTGATGCCAAAGAAACTTTTTCCTTCACTTTCCAAACAGTTTTAAATCTTTTGACATCTGTTGACAACCCTCAATCCGAACGCGCCAGCGCCAAGGGAAATATATCTTTTTCGTTGATTGACACTGTTTCTAACCTTCTTTTAGACTCATTTCAAATTAACGGCAGTTTGGAATCTTTCAATTTACCGAATTTAAGTTTGTCATACACCAACAGCTTTAATCCCACAAAAATTAATTTTGATTTCCTGAATCAAGGCAGTACAAACACCCTAAAATTCAATACTTCGGGAGTGTATTCGCGCCGTTTTAACAGCGCCACTAATTTAAGATTAGTAGAAGTTAAGAACAACATCGCAGTGGCAAAATCGGAATTAGTTTCAGAAGCAGAAGCAGTTCCCGAACCTACTACTGTATTAGGTACTGTCATGTTTTTAGGTTTCCTTGCCAAGCGGAGAAAACATCAGAATAAATTGTCTGAAGTTAAATCAAAACTTTAGGAACGATACCAAATCTGGGTCAGAAAACCCCTGAATCCTCCCTGACTGCGTAGGGGGCATCGCCGCGAACCATTAAGGCTGCTGGCAACTGCGATCGAGTGACGCACTTTTGCGATCTTATAAAAGGGGTATTTTACCCGGATTTGATATCAGGCAGAAAATATAAGTAGGTAAACTATCGCAATTGAGATACTCGACTTCTTTTAAAAGTCGGGTATCTGATTGTTTTGTATTATCCATTGGCATCTTCTTCTTTTCCCAAATAAGCCTCAATTACGCGAGGATCGGCGCGAACTTCATCGGGAGTTCCCTCCGCAATCTTAGTCCCGTACTCCATAACACTAACGCGATCGCTAATTCCCATCACCACTTTCATATCGTGTTCGATCAGCAAAATACTCAAATCCAACTCATCGCGAATCCGGTAAATAAATCGCGTTAAATCCGCAGTTTCATTCGGATTCATCCCCGCCGTCGGTTCGTCCAAAAGCAAAACTTTTGGGTCGGATGCCAAAGCCCTCGCAATTTCCAATCTGCGCTGGTCGCCGTAGGAAAGGTTTTTTGCCAACTCCGGCGCTTTCTTCACGCCTAAACCGACAAAATCCAGCATAGTCAGCGCTTTTATTTTAGCTTCCCGTTCCTCCAAAGTCACAGCCGCAGGGCGCAAGATTGCACCCAACAAACCGGCTTTTAAGCGGCAGTGTCTGCCTACTAAAACATTATCCAGCACAGTCATGTTGTTGAACAATCGGATATTTTGAAACGTTCTAGCAATCCCGAAAGTTGTCAGGCGATCGGGCGGTAAACCGGTGATATTTTTATTTTCCAGTACCAACTGGCCCGCACTGGGTTTGTAGATGCCGGTCAGCATATTAAAAAATGTGGTCTTCCCGGCACCGTTGGGGCCGATCAAACTGGCGATCGATCCTTTTTCCAAAGTTAAACTGACTTGATTTACCGCAGTCAAGCCGCCGAATCGCATTGTAAGTTGCTGTGCTTCTAATAGTGACATTTGGGTTGTGTTTCCTAATATTAGTTAAGCTGTGAGAGGTCGGATTCTATATAATATCAAATTCGCTCTGTTAAAGTGCGTCAGCTTGGCTGTAGTGGGATGCTCGTTACGACAAGGAAAAATTTGGGTGTCGGAAAGGGTTGCAGAAAGTCTCGATCTAAGCTTCATAACTGCGTTTCTGTTTCAGGTTCCCCCTTCAGTTTAAGGACAAAAAGACTGGAAAATTAATTTACACTGATATTTGGTCGCGGGCGATCGGCTACTCTAGTAAGGGGTAGTGTTGAGGTCGGAATTATGATGAAGCTTGGTTTGCTGGTACGATCGCGAAACATCTCCGCAGAAAAATCGCCAAACAACGACTTAGGAATCGGAAAAGTTACCGAGCTATCCTACTCTACAGCAACGGTTGAATACTTCTGCTCGATCGGGCAACGCCTACAAAAAATCTTACCCTTAACTTCGCTTTATAGAGTTCAACTCCCGCCTCAGACACGATGCTACATCCAGCCAGAAAACCAGGATACATGGATAATTGGTCGAATTCTTGACTGGGACGAAGAAAAAGGTCTGTATCGCATCGATCTACCCGATAAAAAGATAGCATTAGTTGCCGAACAGGAAATTTACGTTCGCTGCAACTTACCGATTGATGACCCCATCGAAACCCTAGCCATGAAGGGTCAGGAAACGCCTTACTTTCACGATCGGCGTTTAGCATTTGTCCGGTGTTTGATCCAACAGGGCGCCGTCAGTCGCGGGATGACAGGACTGATTTCTGCCAATATTGACCTTTATCCCCATCAGGTTGAAGTTGTCCGGCGCGTGCTCGAAGACCCAATTCAACGTTACCTTTTAGCTGATGAAGTTGGACTGGGAAAGACGATCGAAGCCGGTGCTATTCTGCGCCAGTATCTCCTCGATGAACCGCAGGGACTGGCTGTGGTACTTGTACCGCAATACCTGCGCCAACAGTGGCTTAAAGAATTAGAAAATAAATTCTATCTCTCTGACTTTCTCTCTGAATTTGACGATCGCGTGCAGGTACTTGCAGTAGAGGATGTCGATCGAGTCAGCCCGAATGCCGATTTGGGCTTCCTGATTTTAGATGAAGCACATCATATTGCAGCGATGGCGACTTCTTCAGATTCGATCCAGCGCAGGCGTTTCCAAACTTGCAAACACCTCGCTCATAAAAGCGATCGCCTGCTGCTATTATCTGCAACTCCTGTTCTCAATCGCGAGCAAGATTTCCTGGTAATGCTGCACTTGCTAGATCCGATCACCTATCAACTTGATGATGTGGAAGGTTTTCGGGCGAGGGTGAAGAACCGCCAACAAATTGGTCGAGTTTTACTATCATTTAAAGAGGGTGCAAATCCGTTTGTGCTTAAAACTAACATCAACCAATTGCGAAATTTGTTTGCCGAAGATAAATATTTGCTAGATATGGTAGAGGAGTTGCAAAATTGCTTGCAGGCGAAAGAAGCACTTCCGGGCGATCGCGATCCAATAGTGCGATCGATCCGCACCCACATCAGCGACACCTATCGGTTGCACCGCCGAATGCTCCGCAACCGTCGCGCTGCGGTGGAAGATGTAATTTTTGACCGCAATGTGACACCAAAATTAGAATATGACTTAGATGAGCGATCGACCCCAATTCACGAACTAATTGATGAATGGCGCACCGTCGCCCCTAACCAAAAAGAATACCAGCAAATCTTTCTACTTTTATTGGGCGCTAGCGGGACTTGGTTGGGGATTTTAGCGCAAGTGCTGGAAACCCGTTTAAGCGGCATTTCCCATTCTAGTTTAATTTCCGAATTTGGCGCAGATAATCTCCGCATTCTCAGAGAAACCCCTCAATTTTTAGGCGAAAAAGAACTCCTGCAATCTTTGCTAAAAATTATTCAGCAACCTTCGGAAGAGGGCGATCGGATCGAATTACTAAAGATAGCAATACTGTACCATCTTTCAGAGATTTTTCAACTTCAATCTTATCGCAGCAACCAGCATAAATTGCTCGAACAGGTGCAACAGCGAATTCGGCGACCGATATCGAGAGACACCTTACCTAAAATTGTTATTTTCACCAGTTTTACCCAAACAGGCGCTGAAATTTTTCGGTGCTTGTCGGATACTTTTGGTCGGGAATCTGTAGCTAGCCATCAATTAGGACTGTCTCGTTCTGATGTTGAAAAAAACCTCGATCGCTTCAAAAATGACTCAAATTGTTTCATGCTTGTTTGCGATTCCTCCGGTGAAGAAGGTCGCAATTTTCAATTTGTCGAGTGGATGATTCATTTTGACATTCCTTGGTCGCCAAATCGTTTAGAACAAAGAATTGGCAGGATCGATCGCATCGGCCGCCCTTTAAACGTTCAATTTACAGTATTCGCAGGCTCAGACTTAGAGGATAGCCCTCACGATGCTTGGTATCAATTATTAAAAGACGGTTTCGGCATCTTTCATCAATCAATTGCCAGTCTTCAGTTTTATGTAGATGAAAAACTGCCAGAACTAGAAGCTGCTTTGTTTCAATCTGGTGCTAGCGGACTCTTGGAAAAAATCCCCGCCATTCAACAAGAAATAGAGCGCGAACAATTGAAAATTAGCGAACAAAACGCTTTAGATGAAATAGATGCCCGGGATGAAAATGCTACCGAATATTTTCAAAATTTAGATAATTTTGACGCTCGCCATCAGGAAATCAAACGAGCAACAGAAGACTGGATCTGTGAAGCACTGCACTTCAAACAAATTGACGATCCAAATTTAGCAAAAGTAGCGCGCTATCAACCTACTAAACGCACTTTAATTCCCATCCACGACCTGCGAAATCGCTTTGCTACTCGTATAGAACGAGCTGGTACTTATAACCGGAGAATATCAACTCAGCATCCGGGTGTCAATCTGTACCGAATTGGCGAAGGATTTGTGGAAGCACTAGCATCTTATATCAATTGGGATGACCGGGGTCAAGCCTTTGCGATGTGGCGGTGCGATGAATCTTGGGATGCTGGGGAAGGGATGGAATGGTTCGGTTTTCGCTTTAATTATCTAGTCGAGATTGATTTGGAAATATCCCAAAAAATCTTAACAGATTTGGGGATAGACGATCGCAAATACAAGACTCTCAAGCGACGCGCCGATGCACTGTTTCCCCCAAGGATCGAGACAATTTTTATTGATGCTAGGTACGAACCGATGAGCATTGTTGAAGATGAAGCACTTTTGAATATCCTGCAACGTCCTTATAAAGGCAAAAGCCACCATCCGTGCCGAGATTACAACTTGGCAAAAAGTCGATCGCCGATTCTGAACGAGTTTGTCGATGCTAGTAATTGGCAAGAGTTTTGCCACCGGGCGCGTCGGACTTCTGAAACACTGTTGGGCGATCGCGCTTCTTTCATCGAACTCTGCGAACAACAGGCCCAAATTGCCGATCGCCAACTAGAAAAAAGACTTGCTCAACTGCGCTTGCGCCTGAACAAATTAGCCCAAAGCCAACCAACTTCGCAGTCATTATTAGCGCAGGAATTCAGCACAGAAACTGCTTTAAGTCAAGTTATTTTACAAGGAATTCGCCATCCCAGAATCAAGCTCGATTCTGTAGGATTCACTATCGTTTCTGGGCGAGTTCCCGTTCAAATTCAGAAAGAGGAAGATGAGTGATGGCTGATTCTTTCCAAGAGTTAAGAGACATTCTCAAAATAGGTAAGATTCCTGCTAATACAAGTCAGTTTTCCGAAGCTTGTCACAGGCGCTTGCTTGATGCTTTGGCTGCTGCGGGAACTCCTGACGCGCCCGGAATGGGAGATATTGCGGCTGCGATCCGTCACGTTTTGCGGCGGGAAGATGAGTTACAGGGCGGAATGTCTCAAACTCTAAAAATACCTCGGACTTTTCCTTTCCCGAATCGCGAAATTTGGCAGCAAAGCGGTATCAATATTTTGGTTGAAGGCTCGGATTACTATGTAATTAGCGCTCGTCCTTGGCAACCAAATTGGCTGGATTTTTCCGAACAATATGCTCCAGATAAACCCGTATTTAAAGAGAAAAATCGCCGTAATTACGAGGAAGTAGCGGGAGATCCGTTCCTGGAATTGGTGGATAGGAAAAAGTATCGGAGTGTTGGGCAACGCGAAGCAATTCGTGCTGTTTTGACTGCGCCTGAGAGTTCGACACTTGCGATAAATCTGCCTACGGGTTCGGGAAAAAGTCTCTGCGCTCAATTGCCAGCGCTTTTGCGATCGCAAATTGCTGGTGTCACCGCAGTCGTTGTGCCGACTACAGCACTAGCGATCGACCAAGAACGAGCTTTAAAACCTTTTATCGACCACCCGACTGCCTATTATGGCGATGAGTCTGAGGAAGGACAACAGAGACGGCAGGAAATTCGCGATCGCCTTCGCAACGGCACTCAGCGCATCGTTTTCACCTCACCCGAAAGCTTGATGAATTCTCTCGCACCCGCTCTTTACAAAGCAGCCAGGTTAAAAAAATTGAGGTATTTCGTAATAGATGAAGCTCATATCGTCGAGCAGTGGGGCGATGATTTTCGCCCCGCATTCCAAGAACTTCCAGGCTTGCGAAGAGACTTGTTGCGTTTAACATCTTTTACAACTTTATTGCTGACTGCAACCTTAACCGAATCCTGTTTGGATACCCTGGAAACTTTATTCGGCAAACCCGGCCCATTTCAAGTGATATCTGCCGTGCAGTTGCGACCAGAACCCTCTTACTGGTTTGCTTGGTGTCAAAGTGAAGAAATTAGAAAAGAGCGACTCATTGAAGCTGTTTATCATCTCCCTCGCCCTCTGATTGTTTACGCCACCAAACGCGAAGATGTGAGGCGGTTGGAACAGGATTTATTGGGTGCTGGATTCAAGCGGTGTGCCGTGATGACCGGAGAATCTAGTGCAGCAGAACGCTCTCAACTAATTCAAGATTTGCGCGAGAGACGAGTTGATATAGTTGTTGCTACTTCGGCTTTCGGATTGGGCGTGGATCAGTCAGATGTTCGGGCCGTAATTCATGCCTGCATTCCCGAAACTATCGATCGTTTCTATCAAGAAGTCGGTCGGGGAGGTCGAGATGGCAAGGCAGCAATCTCGATCGCATTGCATATCACTGAAGACCTAAAAATTGCCCAGTATATTAATGATAAATCTGCAATTACGATCGAACGGGGTTTGCAGCGGTGGCAAAGTATGTTTCTCAAAAAAGAACCCTCGATCGATGGTCCGTTTCGCGTTCCCGTCAATATTCCTCCATCTTACCAACTAGCAGATATTGACATGAACAGCGAACAGAATCAGGCTTGGAACATCCGCACTTTAACGCTGATGAGTCGGGCAGGTTTAATCGAAATGGATGCCGATCGACCGCCGCTAAGAATAAATTACAAATCGGAAGAAGATTATCAACAAGCGTGGAAAATGCACCGAGAATCCCGATTTATTCGGATTCGAGATGAATCGCATCTGAGAAAACAAACCTGGGAACAGAAAGTAGAACCAATTCGCCAGCAAAGCCAAAACAGGAGCTATAAAAACTTGGAATTGATGCGCGAGGCTTTGCGATCGGAACGCTGTATTTCGGAAATATTAGCTGAAGCTTACACAATAGGCGATCGGGCAATACCAGAACCGAGAAAAATGGTTAGGGTTTCTCCTGCTTGCGGCGGATGTCCTGTTTGCAGAAAAAATGGGCGATCGCTGTTTTCGGGAATTATGCCCGCACCATCACCTGTCTGGCAAAATCCTAAATTTTTTGTAGGTGAAGAACTAGAACGATTGCTAGCAGGAGATAAATTAATGCTGATTTTCTATGAATCTATGGAAGATAAAAGTTGGAAACGCAAAAGCCCTCAAGTTTTTCACTGGTTGAGCGAGCAAGGAATTAGGAATTTAGTTGTTACTCACGAATTTTATAGTACATTGATTAAAGAACCCAATCTCATCTCTGATGCTTTTCTCTTTTTGTTTGAAAAATACCAACCCATTCTGATGCCGCGCATTCCCACCCTAATTTTTCATCCGCCCGGAAAGGCTATCCCTGACAACTATCTGTCACAAAACAGAACTTCTGACGCGCCGTTGATTATCATGCTTCCTGTAGATACACCAGATCCAAGTCGCAATGACCGCAAGCTGATCGAGATTTTTTCAGGTAAATACTTTATGTTTAACCACTTTTGCACGGAGGTTAATTTATGAGCGTATTAAAAACTGCTTTGGCTGCTCCTAGCCGAATGCGAGGCATATTTAGATATTTACTTCAAGCACCCAGACAGCGTGAAAACAGGGAAAGACTCACTGGGCTGCTTTCTCCCGATAAATTATCAGAAGGGAGAAACAAAAGTGCCGAACATCCGATGTTTGATGCTGCACTGCGAGAAAGTATCAAGTGCGGCTTATTAATCGAAGAAAACGAGGAGATTGCTATAAATGCTAATCTTCCCGAAGCATCGAGACATCCTCAAACTGGCGATAAGTTGTTGCCGGATACGCTGGTACAGCTATTTTTCGCTTCTGATAACGAAGATGAAGAAGATTTAGGTCGCTTAATAGCTTGGTATTTAGCGCAAGATATTTATGATGCTCCCGGTACATGGAAAGAAGTAGAACAGCTTGTCGCAGAGCAGGGAGTTGCTGAGTCTTTAGATTTGAAAATATCCAGCAATACTTTGTCCGGTCAAGTCGAGGATTGGATGTGTTATTTAGGGTTTGCTTGGAGTCATGCTTTAGGAGGAAACAAAAGAATAGTTGCTGAGCCAACTGCTTATCTCAGACAAAATTTAAAAGAGTTATTTCAAGGACAAGTAAAAGCTAAAGTTTCGCTTAAAGATTTTGTCGATCGTTTAGCCGAAAAGTGCCCGGTGTTTGAAACGGGCAAGTTTCGAGAACAGGTTGAGGAAAAAATTGGTTTTCGCTTACCAAATCACTTATCAACTAGCACGGCTTTTGCTTTATTCCGCCTTCAGGATGATGGCTGCATCCAGCTTGTAAAAGAGTCGGATGCGGATTTATTCATCCTTCCCAGTGGTGACAAAGAAGCAGGATTTTCTCATATTATTTGGACGCGAGTAGAACTATGACTTTTACAAAATTTGTTTGCTGGGATGTCGATCGCGTTCGCCGCGTGATGGGTGTGGAAGCTACCCAAACGGCAGATAGTATATTTTTGGCAACTCACCATCCGATCGCGATGTACCGCCAGGAACTTATCGAAGTACCGTCGCGAGTTCCCTACAGTGAGGAACAATTTCTGAAGGATTTTATGGCCGAACAAGATTTTGATTTCGTACCAGTTTTAGGAAGTTCTGGGACAGGAAAATCTCACCTGATTCGCTGGCTGGCCGCCAATATTGAATCGACACAAAAGCGTCGAGTTTTGCTGATTCCCAAAATAGGAACGAATCTCAAAGATATTATCAGTTTAATATTAGAAGGGATGGCAGGAGCAAGTTTTGATGAATACCGGCAGCGTTTAAATCGAGCCACTAGCAGCTTGACAGAAGCCCAAGCGCGGGAACAACTTCTGAATCAGCTTGCTGCGACGGTTGGCCCAAATGGTCGGGGCGATCGCACTAATCTTTCTGAATTGGAAGATCACCTCGTTAAGAATGTTGACTCTCTACTATACGATCCATTTTTCCGAGAACGCTGGCTAGAAGATAAAGGTATTATTCATCAATTAGTTGTCCACATTCTCGGACATCGAGATACAGTAGAAATTGTGGAAGAACGGCGACAATTTTCGCTTGAGGACTTGCCTCTAAATGTTTTAGACTTGCAAAAAGCTGGGGAGCGATCGCGGGAATTTTATAGCTTGTTAATCGGCGATGATGATATCCAAAAGGCAACTGTAGATTGGTTAAACCGACATTTAGATGAAGCGATCGCTCGGGTTTTGAGCCTCGGACGGGAAGACTTGCAAAGATTAATGCGAGAAGTTCGCGAAACTTTAGCCGAAGAAGGAGTAGAATTAGTTTTACTGATTGAAGATTTTGCCAAATTTCAAGGAATCGATCGCGAAGTTTTAGAAGCAGTTTTAGCGAGACCGCAACAAGCCGGACGCAAATCTTTGTGCGCGATCCGAACGGCGCTAGCTTGTACTACGGGCTATTTTGACGGTTTGAGGTTAGATACTGTAAAACAGCGGATTACTTTTAGCGTTAATCTCGATGTCGGTACAGTTGGAAAACAACAATCTTTAGTGAATTATGCAGATATCAAACAATTTGTGGCTCGATATCTCAACGCGGTTCGTTTGGAGGATAAAATAATTCAAAATTGGGCTAAGTCTCGCAATGATGAAGATTCAGATAAAGTAGCTCTAAGTAGTGCTTGCAGTGAATGCCAACACAAACTAGCTTGTCATGCAGGTTTTGGAGAAGCGGACGGTTTTGGTTTGTATCCCTTCACGCCTGAAGCCTTAGAGCAGATGCTTGCTAGGGTAAACCCCGAAACTTTTAAACCTCGATTTTTGATTAGAGATGTTCTCAAATGGACTCTAGAAAATTGTATTTCCGATCTTAAGCATGGAGACTTTCCTGCTATTTCTCTGCGAGAACATTTTGGCAAGATGCGGCTGAGTGCAATGGTTCAGGCAGATATTAAAGCCAAAGATTCACAAAATTACGATCGCCGCCAAATTCTCCTTGATTTGTGGACGGATAGTAACGATCTTTGCGATCTGCGCCCGGAAATTCACTCTGCATTCGATCTTCCTGCACTTGGCGTGAAGGTGCAGCAGACCAAAGTTTCACCATCTGTTTCGCGGGCTAAAGACTCCAAGACTTCGGTTAGTAATTATCGAGTTGATCCACAATCTCAAACTGAAAAAATTCCCGATAAGCTGACGAATCAACTCCAAATTCTCGATCGCTGGAACAACCAAGAAATTCTCCCGCAAGATATCGGTGGAGAACTGCGACCGTTGATTTACTCAGCTATTGTTGAGCGGATAGAATGGGATACAAAAATGCTACTTCAGGGGAGTTTTGCTGCTAGCGAGAGTAAATACTTTAAGCGCCGAAACTTAATTTTTTTCAGCCCAAAAGTTACGAGGGAGACGATTTCTGGAGTTAAACTATCTCTTCCTCTTAATCCCGAGGATACAGATGATTTTCGGGAAAGCGCGATCGCCTTTCAAGGCATTTTACAATACAACCATTACAAACATTGGAAGTTCCCCGAGGGCGATCGCTACTTTCGCACCTACGCCAAACAACTTGAAAGATGGAGTCAGTATGTTGTTGACCAGATTCGCCTGTATCCCCGCGAGTCTGGGGATGCCTGGAGTCCTGTCCCTGCGGCAGTTGAGCTACTGGCGATCGCAGCAACAATGGCCGGAAATCCTACAGATTCGATCGAAGATTTGATTAATAGTTTGTTTCTGGATTTAGAAGCAAAAGATTTAGAAAATCGTTCAGCTAACTGGAAAAAGCTATTTAATAGCTTGCAAAACCACCGCGAGGCTTTACTAGAAATTGTTACCAGTCGCACGGCCTGCACAAAAGGAAGTTCTAAACAATTTCAGATTATTGATGTCGTACAAATCCTCGACCCATTGCAACAGGTTAGCAAATCTTGGCAACCTCAATGTGAAATTCCGGCCGATGTTCGAGAAAAGTTTCCTGAAATCGATCGAGCGCGTCAAGCTGCGGACGAATTGCTAGAAAAAGCGATTCAGGAAGAGTGCGATCGGCAACTTGCTGTTTACAATTCTCTCATATCTGAATTAGGAGAACCATTTAAGAAAAAGGAGGTTATCGATTTGGTAAAAAAGGCGATCGATAGTTCAAAAGAAGCGGGTGTATTTGGAGGGAGAAAGAGTGGCGATGACCTAACATCTGTAGTGGAACAGTTTAATCGTGTTAAGATTTCTAGCTATTTAGCAACCATGAAGCGCGTGCGAGCTGAGAAAGATAATCCAGATAGCAAACCGATCGAGCTGCTTAAATATCTCAGCGAAAATCATCAAAAAGCAATGACAGAGGCTTCCGAATTTGTCGGCAGCACTAATAATTTTCTTGATGCTTCTATAACCGAGGTGAATAACCGAATTGAAGAACTAGAAGCGTCAGGCGGTGCGACAGTAGAATCTTGCCATCAAGCTATTCAAGATGGATTGGCTAGACTGCGAAATCTAATTACTGAAATTGAAGGATAGATAATATGCTTATCGAAAAATCCACTCAACTGATTGAGTTATCTCAAAATAAAATTAATCTCCAGAGGTATGCAACCAATCTTCTAGGCTTTCAATCTCGACAACAACAAATCGAGCAAGCTGTCACTGGAACTCTACCTCTCGTTCAATGTTTGAGAGCTTTTCGCCAAAAAGGAATTGCCAATTTCGATCTAACTCAAAAAGCTGACGAACTGCTGAAATTTATTGCTAATGTTGAGGCAGAATTTAAAGCAGATCCTGAGTGGATTATAGACAATGAAAATTTCAATAAAATAAATTTCAATTCTAGGATAGAGCAATTGCAAAAAGCTCTAGAAGACCAATTGAGTCAAGCTTGGCGGCGCTACCGAAATCAAAATAGGCCCCGCACTAATAATGAACTCCTGAATTTATTGGATAAAGTTTCGGCATTTAAGCCAACTGTCGAACGGATTAGAAGTTTAGATTTGGAAATTAGGCAATCAAACTCAATTCCCCAAAACAGCGAGGATTTTGAGAAAGTCGATCGGCTAATCGAGCAATTAAAGCAGTGCTGGGATCGCCTAGATGCTGATGAAGTTCCTGAAGCAGTGCTGCGTTTTCTGAGAGTGGCTGCTAATGAGGGTGCTACCCGGAGTCTTTTAACGCCAGAGGTAGAAGATTGGTTGACTAAACACCGTCTGATTGATTGTTTACGAATTCGCTTGACCTAATAAATGGTTTGCGATTGTTTAAGAAATCACTGACGCACCCTCCTGCATTTTCTAGCGTACAGACAAAGTGCGATCGTCCGTGCTCTGTTAAGGTGCGTCAGCCACAAATTGTTCGAGTTGAATTAAATCTCTGGACTGACGGACCCTACGGCATTTTCTAGCGTACAAACAAAGTAGAACTTTAAAAGATTAGATTCTAGAAAACGGTGAGGGCGATATTGTTGGTGCAACTCGGCAGTTGAGAAGTTGTCAATAATTTTGAGCTGGAGCTCTTCAGCCAAAGTTTCAATGTTTTCAAAGCCAGTAATCCACGGTGTATACAGACTTTCGTACTTATCTATGTAATCATTGATATCTTGGTAGCCCGTGGTTCTTGCAATCACCTTTTCCGACATATAATCAAATGACAATCTAAAATTTATCAGATTATCGCGAATTTCTTCTAATACAAATATGACATCTTTTTGGGAAAGTAAGGTAGTGTTACCTTCCCACAAAAAATAGGTCGATCGCTCGAAATCCAATTCACTCTGTCTCAGCAAAGTGATTAAATTATCTTTCACGTAATCGCCGGGAATGTAGCGGACATTGGCTGTAACTTTATTCGCTTTGAGAGTTTCTTCTTTTAATTGAAGAGTCGCGCGATCGTCTATTTCAAAATAAGCCACTCCTTCGCCATTCATTCTCGCAGCGCGAGTATCCAAACCAGATCCTAAAATGACGACTTGCTTGCAGCCTGCTAAAATTTGATTTGACAACACATCATCAAAATATTTAGTCCGCAACTTAATCATTTCTTTAGCAGCCGGAGAGTTTTGGGCAATTTCGCTGGCAATTTTTCTTGTTTCCTCATTCAGCCAAAGTTTTACTACATTATCGGTGTAGAGAGGAGCAGTTTCTGCATTTTCTTCTGCTCTAAATTCTGCGACAACAAAAGCAGTTCCTGTTACATTCTTACTCATTGTTCATTTTTTAACCTTATTTTAACTTGGTTTAACGACGCTGTATGGTGCGTCAGTCTTGAGATTAGTGCGAAAAATTCAAGTTTTCTGACTGACACACCCTACCTTATGCTGTTTTGAACAGGCAAGATGCCTGTTCCACAAGAATCATTGGATGGATCTATTGACTTCTGGCATCTGCTAAAGATTCATTGCTCGCCTCAGCATCACCATGCAGTTCTGCTTGATGAATTTTATCTGGAATCAGCCCTTCTGGGCGGACAATCATCATCACAACTAGAGTTAAACCAAATAAAAATAAACGCATTTGAATCGGGTCTAAACTGGTTGCTAGAAAGTCTGCTAACTGGGGAATTGCTATTCTCGGTAGTACAAAAGTATTCAGAAAACCTTTGAGGACTTGTGCTAGTTGCGGTAGATAAAGTCGATCGGCAGACATGATAATGATAGCGCCCAAAATCACCCCGGTCATGTTGCCCAAGCCGCCTAAAATTACCATGCACAGGATGATTACGGAGACTGAGAAGTCGAAGACACTGGGGAAAATGGCGCTGATATATGCGGCGTAAAATGCGCCTGCAAACCCTGAAAACGTCGCTCCCATCGCAAAAGCCGAAAGTTTGGTCTTGACGAGGTTAATGCCCATTGCGCTGGCCGCTAATTCATCTTCGCGCATGGCATTCCACGCTCTCCCCAAGCGGGAATCTCGCAGGCGCGAAATCATGAAGTAAGCGAAGACAACTAAGAGTAAAATCAGGTAGTACCAGGGAAAGTAGTTGCCGGTGCTGAATGTGCCGACGATCGGCAGAGATGGACGCCCGATCGGGTTAATTCCCGCTTCGCCGCCGGTGAGGTTGAAAGGTCGATCGCACCCAACGAGACACAGCACCAACTCGGGTTTACCCAACAGCGAAGCCACAATCTTCGAGACTGGTTCGTCGATCCGAATCGCGGTTAAATTCCTAAATACCACCGGGATGATTTCGCCAAAACCGAGGGTGACGATCGCCAAATAATCGCCCTTGAGCCGCAGTGTCGGAATACCGAGGATGACGCCCGATATGCCAGCTACAGCAGCGGCGATCGGCAAAACTACCCAAAAATTCCAAGCAATATTTATCTGTCCAGAAGATAGCAAAGCCGTGGTGTAAGCGCCGATCGCAAAAAACGCCGCATATCCCAAATCCAGCAAACCCGCAAAACCGACAGTAATATTCAAACCCAGCGCCAGCATAATAAAGATTTGAATCTGTACTACAGTCGCAATCCAGCCGGTTTTAGCTTGAAGATCGATAAACGGAAACAGAATTAGAATAAAAGCTAATGTTACCAAAGTTGCCAATCGCTGGCGTTCGGGTGGTAAACCCTGCAAAGCGCCCATTAAGGTAGCTGTCAAAGTGGCGATCGCCAAACTGCAAATTCCGTACAGCAAAGTAGTCGGCAAATCCACAGCAGATTGACCGGAAAAAGGTCGAACTACCACTCCTTCGAGTACGCTAGTAACTAACAGCCACACTCCCAATCCCAATCCGGCAAAACTGCCGATTGTCGCACCCATTTTCGGGCTGTAAGGCTTCTGTTGTTGACAGGCGATAAAGCCCGCCGCCGTACCCATCAGCCAGCCGATGACCGTGCCGCTCCAACCCCCGAATAGGAGGACTGTTAAAGAGGCGATCGCTCCTAAAATACCGCTCGATTTAATTGCTTGGATTATTTTGTTTGACATAGGAATTAGTCATTAGTCAGTGGTCATTAGTCAGCAGTCAGTAAGTCGTAGGGTGCGTCGCCACCTTTAATCCCTCAAAAAAATAGACAATCAATGAGCGACGCACCTTACCATTAGTCTTTAGTCACTGTTCACTGTCAACTGTCAACTGTCAACTGTCAACTGCTATATACTGGAAATGTTACCCCAGCACACTTCAAACGGGCGATCGCGATATGGTACAAGCTCCTCAAAAAACTATCACCCTGGACGAGTTTTTGCAACTCCCAGAAACCAAACCCGCTAGCGAATACATCAACGGTGTCATTTTACAAAAACCTATGCCACAAGGAAAACACAGCAAACTACAAGGCCGACTCGTAACAGTCGTCAACGACATCGCAGAGAAACCGCAAATCGCCCTAGCCCTACCAGAACTTCGCTGCACCTTTGGGGGACGTTCTATTGTTCCCGATGTCGCGGTTTTTGTGTGGAATCGCATTCCCCTAGATGCTGACGGCGAAATTGCCAATACATTTAATGCTCACCCAGACTGGACAATAGAAATTTTGTCCCCAGGCCAAAGTCAAACCAAAGTCACAAACAATATTTTGCACTGTTTGAATGCCGGTTGTCAGATGGGTTGGTTGCTAGATCCCGATGAAAAAAACATTTTAGCTTATCCCGCAGGGCAGCAGCCGATTTCATTGCAAGAACCGACAGATATACTGCCGGTTCCCGAATTTATGGGCGAAATGCAGTTGACTTTAGGTGAAGTTTTTGGCTGGCTGAAACCAGGGAATATTTAAAACGTAAAATGCGATCGTGCATACTCATTTCTAAATTTACGCACTACGCTGCTCAGTGCGATTTTCCTCAAGGGCGATCGGAATCAGATGAACCTCCAATCGCTGATTGAGCGCACGCGCAATTTTTTGCAGCATTGAAAGCGAGTTCCCCTCATACTCAGCATCTTCAAGCTCCGCAATCACCGACTGTTTTGTCCCAATGCGATCGGCAAGTTGCTGTTGGGTCAATCCTGCTTGCATCCGAACACGATAAATCAGTTGTGCAAGTTCTGCATTGAAAGAGGATTCCTTAATCATTTCCTCCATTTCAGGATCTTCAGAGGTCATTTGTTGAAGGATCTTCCGTGCATCATTCGTCTTCGCCATCTTCTGTTTCCTCCTCGTAGGTATGAACTGCTGGATTGGCTTCAAATTGAGCCTTTCGCTGAATTGCCCGCTCCATCTCTGTATCAGGGACTCGATCCTCATCTTTTGTGATGGCATGAGCCAAAATCGCTACATTCTGCCCAGAAAAGAAGTACAAAATGCGATACTGCACCCGAAGATGCTTTGCCCGTAATTCATAAATTCCGTCACGCAGGTAATCTGCCACAGGTCGTCGTAACTCGTAACCTGTACTTGCTAGTTGTTGAATTCGCGCCACACAGTTAGCATAGCCTTTGCGATCGTGTTTTAGGAGGAGCTTAAGCCATTCCAGAACTGGAGCCACGCCATCTCGATCTTGATAAAAAATAACTTTTGTTTCGGGCACAGTTTTCGACCCTCGTCATCCACATTTACTTTATCATAATATTGCTATAATTAGCAGATTTGGCGATCGGAGGCAGAGCAAGAGTGACATCAGTTCTCAGGCTCTGCTTGGGAACCAGTTAAATTGCTTGAATTATCTTGTTTGACATACCCCTTTTCTCCATTTCCAAATTACACTTTCTCTTGAACGTTTTCGCCCAACAAACCTCCAGGCCGAAAAGCCAAAATCACCACCAAAACTCCAAACACCCAAGCATTAGTCCAGCGACTCGACAAATACTGGTCGCTCAAAGACGACAGCAACCCAATCAAAACCCCTCCTAACATCGCCCCCACAATATTACCAATACCCCCCAAAACCGCCGCCGTAAAAGCCCTCAAACCCGCCGTAAACCCCATCGTAAACACGATCGTATTGTTGTACAAACCCACCAAAATACCCGCCGAACCAGCCAAAGCTCCACCAATCAAAAAAGTCAGAGCAATAATTTGATCGACATTAATTCCCATGATTTTAGCAGCATCGCGGCTTTGAGCAGTTGCCCGCATCGCCTTTCCCAGACGAGTGTACTGCACGAACACGTGAAGCAAAACCATCAATACCACAGCCACCACCAACACAATTAAATCTTTTGTAGTAAAGACAATAGTCGTTTGAATTCCCATAGCTTTGAGAATATCAACGCGCGGCAACAAATCGGGAAAACTTTTCGGTGCTGCCGAATTAGAACCCATCACCGGAAAAAAAGCTTTCAAACCTCCCCAAAATAATCCCATATTTTGGAAAATAAACGAAACCCCGATCGCCGAAATTAAGGGAGCCAAACGCGGAGCATTTCGCAAAGGCCGATAAGCGTACTTTTCGACAACAATATTCAGCCCCGCACAAAACAGCGAACATACAATTAAAGCGACTAACATCACCGGTATTGCAGTACCTAAAGGCGCGCCGTCTTGAATGCCAAAAGCCCCGAATACCGTTAGCGAAGCAAAAGCACCCAACATATACAAATCGCCGTGAGCAAAATTGATTAACTCAATAATTCCGTAAACCATCGTGTAACCCAAAGCAATAATTGCAATCAGCGCGCCGTTGACTAAACCCACTAACAACTGTTGAATCAGCACTTCTGGGCTGCGGAATATTTCGCCAACAATTTTGGGCAAATCAAATCCGGCGATCGGGCCTAACAACAAAACTATATACGCTACACCTAAATATAAGAGAATACTTTGCCAGTTTTTCATAATTTGTGCTAATTGGTAATCGGTGATTGGTAAGGTGCGCATTGCGCACCCTACTTGATAGTGATTGGTAAGGGGGTGCATCTCTATTTGGCAAGGAAGGGCGAAGCATTTCGGCCGACAATTTATTAGTGAGAATCAGGGATTTACTACC
>JAUBOG010000160.1:0-12794 GCA_036700105.1 Microcoleus occultus BM001215583
AGCTTCTAGCTCGCGAGCTAGAAGCTCGCACTCAAATGATAGACATTTCCCATAATTATTGTGGAACAGGCAGGATGCCTGTTCTTGAATATCTTTTTGCCAGATGTCTAATAAATGTAAGCGATCGCTCGGACTTGATATAATCTCCTCAACCCGCCTCGACTTTCTACGCCTTCAAGAAATTATCGACAACATAGTTCCCCACCTTTCTACCAGAACTCAAACCATCTACATTAGCACTCATGAAATGGATGCCTCCGTAAATGCGGCTAATCCCCGATTCGTCAGCAGCTTCGGCAAAGTTGTCAAAAGTCCGCAAACTGTTGACAGTTTTATCTCCCTTGTCCGCAAAGCCGTAATCCGCACCGAATACAGCATTCATAACAGGCTCTGCCGCACCGCTAAAGGTACTGTGGCCCGAGGTGTACTCGGGGAAAGGCGGAGTAGTTAGCAGCGGAGTCCACCCAGCATCAATCGCGGTATTCGGGTTGTTGTCTGTGTCAGCTTGGCGGATAGCTGTCACAGGCCGCCACAAATTGTACTGGTACTTGGCATCCCAGGAGACAATAGCTGCATCGGCTTGGGCAATATTCAGCAGCGCGAACAAGCGGGCGTTATCTTCCAGGGAGTTACCCGACAGGGCCGCTGCTTCTTGGGCGATTTGATTCCAGTGGCCTGGAGGGGTAAAAGTACCGGCGCCGTTGGCCCAGAATTTGGCGATGGCTGTTTGGTCTGGCGTGCGCGTGAGGCTGTCACTTTTGCCGATTTCTTTGACTTCGTTAAGTTCCTCTGCGTACTTGGCGCTATCCAGGGCGGGGGGGCCGGCCGGGCGGAACTGAGAACCGCTAGTCATCGCAAACGGAGTAACGTCGGGCCACTGCGGCGCCAGGGCGGCGGCGAGGGCGGGAGGAGTGGACACCCAACTGCCGAGGTCTGTTTTCGCCGTGTAGGACACGACTTTGCTGGCGCCGTCTGCACTCCGCCAAGCGATAATTTGGTCTGCTACTTGCTGTCCGATCGCGATACCATCGTTTTTGGATTTCCCATCGGGAATTTTGGCTAATGAGGATGCGTATGTTTGATTGAATTTGACTGCTTGGGCTGGATAGAGGCTGACTAAGACGCGGTGGGCGGCGGCTGCTGTGGCTGCTTCTGGTGATGCGCCTGCTGGTGCATCGATGCTGACTTTGTAAGGGCTGTATTTTTTGGTGATGGAGTTAACAGAGTCGTAAATCGCTGCCTGAACCATTGCCATGTTGCGCGAGGCCAAAGGAGGCGCGGTGCTGGCTGTCCGCACGGCGTCGAGCAAGGCGCTGTTCCAGTCTGTGACGGCGTTTCCCGATATAAAGGTGGTAAAGTTGCTGCTGCTGATGCTGCTGCTGTTGACTCCTTGCAATACTGCTAAATATTCCCCGGTAACTTTGTCTTGAATTACCGCGCTGTTGCTGTTGGCGCCCGTCCCTTGCTGGATGTTTAAATCGTTAAAAGTCAGGCCGTCTAGCAGTCGAATTTTGTCATTTCCGCTGCCGAAATCGGAGATAAAGTCGGCTGTGGCTACTGTCGATCCGCCGCTGCCTTTACTGATGGCAAATATGTCATCTCCTGCGCCGCCGGTCATGCTATCGCTGCCTTCACCGCCGTAAATGGTGTCGTTGCCGGATTCGCCGGAAATTAAGTCGCTGCCTTTTCCTCCCCAGAGGATGTCATTGTCTGCGCCGCCGAAAATCGTATCGTTGCCTTGGTCGCCGCAGATTTTGTCTTTGCCTGCATCGCCTCCGAGAAGGTCGTCTCCGCTGTTGGCGTAAAGTATGTCGTTGCCATCGAATCCTTTAATTGTGTCGGCTTGGGTGGTTCCTGCTAGAAAGTCAAATTTAGAACTTGGGGTGAGGGATGCCATGTTTATTTATTGGATATTAAGATTAAATTGCCCGGCTCTGTATTTTCTGTAGATGCTGATGTCTATTTGCTGCTGGTTTAAGCTTAATCAACTTTATGGCTGAACTGTAAACGCCCTAAAGGAACTTTATTAAATCTTTAATATTTAACGGGTTTTTTATGAAGTTGTGTACTGTCAAACTGCGTAATAGTACGAGCATTAAAATTGCATAAAAACGATATTTTTGTGAATTCTTTACAAAATATCTGTTGTTTTTAAAGTTTAGATAAAGATGCGTGTAACATCATAAAACGAACGCATTGTATACTTACGTAAGTAAATATTTATTACGCACTTCTCAAAGCTGCGATCGGGTCTAGTTTGGCGGCTTGGCGGGCGGGGACAACGCCGAAGAAGAGGCCGACGCCACCGGAGACGCTGACAGCAAGGGCGATCGCCACTGGTGAAATACCCGCTTGCAGGGGCGTGAAATTACCTACGAGCAAAATGCCCCCGACGCCGACGCAAGTGCCGACAATTCCTCCGGCGGCCGATAAAATCACCGCTTCGACAATAAATTGAAACAAGATATCTTGTTGGGATGCGCCGATCGCCTTTCTGAGCCCGATTTCCTGAGTGCGCTCGCTGACGGAAACCAGCATGATGTTCATAATCCCAATGCCGCCGACTAATAGGGAAATACTGGCAACCGCAGTTAGCATAATCGTCAAAGCGCCAGAAATCGCCCCCATTCTTGCCATTAAATCTTTCTGGTTTCTAACAGTAAAGTCATCTTCGGTAGTAATTTTATGCCGCAGTCTCAGCAAATTTTCTACCTGAAATTGCGCCGCATCCATTTGCGATTCATCTTTAATCGAAATAAACAGCGAGGTGACAGCCAAACCGTAGGGAGATTTGCGCCCGACGATGCGGTTGGCCATTGTGGCGATCGGCACTGCGGCGGAATTGTCAAAATTCGTACCGAAAGATGTGCCTTTCGGTGCCAATACTCCAATTACTTTCATGCTGACATTTTTGATACGTATCTGTTCCCCCAGCGGATTAGTATTGCCAAAAAGCTTCTCGGCTAATTCCGAACCCAGAACCGCAACTTGGCTGTTTTGTTTGACATCAATTTCGGTCAAAAATCGCCCCTTAGCCATTTCAAAACTTCTGACTTCTAGAAATTCTGGAATCGTGCCAAAAATCAAAGCCGAAACATTTTTGTTGCTGTAGCGAACAATTTCCGAACTGTTAAGTTCTGCGGAAACGCCTTGCACGGAAGGGACTTGAGTTGCGATCGCCTCTGCATCTTCTATTACCAGTGTTTGAGGCGCATTGCCGATCGAACTCCGCCTCGCATTGGGCACTCCCGGCCTCACGATCAAGACATTAGTACCCAGAGATTGAACTTGCCCTGCTACAAATTTTTGCGCGCCTTCTCCAATGCCAATCATCGCAATTACTGAAGCGTTACCCACAATCATCCCGATCATCGTTAAACTGCTGCGAGTTTTGTTCGCTAGTAATGTTTGACCGGCCATTTTAACGCTTTCAATAAAATTCATAATTTGTTATTAGTTATTGGTTATTGGTTATTTGAGTAGGGTGCGCACTGCGCACCAAAAAAACAGTCAAAAACAGGCAGGATGCCTGTTCCACAATAATTATGGGAGATGTTTATTGGTATTTGGGAATTGTCAGCAACAAATAACCAATAACAAATAACCCATAACCAATGACTTCTCAAGCACTTCTGAGTGCGACGATCGGATCTAATTTTGCAGCTTGTTTTGCGGGTACGACGCCGAAAAACAAGCCGATACCGCCGGAAACACCGACTGCAAGGGCGATCGCCACTGGCGAAACACTAGCTTGCAAAGGACTGAAAGCAGCCACCAACAGCACGCCGCCGATACCGAATCCAGTGCCGATCGCACCGCCCGCTGCCGACAAAATCACAGACTCGATCATAAACTGAATCAGGATATCTTGCTGAGAAGCTCCGATCGCCTTTCTGAGTCCAATTTCCTTCGTGCGTTCAGTCACAGAAACCAGCATAATATTCATAATCCCGATACCGCCCACAAACAGCGAAATTGCCGCCACAAAAGCCAACATCAACGTCAAACCGCTAGTAATAGTCCCCAAAGTATTCATTAAATCTTTCTGATTTCGGACAGTAAAATCATCCTCTTTCGTAATTTTGTGACGCAATCTCAGCAAATTTTCTATTTGAAACTGAGCGGCTTGCATCAGAGTTTCATCTTTAATAGAAACCGAAATAAATGTGACTTTTGTGCCGTAGGGAGACGAGCGACCGACGATGCGGTTTGCCATTGTTGTTAGCGGCAAATAAACGTTCATATCTTGATTGTCGCCAAAACTCGAACCTTTTGCCTGCATCACCCCGATTACTTGAAAAGTCGAATTCTTGATGCGGATGTATTGACCGAGCGGCTGTGTATTTCCAAACAATTGTTCTGCTGCTTCGGAGCCTAAAGCTACTACATTTTCTTCCCTTTGTAAATCTAATTTGCTTAAAAATCTACCTTGGGCAACATCAAAACTTCTGACAGTCAGAAATTCGGGAGTGGTTCCCACAATCGAAGACGAGACATTTTTGTTGCGGAAGGTAACAATTTGGCTGTCGTTGAGAGTAGGTGCGACTGCTTCGACAGAAGGAACTTGAGAGGCGATCGCCTCTGCATCTTCCACTACCAAAGTTTGGGGCGGAATCACCGGACGGCTTTGCGCTTCAGGACTTCCGGGAATCACAAATAGCAAGTTTGAACCCAGAGAGTTAACTTGTCCCGCGATGAATGTTTTAGCTCCTTCACCGATGCCGATCATCGCAATGACGGAAGCATTGCCGATGATAATTCCTAACATTGTCAGGCTGCTGCGGAGCTTGTTTGCCATCAATGTTGTGACGGACATTTTGACGCTTTCAACAATATCCATAATTCGATTTTAGATTTTGGATTTTGGATTTTCGATTGAGGATTTTTTAGATTTTGGATTTTCTATTGGGTAATTAGTAATGGGTAATTAAGAATTGCGTAAGGTGCGCATTGCGCACCCTACTAATGACTAACAACTGTCAACTTTCAACTGACTAATGACTACTTTTGATTCTTGATAATATCCTCGAGTTTTTTACCTTGAGGAAGTTCGGTGAAAACCCGATCGCCAGCCTTCGCACCCTCCAAAATCTGAATCTTGTTGCCAATAGTAGATCCAACCGTCACAGGCTTAAACTTGGGCTCTTTTTTCTCATCGGGAACCAACACACCCGTTTGACCTTTATTAGTGACAATTGCCACAGTCGGGACAACCAAAGCATTGCTCAGTTTTTGACCGACAAATCTCAGATCGACGTTCATCCCCGATTGGAGCGAATCTTTGCCGGTGTCGATCGCCACTCGCACTTGAAACAGCGTCACATCCCGTTCTTTCACAGCTTCCGGCGCAATCAATTTAACCTTGCCTTTAAACACCTTATCTGGATAAGCATCGGCGACTATTTCCACTATTTGACCCGGTTTAATTTGACTGATATCAGCCTCTGGAACTTTTGCTAAAACTTCCACATCTCTGGCGAGAGCCACGATCGATGTTGAAGTTGCCGAAGTTGCTTCCGATGCCGAAGTTGCCGGAGTTACAAACGCTCCCTGAATCGCGTACCGTTGGGTAATTACTCCCGCAAACGGAGCGCGAACTTTAGTATCTTCCAACTGCACTTCTTGAAAGCGGACTTGAGCTTGAACTTCCGCTAATTCAGCTTTAGCTTGAGCTATTTCTTCCGGGCGAGAACCGTTTTCTTGTGCTGCTAATTGGCTTCTGGCTTCAGCAACTGCGGCTTCGGCTTTGGCGATTTCTTCGGGGCGGTTGCCGTTTTCTACTTCTGCTAATTTGCTTTGAGCTTCGGCAACTTCGGCTTCGCCTTTAGCAATTTCTTCCGATCGCGTGCCGTTTTGCAACTGCTTCAATGCTTGCTGTTCGACTTCCACAGCAGCTTGCAGTTGCTGGATTTGCGACAGCCGATTTTGTTGCAGTTGTTGCAAGCGTTTTTGGGATTCTGTTACTCTAGCTTGGGCAGTGCGATTTTCTTTGATCAGTTCATCGAGTTTATCTTGAGCCAGAGCACCTTCTTGCACTAACGATCGGTTGCGTTCTACCCGTTTAGCTGTCAGTTCGGCTTGAGCTTTACTCGAATCAATTTGGGTTTGTGCTTGGGCAATTTCTTGTTTCAAACTACCAGTTTGAGCGTCTGCTAAACGAGCCTGAGCTTGCGCTAATTTAGCTCGCCCTTGACTGATTGCTTCCACGCGGCTGCCGGCTTTGAGTTGCTGCAAACCGGCTTGAGCTTGCTGCAAGCGGGCTCTGGCTCCTGCAACTGTTTCCGCGCGGCTGCCGGCTTGGAGTTGGGCGAGACTGGCTTCAGCTTGATCTAAGCGTGCTCGCGCGCTGGCGATGTCTTCGGAGCGATTCCCGGCTTCAATTTTGGCTAGTTTGGCTCGAATACTAGCTTCGCGGGCCTTGGCTTGAGCGAGTTGGGCTTCTACGTCGCGGCTTTCCATGCGCGCGATAATTTGCCCTGCTTCGACTTTATCGCCCTGTTCGACAAACAACTCTGCGATCCGCCCCGAACCTTTGGGGCTGAGGTTCACGCGCTGTACGGGCTGCACCGTGCCGCTAGATGTGATCCGCACTGTCAGGTTTTGCGCTTCCACCGGCACAGTCATAGTGGCGATCGCGTCTGCTTTCGGCTGCGATTTGCTATTTACTATATATATGGTGGTCGGCACAGCTAGCAGCCCGGCTGCAACCAACCCGATCGCCCACCGCTTCGATTTCGACGCGGGTTTCTTCGGAGACTGCTTTTGGGCGGTTTTTGTATCTGCAATTTTAGTCTCTGCGGCCTTGGTGTCTGCTGTCTGAGTATCTTCCACCTTGACCTGAGCAGTTTCTTTTTTAGGGCTAACGATCATACCGACTCACCTAATTTAATCTCAGGATTACCTTTAAGGTAAAATTTTTTCTGATGCTCGGCATCGTCTTTGGGACTCATCCGATCGGGTGATTTTAAAAAAGTTCCCCAACCAGCACCTGTAAACAATTATAGCTAATGTTTGCAATTTATTAAAAAATGTTAAATTTTCTCAGCCAAAAGAGCTAGAGGCGAACAAGTTCGACCGCACCGCCTGGATTATTGGCTGGTTGGGGCTTTCCGAGGGTGCGATCGCGGCTGGGTTCGAGGTCGATCGACCGAGCAACTACAGCTCAACAAGGTAAGATATTTTTCAAATCCCCTTAAAACTGGAAAATTTACCCCTATGAATCGCCCTCAAAGTGTCACCATTCTGGCAATTTTGCAGCTACTTAGCGCCGTCTTCAGCCTGTTCGACGGCTTGGTCATCTTATTTTTTGCGGGTCTTTTTGGCGGAATCGGCGGTGCCCTCGGCGGGGCGAAAGTGGGGACGGTGATCGGCGGGGCGATCGCCCTTTTTGCCGCGATCAGTCTGATTATTGGAATTGCTTCTTTAATTTTAACTTGGGGTTTGTATCAGCTCAAAAGTTGGGCTTGGGTGGGAACCTTCATCGTCCATGCGATCGCCGCACTGGCGCAGTTGGCCAAACTGTTCGGCACCGCAGGCGCTGGCGCAAATTTTTTAATTCTCGGTTTTGCAGTTGGCTGCATTTACTACCTGCTGCGCCCGGATGTCAAACAAGCATTTGCGATTCAATCATAGCATTTCTGATTTAAATCAGGTACGTTTGGGAATTGGGAATTCCTAATTGGAATTCTCCATCTCTCTCTGAGCTGACTCTGTGTTCTCTGCGTCTCTGTCGTTAAATCATTCAGAAACAACTGTAAACCAGATAATTTTGAATAATTAATCCGTGTATCTGTGTGAAAATTAGTACGTTGCTTTCCTTCTTCCTGCGACTATTACCAATATTTAATTCTGGCAGTTGAGATTTGGGAAATTTTACTAGATCGGGATTAAACTGCATTAATCGGTTTTCGGAAATTTTTTCATATTATCAGAATAATCAGTAAAACTTTAATTAACTAAAGCCTGGAGATAAACAATGGCAGAATTTGAAAAAATTGTATCAAGTTTGTGGGAGCTGGATGATGATGTATTGGAATCTCAGCTAGGCTCTCGCGCACAAGCTATAGGGGATAATGTTGCTGAACGTGGAGCAAGAGAAGTAGACCCAGCTTCCTGGGAATCTATTGATATAAACATTGCAACCAGAGCACCCATCGATCCAAGATTTCTAGATGCTGGTAGGCAACTTTTCGATCGCGTAAACCCCTTATACCAATTTAATATGAAGCTGCATAGAATAGAGCTTCAAGAATAAAATTGTAAGATGACAACGAACAGATTTGTTCGGGAGTGATATTTTCAAGAACTTGTTGCAAGCGCTCTCGTAATTGCCCAAGAGTTGTAAAAACTTCTCCAACAAGTTGCTGTTTGATATATTCCCAGACCAGCTCAATTGGATTAAGTTCTGGACTATGTGAGGGCTGACAGACAGGAATTAAATTTTCGGGCCATGAGAGTTCATTAGTGATATGAGCACCCGCTCGATCCATTTGAATCAGGGCAATATCTTCACCCAATTGTAGAGACAGAGCGTCAATAAATTGCTGAAAATCTTCTCCCTTAAGATGGGCATATTCTTGGCAAAAATGCCAGCAATCTCATTGGTTCGACTACCCCATACAACCAAAAACTTTCACGCTTCCACAGTATGAGAGCAACTGGTTTTACCCCCCGGGCTGTAATTACTTTTCCCGTCAACGTTTTGAGTCCTAAACGGGTTTCATCTTGACACAAATATCGTAGCCGTTTACCCTTACCAAAAAAATTTTGAAACCTCAAGACTGCTGGGATGATGTTTTTTTTAAAAGTTCCACTGCTTTTACGTCGTGTAAAGCACTTTGCGGACGTGGCACTTTCCATTTTGCTTGGAAGCGATAATGAACCCACGCATAAACTGTTGCATAAGTCAGTTCGAGACTATAATCTTTTTTCAGCCATTCCACAATTTCTCCGTAGCTTTTGAAGGCTGCTCATTTTTCTAAACGTTCTTTGAGTCCTGCTAAGGCGCCCAGAGTCAAGTGGGGTTGTTATCCTGGGGCTTTTTTCACCAATAATAATTCCGATAATCCACCCCGTCGATACTTTTGTAACCACGCCCGTTATCGTAGATTTGTCTCTACCCAAACGATGTGCTAATTCTTGATGCTCCTGTACTTGCCCTGTTTTTAACCACCATAATACTTGTATTCGTTCTTTAAGGCTTGCAGTACGAGTATTTTTTAGTTGTTTTTCTAACAATTCTGCACTTTCCTCTATTGTGATTTTTAAACTACGACTCATAAACGCACCAGAAAAGCTATCTCTCTATAGGCAACTTCACATTAAATTGGTATTACTTAATAGTGTAGTGTTGGGTTGAGGCACGAAACCAAACACTCTATGTAATTTGATTAATTTCGCTGATTCGACCGCATTTTTTAGGGTTTTTATCAAGTTAAAATCCCAGAAATTCGATCGCAAGTTCGCTGATTTTCCTCGGGACTCCCTACCGTAATCCGCAAACCTCCCCCGGTGTGCCGAATTAACGTTCCTTGAGCTTTTAGCTGCTGCATGATTTGTTTGTGTTCCCGTTCCGCAGATTCGCCCTCACCGGCTTTCACCCGCAGGTAAACGAAGTTAGCCGCACTCGGCCAAACTTGCAATTTTTGATGCTGAGTTAGCGCTGCAATTAATTTGGCTCTTTCTGCGATAATTTCGGGAATTACTGCTAGCAATAACTGCCGCTGCGCTAAGGCAAACTCGGCGGCGGTTTGCGAAAAAGCGGGGAGGTTGTAGGGGAGGCGGATTTTTTCTAGGGCGGCTGCGAGTTCGGGATTGGCGATCGCATATCCGACTCTCATGGAAGCCAATCGAAATGCTTTGGAAAATGTGCGTAAAATTATCCAATTCGGATGTTGCTTCAATCGGTCTGCTAAAGTATTTTGGCTGAATTCAAAATAGGCTTCGTCAATTACTACTAATATCTGTGGCGGCAAACTTGACAGCCATTCTATTTCATCGGCTGTCAAAGCATTGGCTGTGGGGGAATTGGGATGAACGGCGAAAACTACCCGTACTGGAGGATTTTGATTTTGGCCCATCGCCCTGTTAGCAGCTTCGATATCGATTTCAAAATTATCCTCTTTTCGCTTGCAACTCACAACGGGAATCCCGAGGGTTTGGGCGATAATTCCGTACATCGAAAAGGTGGGATTGGCGACGAAAATCGAGCCGGCGCCGCCCAAGCAAGTCGCGATTAAGAGCGATCGAATTAATTCGTCGGAACCGTTCCCTACCGAAATATTGTCGGCTGTAAGGGCTGTTTTTGGCTGTGGAACCGCCCCTAGCCCCCCCTTGTTAAGGGGGGGGAGAGAAATAGATTCAGCCCCTAGCCCGGCGGTATTTAGGGATTCGTTGGCGTATTGGGCGATCGCCTCTTTGAGCGCTGCGTGTCCGCCGTCGGGATAGCGGTTTGTCTCAATTAGCTGCTGGTAAGTCCAAGCTAGCTTTTGTTTTAATTCCGCTGGCAAATCGTAGGGGCATTCATTGGTATCCAGGCGATCGATCGCACTTTCCGAGTGCGCCGATTCTCCTGATGCGCCGCCCGGATGGGGAGTGTAGGCGGCAAGTTCGGCTAAATCTTTTCGGATAAATGGAAGCATGGTATAATTAAAGACTTTTTATTTGAGATCGTCTGTTTGCAAGCATCTGAACTTAGCATAGAGCTTCTTCTATCTCGAAAGCAAGAGGAGAGAGGCAATTTAGTTTCTGTCGATCGATTGATGCAGGCATCGCGGCAAATTGATTATTTTGATAAAGTAACTGCTGATATGTGGAAACCGAGTATGAAAGTCAATCCTTCCGATATATCTAAAAATGCCGCCGCTACCCTCATAGCTGTGAGTTTGGCTGTTCTGCCTTCAGCTATGCCTGCCTCGGCTCAAACGCAGTCCGCTCCGGCACAGAACAATACTGATTCTAACCGAGTTATTGTAGACAGAACTCCGTTTCAAGAAAGCAAGCGGGACAACAATCACTGGGGTGCTTTGGGTTTGTTGGGCATCCTCGGTTTGGCGAATCTGTTTCGCAAAGATGAACCCAAACGCTACCGAGATCCGATGGGCTAATAATTTCAAAAAGGGCGATCGTCTCCTGCAAGCTTCTCTAACGTATCAGCCCACAACGCAAGTCAAATCTTCTGGACGCAGAAACCGGGTTTTTTACGAAAATACAGGATTATTGCCTTTAATTTTGGCTCAAAACCCGGTTTCTTTGATATTGACGGACACTGATTGCCACTAGGTTTATTCAATCGCGCCACAAAGCAATCCCGCCCAATAAACCGCTGACATTCGGTACTATTTTCACCAGGGGCGGTAAATCAAAAACAATCTTTTTAGTATTGCCGCCGCCTAGGTATAAGTAATCCAAACTAAACAGATTTTGCAGCGAAACGATCGACTTTTCCAGACGGCGGTTCCACCTTTTAGCGCCGATGGTATCTAAAGCCGATCGCCCTAATTGCTGTTCGTAGGTTTCCCCTTTCCGAAAGGGGTGATGTCCTAATTCTAGATTTGGCACCAAGACACCATCCACAAATAAGGCAGAACCGAAGCCTGTACCGAGGGTAACTACTAATTCTACCCCAGTACCGGCAATTGCTCCCAATCCCTGAATGTCCGCATCGTTGGCTACTCGCACAGGTTTTCCCAAGCGATCTTTGAGGGTAGTTTCTAGGTCAAAATCTATCCAAGACGGCTCTAAATTCGCTGCGGTTTTGATGACGCCCAGACGCACGACGCCGGGGAAACCGACGGATACTCGGTCAAATTCCCCTTGTCCGCTGGCTAAAGAGGCGATCGCCTCCAATACCGGTTCCGGCTTCGGGGGTTGAGGCGTTTCTACCCGGCTGCGTTCAGTTTGGGGTTGACCTTCACCGTCCAAAACCATAACTTTGATGCCACTTCCGCCAATGTCAACGGCTAAGGTGCGAGTCGATCGATCTTGTTCAATCATTTGATTGTTACTACTGGCAATTTAATCAAATTTTAGTTGAATTGGCAAAACTTTTGAATCGCTTCCCAGATTTCCCCTAGGACATTTCCCAAAGAATGATCGTCTTCGAGTTCTATTAATTGCACCCAGGGACGGTTATCGGCAAAACTTCTGCTAGCTTGAACCGGTATTATTGTATCATGCTTGCCGTGAACAATTAACGCAGGCACCGCTCGCATTAATTTTTCTTCAGGATACTGAGCCATATCGGTCACAAACTGATAATTCAACGGCAGATATCGCTGTTCGCCGTAGTGGTAAACGGGCAAATATTTCTCAGACTCCCACTTTTCCAACTGCTGCTGTCCCAACAGCGGCAGCCAGTGGCCGAGAAATTGAAAAGCAGGCGCTAACAAAACTATTTGCTTTACTGATAATTGTCGCTGAGCCAACCAAGCCGCTGTCAGCCCCCCAAAACTAGACCCGATGATAGTAACTCCCCCTAAATTTTTTACGTTTTTTGTCTGGGATCGAGAGGATTGAGTTGGCAAAAATTCTGTTTCTATTTGCCGCAACTGGCGGGTGAGGGTGAGACTTGAAAAATCGTTTTGATTGAGATCGGGAGTTTTTAGGTCAATTCCGAGAGAAAAAAACCGATCGCGGAAATATTTAGCCTTAGCTGAATCTGGACTTGAAGCAAATCCGTGTAAATAAATGTAACTCGAATCGTTTTGTAGATTCATCCAGCAAGTGATATTTAACAGCAAATATTAGAACTCTTGCAAAAATACAAAGCACCCCCCCCCCACCCACCCCCATAA
>JAUBOG010000938.1:0-1028 GCA_036700105.1 Microcoleus occultus BM001215583
CCTGGGGGGTTCTTCTCTTGCTCAGGGGGGCCAGGGGGGTGCAGTTTTGATTGATTTTGGCTTGGCGCGACAGGTGACAGCGCCTGGGAAATTGCGGACAAATAGCAATTCCGGGACTGAGTGTTACGCACCGATAGAATTATTAGAAAAACGCGCCGAACTTGGTGCTTATACTGATGTTTATTCCCTAGCAGCAACGCTTTATGTCATGTTGACTGGTGAGTTGCCGTTTCCGTCGCAATTCAGGAAGCAAAATATTGCTTTAACTCCGCCAAAGCAATTCAATTCTGAAATTAGCGACAGGGTGAATGCGGCGATTATGAAAGGGATGGAGTTGGAACCGCAAAATCGTCCGCAGTCGGTGCAGGAATGGTTGGATTTGCTGATACCGAAACCTGTGGCTGCTGAGACTACACGGGTAGTTTCAGCCGTGGGAATGGATTATATAAACTTGCGGAATTTATTGGCGGCTAAAAAGTGGAAAGAGGCGGATGAGGAAACGGCGAGAGTGATGTTGAAGGTGGCGGGTAGGGAGGAAGAGGGATGGCTGGATACAGAAAATATTGAAAAATTTCCCTGCGAGGACTTGCGAACTATTGACCAACTTTGGGTAAAATACAGCAATGGGCACTTCGGCTTTAGCGTGCAGAAGCGCATCTATCAAAGTCTGGGAGGAACCAGTCAATATGATGAAAAAGTATGGGAAGCGTTTGGCGATCGGGTAGGTTGGAGAAAAAAGAACGAGTGGCTGTACTACAACTACCTCACTTTTTCAGAGAAAGCACCAGAAGCACACCTCCCAGTGATCGGGTCGAATGATGGATATGGGAATTGGTGGATTTATTTGGAGGAGGAGTATTGGGTTTCTCTTCTCTCGCGTCGAGACTTGTAAAGTGTAACATCTAAGCGTTTCAGGATTTCATAAAGATTTAGTACAAAGCCCAAAGCCACGAAGCCATGCCCAGTCTACGTTTCCGATACCTGGCACTGCGATTCAAACTCTTGCTCCCCCCTTACCAAGGGGGGGC
>JAUBOG010000161.1:0-12762 GCA_036700105.1 Microcoleus occultus BM001215583
AAGTAGCAACTGTTAATTGTGTCTACAGCAGCTAATAAAACATCATAATTGTTTAGAGCTAACGCTGCATTGCCCTGATTGATGATAGTCTGATTGATGGTCTGAGACGGTTGGAAGAAGGTAACTTTTTTTTTATAAATTCCCTTACTCGTCGATAAAGCAAACTTTCTCGCGACGAAGGTCGGCAAATTGAAAGATGATCATCATCCATTGGAATAGGCGTTACACCTTTTATGCCAGGATTAGCGCTAGTTTCGTCCACAACCAGAAACCCAGAAGTTTTTTGCTTCTCACAGTAGATTTGTATGGGAATCTGACTGAGCCATTCGTGATTTCGATACACTTCGGTCAGTTCGCGCAGCCGGGAATGATGCGCTTCTAACTCGTCAACGCTGACAGAGGCTTGGAGAATTCCACCAATATACTTGACCCAATTCGCCATATTGGAGCCGGAGTGAGGCGTGGACAAAAAAACAACGCCCTTAGTTTCCTCGACGATTATCTTCCATTCAGGATTTCCATAATCCAAAGCGTGGCGCAGCATTTGCTTGACCAACAGCCCCCCTAAGCTATGAGTAATGAAGATTAGGGGGCGATCGCCAATTTCGTGAGAGTCGAGAACGGCTAAAGTGTTGGTTGCCCGATCCACCAACGGCATGGTATTGCCCTTCCATTTAAAGGGTTCTACTTCGTACCCCAGCGACCAAATACCCATATCGGGTAATTCTTCTCCCAACCAAGTCGGCCAGAAGTTGTTATCATCGCGTTTCCCTGCGGGATGCCATGTCCCTCGCGCATCGCCACCGAGTCCGTGAACGAAAATAACATCACCAATCCGGTTGGCATTATCGCAGCCAGAGATAGCGATTAAACCTCTTGGGTTGCTCACAGATCGACTCCTATTTAAAAATGCTGAATTAGCCGTAAAACCTAGCTTCTAGCGCGGTCATCCGCTTCTCTAACTCCACCATCCGCTGACTCAATGGCAAATCTTCTGTTATACCCAAATACTGAACCAACGCCGCTGTCAAAATCTCGGACTTAGTTGCGCCCACCCGATTAACGAACTCCGAAAGTTTTTCCGAGAGCGCGGGCGGGATTCTGGCTCCGATAAAAACGGTTGCCATAAGAAGGTACTTAACGCTTTTTTACAATGTTAGCAACTGTTTTCGGTTTTGTGTAACATATTGCCATTGTCTTGCAAAATACACCCTGAAAAATTTGATACGATAGGCAAAACTTTAGCATTCTACGCGATGGCTGGCGAAGGAGCTGCTTCGGGACATCGAACGTTTGTTTGAGGCGTGCAGTACAGCGGTGCAGAAAACCGAACTTGGTGGGTTCGGTAGCCACCCAACTAATTTTTTCACCCAAAAAACAATTGATTGATTAGTAAACCTTCACGTTTACCAGTTACCCGACGGTGGGTACAAAGTCGATGCAATTGGAGTTATGAAGTCGGTTTTTAGTGTAAGCTAGCATAGCAGAATCTATCGAACGGCGGGCTGATGCAGCATTTAGCCACAAGCGCACTGAAAGAAAGTACAATGTGCGGTTTGGTAAATTCGTTGATTCGGTTATGTTGGAGTATCGGCAAGAAGTTATCGAGCGGCGGCGGCCCGGTGACGATTTATACTTGCCGAATGGGATTAACTGACCAGAAGTGCGATCGCTTCTACAACTGCGCTAGTTTATTGATTAAAGTTTGCCCCTAAACACAGCTATGTACATCTCTCGTCTTCAGTTACTTAATTACAAGTCATTCCGGGAGTCTGGGGTGTTAGAATTTCAACCCGGCATCAATATTATTGTGGGAGCCAACAATTCAGGGAAAACAGCGCTGCTGGAAGCTCTGAGCTTGAGCTTTGAGACAAGCCCGCACCGCAGTATCGAAACGCTTCCGCAACCCAATTCAACGCCAATCCGAGAATCGGTCGCCAAAGTAACTTTAATCTTCACAAAAGCAGAAATTCACAGCCTGTTCGATAATTTATCACCCAACTGTTATGTAGGATTGTCTTCGGCTGGCAATTCGTACTTGCCCGCATCCGAAGTGCTGGCTTTATTCCAAAAGTGGATGGACAATCCCAGCGATGTAGAGTTAACTGTTTCAAAATCGACGGCTAATTCAGTAAACCGGGATGGCATTTCAATCAAAGATTTAGATCCGGCTATAAAATTAACAGACTATCGACCCGAAAAATTTACTATAGGCTCTTCAAGAAACCGAAACAAAAATATTCTCAGAAAAGACGCTAGCGGTCGTTTTTCCTTAGACCAAGGAACTAATGAAACAGATTCTAGTTATACAGAGGAAGATTTTTTTGTAACGCTTTTTCACACATTCAGAGAGCGCGTTTCCCAATTGCAAGCCCAGCGGTTTGTTGGAGACTACTCTGTGGGAAACGATGAAGAGCTTAATTCAAGGGCTTCAAACCTGGCTGAAGTTATTCATTTATTGGAATCGCCCAGTAAAAAAAAGTTGTACGAAAGTTTCAATCAGCACGTCTCTACCATGTTTCCACAGTTTGAATGGGTTTCAACTAAAATTTTATCGAAGCAGACTCGTCAGCCTCCCGACCTTAAAATATTACTTTGGCCTACAAAAACTCTCGAAAGCGGCAGAGAAGACTTGGCATTTAGCTTGTCAGACTGTGGAACTGGTACCGGTCAAGTGCTGGCGATTCTTTACGCGGTACTGGCTTCCCCAGAACACAGACCGATTATTATTGACGAACCCCAATCTTATTTGCATCCAGGGGCGGCCAAGAAGCTGATACAAATCCTCAAAGAGTTTCCGCAGCACCAATATTTTATTGCCACTCATTCGGCCGAGATTATTTCCGCTGCCAATCCCTCAACTATTGTGAAACTTCGATATGAGGACGGCAAAACCCAAGCATCAATGATGAATGCAAAAGATATTAAGGAACAGCGCTCTCTATTAGCCGAACTGGGAGTGAGTTTGTCTGATGTTTTCGGTGCCGACAGCATTCTTTGGGTGGAAGGGCCGACCGAGGAACTGTGCTTCCCGCTCGTATTGGAAAAGCTAGAGCCAAAACTCTTGACAGGAACCAAAATTGTCAGCATCAAAAACACGGGGGATTTATTGGGAAAGAAAGCTCACTTTGTTGATGTTATGTTTGACCTATACCAACGGCTCAGCGGTGGGAATAATTTGTACCCTCCTGCTGTAGGTTTTGTGTTTGACCGGGAAAATAGAACTAAACAGGATCTCGCGGATTTGCAGAAAAGGAGCTCGGAAGCAGTTCATTTTCTCGAAAGGTGTATGTATGAAAATTACCTGCTGCATCCCGATGCTATAGCAGCCGTTCTCAATCGAGAAGATGGGGGGCAAGAACAACCTCTTACCAGCGAATCTGTCCGAGAATGGCTGGAAACCAATAAGGTTAAGTTAAAGGAAAAGAAGGATTTTTTATCGAAAGATACTACTCAGCAGGATTTATCAAATCCCCAATACGTTGACGCAAATATTAACGCAGCTAAACTGCTCGATGTGCTATTTTCCGAGTTATCCGAAGCGCGGGTCGAGTTTAGGAAAACTACGCACTCAGTAATGCTTACAGAATGGTTGCTTGAAAATAACCCAGAGCAATTTGCTGAATTAGTCCAGTTTTTGCGAGGTATCCTTGATGCGGGTAAAGCAGCGGTGTCTTGACGCGAGTGCGATCGCTTCCAATATCCAATTCTGGGAGAAACTAAACCAAACCCCAATCCACCCGCCATGCCCAAACTTCCCGAATGCGTAGGCGTAAGCCGGGGCGGAGCCATCGCTGTCTTCTCTACGCGCGCAATCCTTACTTAGTTTGTGCCGTCCACGCCACAGGCTCAGACACCGACACTTGCCCCGACTTTTAAGAAAACCCTAACGCTGAACCGGAGGAACTCTGGGAACCCGAGGGTGCAAGCTACTATGACGGCGAACTTATCCTGCAACGCCCGGCAGCGGTGGACACGCCTTGCAACAGTTAGAGCTGCTGGATACCCATCCACTATTTACCGATCGATGTCCCCGGTGTGAAATGACTTATCCCCAATATGAAACGCCCCCGGTGCATTGGGATTGTTCGGCTTGCGGGTGGATCGATGATTCGGTGTAAAGCTGTCAGGGATTGCGCGATCGTTGGTTTTATTGGTTGCAAGAATGGTTTGCGTCAGGGTAGCCAGTTCATCTAAACAACTGTAGTTTAGACTAAAAAATGAGCGCAGCTAAAAGTAGCCACCTTTGAATATCCGGCAAGCTGTTACTCAAAAACTCAAGAGGGAGAAGATTAAATAGCTAACCTTGAAGACTTTTTACGTCGAGAAACCCGTTTTTTAACGGTAGGATAGCACGGTGCCTTGGTACGTACCTTTCCTTTTTCCCAGCCGGGGGATTTTCCCCTATGTTTAGGCATTTTTGTTGGAGTACCAATGTCAACTAAAAGCGAAAACATTGATTGGGCAACACGTCAGTAAAGTTAAATTGATACGCTTCAGATTGCCCAGGAAGTCTATTCTCGATTACTAAATCTTGTGCCAACCAGAGTTGCCAACTCATCAATGGCATTAAATCACTCCAACGCTCAGATTGTTCAGGAGTTCTCAAGTTAGGCAATGTCCAATGCAATCGTTGCTTAGCAAACCGATACCAATGATCGACTCCAAAGCGTCGTAAATACTTAAACCAAACAGTTTCGCTTGGGTAGAGTTCTTTCTCCCACCCAAGCCAACCATAAGGGTGGAAACGGCTGACCGTTTGACATGGGCTTCATTCTTTCCACCAGGATTAAATTGACTTTTTGTCCAGGGGCGCGATAAAAATGCAAGTCAATCCATTGTCTGACTCGGACTTTTCCCAAATTTGGATGTTCGTCAATTTCAATCTCTGTATCCGCTTGAAGCCATGTGGTTGGGTCGTTGAGTCTCATTTTTTGCCCATGTTTTCGTGGTCTACCGCGACCACTATAAGCTGGTGGTGCTGACCATAAGCAGGCATTTTTTCGGACTCTCATTAAACAATCAGCAAGGATGGAAGCTTGCGTTAGCGCCAGCACCCAACTTGCATTCCCATATTCAGCATCCAAAACTGCTAAAACTGGGTTGACGCTCTGTTCACAGACAAGTTTGAGCTGGGAAGCTGCTTGAAGTATGGGTGAAGACCCAACCCACTACTAATTCTTTCATGAAGTAGGGGTAATGCCCAACTTCCTTGTGCTTCAGGTATCCACGCAATTGTACTGTATCCCTGTCCAACAATGGAGCCCCTCTGATATTCATGAGTTCTGTCTTTTAACGTTTTGGCATCTCGTCTCCCCCATGCAGTGTGGTCGATTGCTACTAATACAGCGGTTCCCGCTGTATTACGGCACACTCAATGAATCCTCAACATTTAAGAAATTGGTTTGTTAATTGTTGCTGCTGTACCTCATAAAAGCGGGAACCGCTGTATGTGTTCGGTTGGGGGTGCTTCTTTCTGTAATTGCTCCAGATACAGTAGCATCAGTTTTTTTCGGTCTGGTCTACAGTCTTGTAACGCTTCATAGATGCTTGGCCATTGACGCTTGAATAATGGATTGAGCGAAAATTCCGCTAAACACGACGCATTCCTTGTGGTCATCACTGAATCCATCAGCTCGAATATTGCATCCTTGGCTTTCACTCATAAATCGTATGCTGCTTGACGAAAGTCCTTTAATCGTTCACTGTTCATTTAAGGAGTGGATAGGTTTTATTTTTCACCCTCATTCTCTCCTGGCGCGGTGGCTCTAGTTCTTCTTTTGCCACCGTTCTCATCTTTGGTTAGTCTAAACTACAGTTAGCAATGTCATCGTCTTTATACCAAGGTTCAATGCGATCTTTGTAGGGAATGACTTTGAGTGTGTCTGCACTCCAAAGTGCAATGGTATACCAATTTCTGAACATTCTTTTTGTACCTGAAATGGTGATAAGTGGGTAGGATGGTTCTCGGTTCAGCCAAATTCCCCAGCCGATGCTTAAATTTTGTTGTGCCAGGGATTCAAAGAGTGCGGTACGGCGAACCAGTAGAACTTGACAAGAGGGTGTATGCCAACGTTCTCCTGGATTATTAAAGGTGAATGCCTGAACTTGTCCGCTAGCTGTCAGAAATTGACCTTCTCGAAAATCAACAATCCCCAGCATTTCTCGAATAGCTTTTGCTGGAACCCATTCATTATTCTCTCCATCCGGGGCTTCCCAATGGAACTGACAGGTCGTTGCCTGAAGTTGCAGTTCTATGGGATTACCGATCGCATCCAAAGTTTTGTGGCCTATCGCTCCCTCAATTTCCTCAATCCAAGGTGCCCAAACAACTTCACATGGATCGCGATAAAACTCGACTGAGGCAACTCCCGAAGAGAACTCATTTAGCTCAGGTAGTATTCCCAGCTGGGCATCCTCCTCTAGTAGGGGTGACGCATTTGATGGAAATAGAAAACTCGATGCCCGTAATGCCGATTCTGCTTGGCTGTCTGCATTACGTCTAATAACAAACGATCGCAGGACAATCCATTCGTCGTTTCTTGCCCACTCCGGTAATTCATCTAAGTTATGGAGTAGTAAAGATGAAATATTTGGCAAAGGAGCTTTTTGAATCCACTCATTTACTCGCTCGACTTGAGCGAATTCAGTTAGTTCAGTATCAGGGACAAGTTCGGAAAAATCTAATACTTGATTTAGTTTTAATTGACCATAGCCTACATCTGATGCTGGATTTGTTGCTTCAGCTAATAAACTTAGGTCTACTGGAGGTTCAAAACATCTATTCCAGTCATATACTGCGACTCGATCTGCCAGGAAGCCGGAAAGTTCGTGGGTGGAGGCCCAGACATATTTCTCGCAAAAGGTTGCAGTAGTGCTTCTTGAGCCGTGACGTGCCTGAGAATACTCACGAAGGATAGCAATATCTGCACCAAGAATCTCACCAGGTTTACCACCATTTGGCTCTTTAATAAAATTTTCCCTCGACCAGCCCAACTCTGTTATGTAAGCAACAACAAAACCAAAAGCAAATTGTGTAGGACTCAAGTCTGAAATCTCATATTCTGCACTATATTTTGACAAAAATACCTGAGCTGATGGTGAATACTCCCGCTGTGTTCGATTTGTACTCATGAGCTGATACCGTTCAAAAAATCTCTTAATCACTTTGGGAACAACATACCAAGCCAAATCACCTGTAACTGGTTCAATTCCCCAATGGGGATTCACATGAATAGCAGCATATTTATCAATGCAGAGTGTTTCTCCAGGATCTACAGATGGTGTATGAACACTAGCCAGAAGCTCTTCACTAATTTCAATATGGCAAGCAACACAACGTTCTATGATGCTTCTAGCACTGTGCCTAACAACTATATTGTGAGTATAAAGAGGTGCTTTAGGAACGAAAAAGTTGTCAATTATCCAACTGCACAAGGGAAGCCAACACTTGTCTGGTCGAGTTAAACATGAAGCTCCATAAGCAGCAGAGAGAATATCCTCTTGCATCTGTGGGTCGTTAGTCTGACAAGCTTCTTTAAGGAGAGCCAATAATCCATCAGGATTTCGGCTGCCCCACACCGCAATTTTGCCACGAATTCGTCTGCGACTGTCGTTTTTTACTGTAGTCGTTGCCCAAGCCAATAGTAATGGAGCAGCATCCCAGGTATCATCGTCGGCTATTTCCAATTCGTCCAAAACTGGCTCTCCAAAACCTTCCCAGGGTGCCCCATGATTGTGTGGAATGTAATCGGGTCCCGACCAAAACAGATCGCGTTCTGCAACCTGCATTGGTAGCAGTACATCATGAACAAATTTGGCTCCATATAGAAAACCAGGAATTCTAAGTCCTGGAATCACTAATTTTTCCAAAAGTTTTCTACAACTGGGCATATTTCTCTTGAAAATTTCGATAACCCAGTTTACGTAATTTTTTCCTTGGGCTGGAGTCATAATTAAAATCGTTGTTAGGCATATTTCTTCCCGCTTTTTAATGCTTAAGTTGTTTGACCATAATCCTGTAGTAAAAAAGTCATAACCATCCATGCCCAGAAGATAGGCAGCAAGTGTAATAGCATTATCTCGATACATCAGGTAATTTGGCATCTCTGGATTATTGAGGTTCGTTTTTGCTTCTTTATGAGCTTCCCAAGCGAGAAGGAAGTCAGTTATGGTTTCATAGGCAGGCTCCCAAAAGAGAAGATCGCCCTCAAATGGATCGTCTGAAGGTTGACTTCTAAGCAGCAAAAATCCGCGATCGCGACATTTTTCTAGAATGTTGAGTAACTGTTGACCAGACAAAATACCTGGTATCTTTTGAGCGCTTTCAGCAACTTTTAATGCCTCTTCCTGCAAAAGTTTTTCCTTAGATAGGCAACCTTTAACAATCGCGCGCAAAGTATCGCGAACTGGGGTAATGTTTTCGCTCCAGCCTTCTGGATCGTTTTCTCGAATCGCACGTTCAGCATGATTAATCTTTCGGTCAATCAGCTTTGCCAGTGAGAAATCCTGGAGCGTAACAGCATTAATATCTATATGTTTTTCTTCATATAAATCAGCGAAAAGTCTAATTGCAAGTGGAGTTTGCAAAGCCCAACGCAAAATAGGAGGGCATTCAATTCGATTGACTTTGCAATAAGATTTAAAAATCTCACCAAGTGTCGCATCCGAACCACTCAAGTGAACTGAATCTATCCCATCTCGAAAAGCTATACGGGAGAAAAGGTTGGTACGTAGCGAACAAACAAACAGAACTTTCGGGTATTTCTTTGCAAGGGGAATCAGTTCTCCAACTTTTTCAGCCCACCGTTCTGCTCTAGGAGTCTCATCAAGACCATCAATAGCGATTAAAAAACGAGAATTTTCGACTTGAATCGCAGCAGCTTCTAGTGTGTCCATAACTTGATTGATATTCGATCCGGGCATACCGATCGCTTCAGCCAGAATTACATCCCAACTACCTGGTAAATCAATCTCTTTGGCGCGGATTAAAATTGCAGGTAAACCTGCTGCAAGCTGTCTCTGAACCGCATGAGCGAGGGCGTGGGTCTTTCCTACTCCCGGTTCACCAATGTAAGCAGCAGGTTGTCCTAAACTTTGTAAGTATCTGGGTGTAACTTTTCGGTCATACCAACGGTTCAGGAGCGCTTCCAGTTGTTTTCCAATATCCGCAGTTGGTGATTCTGAAGAGTGTTCCTGGTCTGGGTCAATTATTCTGATAAGCTGCCAAGGGGCATCTTTAATAGTGACTTCCCTTTCAAAATCAGGAAGTGGGAAGGGTTTCCCCGGTACAATGCGGCTTTCTAATTCCTGTTGTTCGTCGATCGCAGCTATTATCCATTTTTCAGCGCTACTAATGAGATTTTCGGCATCATCCCGCTGCATGAACTGCGGATACCGTCTCAGGCGTAAAATCGCCAAGCGTACATCTTCGAGTAGCACGCGAATCTGCCTTACTTCGTCTAGCCATAAGGTTTGAGAAGATGGGTCATTCAATCGCAACTGTAGATCGGCTTCTATTTGACCAGTTTGATGAATATCTGGGGAGTAGCGATTGTTTAACCAACCCTGTTCGGCTTGTTGAAACTTTAGCTGTAAACTTTCAATAAACGTTTGATGTAACTTTGTTTCTGTAACTAAATGTTTCGCTAACACTTCAAAAGCAAACGCACTGGCATTGCGTACAGCCATTTCCCGGTAATCACTTGCATCGGCTTCACTTTTACCATCAATCAGATTGAAAATCCCACGAATCACAAGTGCCGATACTTGGTGATTGGCATAAGCCGCTTCTAGAAATCCCCGCCCCTCCGTCTCCACAGCGACTGCATCACCATAGTTTGACTGGATAAACTTAAAAACGCTCGATTGGGTTGAGGCAATCATTTTCTCCCCCGCAGCAATCGGCGCAACGAATACGCGGGGATTTAAATCCGGTGCAGATGTAAGCCTTTGCAGCCAATGTGATTTCTTGGACTCAGCCCTCGCTCGCTGGATTAAGCTGTATGTAGATAGCCCTAAATCGGGTCTAGGTTGAAATTTCTGTTTGACCTTGCCCGACTCGTAACCATAGACCTTCGTCGCAGCTACCACATCGCCAATGGCTACATCCTTGATGCCAGCAGCAACTCCCACAAACAGTATGACACTGGGATTGAAATAGGCGATCGCCCTTTCCGCTTCCACTCCTGCCCCCGCATTACCCGATCCCACATCAACAATGCCAACTTCCCACCAATTACCATTAGCGAAAAATTTTCCACGCTCGTAGATTGTTCCTTGGGGGTGCATCTCCTCCCGCAAATTTGCAAGATGATCGCGAACCGCCATATACTCTACAGGAATAGTAGTGAGGATAACCGCGCAAGGCATACAAAGTTCTGGAAAATAGTATCTCTAGCTTTATATCTTGACGAATTTTTCCGAAATTGCCCAGTCATGAGCTGTTTTCAGGGATATCTGCCAGCCTCAATAGCACCTCCTCCATTGTGGAAAGATCGCCAATGTTACGACAAATCTTGAGCGCTTGCTGCAAGGCATCGCGAGCTTCTGAATATCGCTCTAGTTCTGTCAGTGTCGATCCCATATTACAAAGGGTGGTTGCTTCCATCGGAATATCTTCTATTTCCCTAGAAATTGCCAGACTTTGCTGTTGGTAATTGAGCGCATTAATATTGTCTCCTAGAGCGTGGGATGCAGCCCCCAAGTTGCCTAAAGCGATCGCTTCTCCCTGAATATCTTGAAGTTTTTGCTTCAATACCAGACTCTGTTGGTAGCATTCAACCGCTTTGGTATAATTTTCCAGAGCGTAGTTAGCATCACCCAGATTTGAGAGCGCATTAGCTTTGAGTAAAGAATCGTCAACTGCCTCGGCAGCAACTAAACTTTCTTCGTAACAATCGATTGCTTGAGTATATTCCTCGATCGCTTCGTAGGCTAGACCCAAGTTACATAAGACTTCTGCTTGTCCCTGAAGAGCGCTAATTTCCTGTCTAATTGCCAAGCTCTGTTTAAAGTAATTAATAGCAGCGGCATGGTCTTCTAGCGCATAGTAGGCTTCACCTAAATCTTCGAGATACTCTCCTTGTGCCTGAAGGTCATTGAGTTTCCGTGAAATCGCCAAACTCTGCTGAAAACACTCGATCGCTTGAACCGGATCGTCTAATTCAGCATAGAGGGTTCCAAGGTGCGCTAGAGCAGCTTCTTGTCCGGGACGATCTTCGATTTGTTGGGAGATGTTTAAGCTTTGCTTATAGTATTGGATTGCGCTGTCGTGGTTTTCTAAGATTGAGTAAAGATTGCCCAGACTTCGGATCGCCTTGCTCTCCCAAAAGCGATCTTGAATTTGCCTTGCAATCTTGAGACTTTCTTGGTAGTATGCGCTCGCTCGCTCGCAGTCTCCTTGGCGATGATAAGCACTCCCCAGAGCCTCCAGATTGCTTTCTTGACCCCGACGAGAACCGATTTCTTTCGCAATCGTTAGGCTTTCTTCTAAATACTGAACAGCTTGGGTATAATGTCCTAATAGGATATAAAGATTGCCCAAACTTCCCAGCGCAGATTCTTCATCTTGACGAGCGCCGATTTGCCGTGCGATCGCCAAACTTCTCTGATAATACTCAATAGCTTTATCTGGTTTGCCTAGAATCAAATAGAGCCGACCTAAATTTCCCAAAGTTTGACCTTCTGCCTGATAGTCGCCAAATTCTCGGGCAAGGCTCAATGCTTGTTCAAAATAGCTTTTAGCTTGCTTGTAGTTTATCAAATCGAAGTAAGCTTCTCCCAAACTTCTCAAGCATCCTGCTTCTTGTTGGCGATTTCCTATTTGTTGAGCGAGCGCTAGGCTGGGTTGGTAATAATCTATTGCTTTACCTGAGTTGCCAATACCTCGATGAGCTAGTCCTAGATTTCCTAAACACTGACTTTCTAGCAAGGAATCGCCAATCTGTTGGGCTATGGTTAAACTGTGATGATAGTATTCAATTGCTTTTTCTAAGTCACCAAAGGTAAGATAAGAATTACCGTTATTGTTGAAAATTATAGCATCTATTCGAGAATTTATTTTGTGAATAATTCTGTTGTATAAATCAAGCGGTTCTTGATAGTATCCCCAGGTATAGAGTTGATTGTGTAGCTGTTCGCCTGTAGGTGTATTGAGATGAATAAATAGAAGTTCGCTCGCTTTTTCCCAAGCTTCTATTTCGCAGAGGTGGTGAAATGCTTCTAGGCAACCTTTTACTTGCTCTAGATTGGTGGTAGACGGCAGAGCTTTATATTTTGTGAGCCAGTTAATTACTGCTCGATAATGGGTACGTTTAGTAAGTGGCTGAATAGATTTCTGGATATAGGGGTCAATGGCAAGCGCCACCAGAAGTGACTCACCGGAGGGTAGGATCTCAACCTTCTCGATGCCTGCGGCGGGCGTAGCCATCGCCTGTTGCTCTTCATCAACAAACTTATTTAAGCTATTCATGATTGAACTCCAATTTTTTTTTTAAGTCCCTACAGTCTTCTTGTAAGGGTATGTCTAACCCTATGGCAATGGATAGAGCGCGATCGCAATCTGAAACAGCCAAATCTAAATTGCCAATTTGATAATGAAGGTCTGCTAGATTGTAAAGAACGATCGCCTCGCTAGCAGACTCGCCCATTTCTCTAAAGATTTCCAGTGCTGCTTGCAAGCATTCCCAAGCTTCTGCATATCGTTGGAGTTCGCTTTGAGTATTTCCTAAATTACATAATGCTGCTGCTTCTCCTTCGCAA
>JAUBOG010000162.1:0-12709 GCA_036700105.1 Microcoleus occultus BM001215583
AATGACTAATGACTAATGACTAATGACTAATGACTAATGACTAATGACTAATGACCAATGACTAATGACTAATGACTTAAAGATCCAGTTGTTGCTGAGCCAGGTGATAGTAAAGTCCGCGTTCTGCCATCAATCGGTCGTGATTGCCTTGTTCGGCTAAAATGCCTTTGTCTAGAACCAAAATTCGATCGGCACTGCGCACCGTAGACAGCCGGTGAGCGATGATAAACACAGTCCGATCGCGGCCGATGCGAGCCAGATTTTGCTGAAACCTGCGCTCAGACTCGGTATCCAGCGAAGAAGTTGCTTCGTCCAAAATCAAAATTCTCGGATCGCCCAACAAAGCGCGGGCGATCGCAATTCGCTGGCGCTGGCCCCCAGACAAACTCGTACCCCTCTCCCCCACAGGAGTTTGATAACCCAGCGGCATATCTTGAATAAAAGCGTGAGCTTCTGCTAGCTTCGCCACTTCTATCGCCTCTTCCAAATTTGCAGAATCAGCATCATTTCCGTTTTTGTACAGCGTAATATTTTCCAAAATCGTTCCCGAAAACAAGAAACAATCTTGAGGGACAACACCCAACTGAACTCGCAGCGACTGCACGGAAATATGCCGGATATCGTGGCCGTCAACAGTCAGCCGCCCTTTTTCTGGATAGTAGAAACCTTGCAGCAGCTTCACCAAAGTGCTCTTACCAGAACCGCTGCGGCCGACAATTGCCACAGTTTCTCCAGCTTGCACCTCAAAGCAAAGATTTTGCAGCGTATTGCGTTCCTCATCCCTACCGTAGCGGAAAGAAACATTGTCAAACTTGACGTTTCCCTGAATCCGAGGCAGCACCAGCATTGGTTTGTAAGGGCTTTCTTCAGGTTCCGCCGAGAATACATCATCCAAACGCTCGATCGAAACCAGCACCTCTTGAAACTCGTCCCAAAGTCCCACCACTGACAGCACAGGAGAAATCACGCTCCCGATCATCATATTAAAAGCGACAAATTGACCGATCGTCAACTCGTCTTGAATCACCAGCATAGCCCCGTACCACAGCAAAGCCGTACTGCCCAAAGTATTAATTCCACCCCCGATCACCTGCAAAAAATTCGCCAACTTCTGCCCGCGAAATTTAGCATTAATCATGCAGGTTAACTGGTCTTCCCAGCGCCAGCGCATTTCTCGTTCAGCAGCAGTTGCCTTAATCGTCGCCACCCCAGTAATCATTTCCACCAAAGATGAATTTTGCTTGGCACTTTCGGTAAAAATCTCCCGCGATATTTTTCGCAAAAACGGAGTTGCTACTAAAGTCAAAATGACGATCGGCGGAATCAAAGCCAGCACCAACAAAGCCAGACGCCCGTTATAGTAAACCATCAGTCCGATGTAAACCACAGCCATCAAAGCATCCAACCACGCAGTAATCGCTTGGCGAGTCAAAAACGCCTGAATTTTTTGATTTTCCTGAACCCGCGTCAAGATGTCGCCCACCTGACGGGATTCAAAAAACTTGATCGGCAAAGTGAGAGTGTGACTGATAAAGCCGCTAATTAAAGTCAGGTCAATACGGTTGGACAAGTAATCCAGCAAATACTGTCTCGTTGCACCCAGCAGCGACCGCCAAACACTAAACAGCAGCAGCCCGATCGCAAAAACGTGCAGAGTAACGATACTTTTGCTGACAACCACCTGGTCGAGAATTACTTGAGTAAATAGCGGCGTAACTAGCCCAAATGATTGAATCAACAAGGAGAGCAGCAGAATTTGGGCGATCGCAGCGCGGTAGGGCCAGACTATGCCCGCAAAATTTTTAATTTTGATGCCTTTATCTTCGGCAACTTGATTGCGGTAGAGTTCCGCTGTCGGGTCTAAAATTAGAGCATACCCTGTCCAATTTTCCGTAAAATTTTTAATGCTCATCCAGCGCTTTCCCGCCGCCGGATCTGCAACTAAAACCTGTTGATTTTTAAATCTGTAAACCGCAACGTAGTGATTGCCTCGCCAGTGAGCGATCCAGGGATTTTGATTGCGGAGCGGAGTTAAAGAAGCTCGCACGGGACGCGTTTGAAATCCCATCCTTTCTGCTGCTTTTGCCAGACTCTTGAGCGACGCGCCGCTGCGACCGATTTCTGCCAATTCGCGCAAGTAATTCAAGCTGAATTTCTTACCCCAATATTCGCTAATCATCGCTAAGCAAGTAGCTCCGCAATCTGCTGCGCTCTGCTGTTGAATAAATGGATGTCCGCTGCTCAACCACCTGCGCCGCTTCGGTTTGGGAAAAGTAATGATTCCGGCTGCCGATTTGGGATGCTCGATCGCAGTTAATTGCGGCCGGTCTGTTTTTGAGGTAGAATCAGCATCTTTTGACAGCGTTACCAAGCTTAAAGTCGGAGGTTTGCGGATGATTTTTGGGCGGGCACTGCTGTCGGGAGCAGTTGTGGCTTTGGCAATTTCCCACTGTTCGGCGCTAACCTGGTAAATTAGCAAGTCTGTTGCTGCTTTCCAGTCGCTCGGTACGTCTGAATGTCCCCAGTTGCTGCCGATAATTGGCGGTGTTTGACCTTGAACTCGACCGCTGCGGAGCCAAAAATGATTGGTAGATTTTTGGCAGTGCTCGGCCAGGGAAATTCCGGCAGGAATTCGGCTTTCTTCTATGTAAGGAAGTAAGTGCGACCACAGAAGCTGTTGCTGGTGGGGAGCTAGCAACCGCACATCTGTTTGAGTCTTGAAAAATATCAATCGGTGCCGCTGTTGGAATTCTTGCTGCAAGTGCCGGTGCAGTTGGGGAAATTCCTCTAAAACAAGCTGCAATTTGCCAGCGTCTATGCGAGCGATTTCGCAGAGACCGGCCGCAATCGCCCTGTAAGGCATCCCGCTGTCAACAAATAGATTGTCTGCGCCAAATACTGCTCCGAGTTCCAGTACCGCCGCCGAAATTTCTTGCTGTTGAGGCGCTTCTACTGCTAGCAGCCTGACTCTTCCCTGGCAAACTAAATAAAAATTGCGATCGCTTTTTTCTTGTTGTTGAACTAAGTTATTGCTACTATCCGGTGTTTGATATTGGGTGATTTCATCTCCGAGCTGAAACTCGCAAATTTCATAAAGTGTATTTAATTTGGCAACTAATGTCGGTTCTGTACCGATTTTCTCCAAAAGTTTCTGAAGAGCTGCAACAGTCTGCAATGAGGCTTGGGTTCGATCGAAGTAATTTTGTACCTCTAAACTTTTTTTCATAAGCTTTCCCTGCTTTCCCTGTTGAATTTTCTGTCATTTTTTGTCTGCTACAACTCACCCAACTCGGCCCTAATTGTATTCTGCTGTGCAACCTAGCTCGCTGAAAAATGCTTGTTGAATTGTGTAGCAAAAACCTGTTATTTCAAACATTTTTTGGCTGGTGGGAATTCGGTTTTTTTGAGCCAAGTCCGGTTATTGCGTACGTGTGGTTTTCGCTGGCTCTAATCATAGCTTACAAAATGGCTAGAATGGCTACAGTCAAACAGTCATCTTTACACAATCTTTATAATCTAGCAGTTTTTTTGCCGCAATTGTAAAGATTGTGTAAAGCAAACGGGACAAAGCTTCTGTTGTGTACGTAAATACACGCAGTCAGGTTAATTAAATATTAAAAAATTTCAATTCTAGATAAATTGTGCATTCTATAAGAATTGATGTAAAGAAATATTGCTAATTTGTAGCAGGAATTCTAGACATTAATAGAAAATTCAACCAGAGTATTTAGCGGGATTCAAGCCAATAAATTGGTCTCCCGATTCAAAAGAAACTAATCGCCGGCGCACTAACGGCAGCAGTGGACTCAAAAACTGGGTCGATCGCGGGTTTGTTCGATCTGGGTGCGCCCGAGACAGCCCGCTTTTTTTTAGTTCTCGATCCAAAAAACAGTCAAAATCTATTCCTTTCGGTAGAAGGCGATTATGCAAAAAGCTAGAGATTCTCAATTCACCAAATACTTCGATCGCCCACAACTCGCAAAAATAACTGCGAACCGCCACGCAGCAAACGCCCGCTCTCAAAAGTAGGGAAGTACCGTTCTGCTACACATCCAAAAAAGTTTTTAGCTTTGAAGCGTTCCGAACAGCATTACCGCCTCCGTCGTTGTTGAAGTAGACAAACACGCCGAGCCCCTGACTTTCCCACTCGCGGATGCGATCGGCCCACCACTGCAAATCCTCATCCGAGTAGGAGCCGCCGTAGAGGTAGTTGGGGTCGGGGCCGTGAAGCCGTACATATACGAAAGGCGCTGTGGCGCGCAGGATGCACGGGAGGTGCGCCCCGCTGATCACGCAGTAAGCCGCTCCTTCGCGTTCCAGCAGCGAAAATACCTCTTCTGCGTGCCAGCTTGGGTGCCGGAATTCGACAGCTACTTTTATCCAGGAGGGAGCCTGTTCTAGAAAGTAAGCTAGGCGGGCCGAGTCGCAGCCGAACTGGGGAGGAAGCTGGACGAGCAGAATGCCCAGCCGTGAGCCCAAGCATTGAAGTCCCTCACTCATCCGTTCCAGCCACTGTTCGGGCGCGTAAAGGCGCTTGGAGTGCATCAAACCGCGGGGCGCTTTTACCGTCATCAAAAATCTTTCGGGGAGGCGGTGCTGCCAGTTAGTGAAGGTAGCGTTTGGCGGCCAGCGGTAGTAGGTGCTGTTAACTTCGACGGTTTGATAGTGCTGGATGTAGCGATCGAGCCTGGATCGCAGCGGTAAGCGGTGGGGATAAAGCACGCCTTCCCAATGGTCGTAACTCCAACCTGAAGTGCCGATGCGAACAATCATCTCAAATGGGGAATGGGGAATGGGGAATGGGGAATGGGGAATGGGAAATGGGCATCCAGCCCGTTCCTAAATAGCTAATTGAGAATGGTGCAAGAACTCAGTTTCACCCTACTTCATACCGCTTCGCCTGACTTCAAATCAGTCAAGCCAACTGCTACGAATTGAGCAGCCTGCACATTACTCATTGCAACTTCCCAAATGCCTTTTACACAATAGCTATAAAAGTTAAAAATAGGAAGAAACAATGAAAACTCTTGGTAATGTGCATACAATAGATTTAGCTGGAAACCAGTATCAAAACCCCCGCTACTTGCAAAGTCGGGCGAGGATTAACTCCCTCATCGACCATTATATGTCATTGGACGTTTTGAGCGATCGACTTTCCGATCTTCCCCAGCAATTTTCCACCCCGCAGCCCCGGGCTTGGGAACCCATAGATTGGCAAGGAATCAAGCGCGACCAAATTATTGGTGTCAAACCAGAAATCTTTTTACAAATTTTAGCAAGTGCCGCAGAAATCGAAGCTCCCATCCGCAGCTACGGTAGAGAAAGTTGGTGCTACTTGCAGTATATTTACCCAGAAATGGCAAGGTTTATGGGAGGATTTTTTGATAACAACGGCAACATCTTAGAAATCGGTGTTTGGGAAAAAGAAGAACGCCAACATTGCCCGACATTTCGGAAAATTCACCAGCACCTTACAGCCGAAAAACTGCAAGTTAAATCCAACTCTGTGAAGGGCTGTCAATCCACAGGTGACGCTTGGCAAGATACCTACAAACACGTAATTAGCCGCCTGAGTACCGAGTGGGGAGCTACTTCTGTTTATTTATGGTTGATGGTACACTCAACAGGAGCGTTGCAACAGGCAATTTCCCAGCCTTTACAGGATGAAATCAATCATTTGGCGAAGTTTTGGGGTTTCAGCCGCTGGGCCTTTTCCCAGAGTTATTTCAATCAACTGAAAGGCTCTACCAAAAACCTGATTGCTTTGCTGAAACACCATCAGATTGAACGCACGCACGGTAACGATGTGTTCAATACTTCGCTCAGTCTCAAACAGCTTTCTTTGGTGTTGGAATTGACTTTTACTTTCACGCGAGTGATGGTACGGCTGCGGCGCTGGAACCGCGAGCTCAGTCGCAGTTATCTCAGACATTTGTTCGGTACTGCGCCGATGGTGGATGCACCGCGCCGCGTCGCATAAACTAATACCGATTATCCAAAATCGTGTAACAGTATTTGTAGGGTGCGTCGCCACGAATAATTATCGCTGCCGATCGAGATTTATCGAGCGACGCACCCTACGGCGATCGAGGATATGACTAACCTGCATTTGATATTGGGGGGCATTTCAGCCGGATTTGGTATTAGCAATCAGAGAGGAGGCGGGAAATTATGAATCATAAAATCTACGCTGTTGTCAATATCGATATAAAAAAACTATTTATTGGTGAAGCCGATCGGTTGACCATCGATTGGCCGCCTTTATTAGCTCGACTCAACAGCGGGAGGTATTCAGATATTGAATTTCAAATTGTATGGAATCAGGAAGCAGACAAGCGCTACTTTTCCTTTCACACTTGGCAAGATTTGGCGGATATAGCTAATAGCTGTGACCTGCTAGGGTTGCCAAACTGTTAAACTTAAAGAGCCTATACAAACCTAAAACTACCATAAATCATGCAAATTACGATCGACCTTCCCGACAATCTCCCCCTGACTGAAGCCGATGTGAGGATAGAATTGGCGATCGGACTTTATCAGCAGCACAGCCTCCGTCTCGATCGAGCCGCTCAACTCGCTGTAATGTCTGTGGACGACTTCTACCAACTATTAATCAGCCGCCATATCGTTACCCCGCCCGCAGATGCCGATGACGAACCCGCCGAACTCGTTTTAGCCAGCCTCCGTAACTCCATGCAACAAATTAAAGAAGGCAAATTACATCCTATTTCTGAACTGTGGGATGGCATTGATGACTGACGAGACACCCCAAATCCAGCTTCTCTTTTCCGATGAGTTCAAAACACGACTTCGCACCCTAATTAAACGCTACCGCAGCATCCGCACCGACCTAAAACCGCTACTTGATGAGCTACAGTCTGGCAACTTAATTGGCGACCAAATCCCCGGTACTGGCTACACCGTATTCAAAGTCCGTCTCAAAAACAGCGACATCCAAAAGGGCAAAAGTGGCGGCTACCGAGTTGTATATCAACTCAGAGGCGATACCTACATCTTACTCGTGGTTATCTATTCCAAGTCAGACCAAGATGACATCCCAGCCAGTCAAATTAGAGACATTATCGATCGCGTTTAAAAAAACAAGCAAATTCATAATAATCCTACGGCGATCGGGCGTCATTCTAAAGTTTTATTAATCACTTGATAAGTCCCACTTACAGATAGACTCTCGCTTGAGAGGGCAAGTTTTGGGCTCTATGGGATTTCCGATGAGGTAGAGGTAAGTCAGGTTAGTCAAAGATTGCAATGGTTTGATGTCACTTATTTGATTGTCATTGAGTACGAGAGTAGTCAGTTTAGTCAAGGATGCTAGCGGTTTAATGTCACCGATCTGATTGGTTTCGAGGTCGAGCCAAGTCAAGTTAGTCAAGGATTTTAGCGGTTTGATGTCGCTGATTTGATTGTGGCTGAGGTAGAGCTTAGTCAGGCCAGTCAAAGATTGCAATGGTTTGATGTCGCTGATTTGATTGTCGAGGAGGTTGAGCGTATTCAGTTTAGTCAAGGATTCTAGCGGTTTGATGTCGCTGGTTTTATTACTACCGAGTTCGAGCCGAATCAGGTTAGTCAAGGATTGCAATGGTTTGATGTCGCCGATTTTATTGCTACTGAGGTCTAGTACCTTCAGGTTAGTCAAGGATTGCAATGGTTTGATGTCGCTAATTTGACTGCTATCGAGGTTGAGGTTAATCAGGTTAGTCAAGGATTGCAATGGTTTGATGTCACTGATGTCAGTGTTACTGAAGTTGATTTCAGTCAGCTTAGTCAAGGATTGTATTGGTTTGATGTCGCTGATGTAAGTGTTACTGAGGTCGAGTGCATTCAGGTTAGTCAAGGATTGCAATGGTTTGATGTCGCTGATTCCACTATGTCTGAGGTGGAGCTGTGTCAGTTTAGTCAAAGATTGCAGTGGTTTAAAGTCGCTGATTGCATTGTAGCTGAGATCGAGCTGTGTCAGTTTAGTCAAGGATTCTAGCGGTTTAATGTCGCTAATTCGAGTGTTACTGAGGTTGAGTACAGTCAGGTTAGTCAAAGATTCTAGCGGTTTGATGTCCCTGATGCCATTGATGCTCATTTCGGCGCTGAGGTCGAGTTCCGTGACACTAGAAAGTTTTTGATTAGCTGCATCGCACTCAGTAGTCCCTGCTTTGTCCAACAGCACATCAACAGTATGTTTAGTTTCTGGTGTCAAATTTGTTCGCGCGAGACACCAATCAGCAAATGTTCTTCGTCCGCTTTTTCCCGGTTGCGGTTCGGAGACTAACGCGGAAGGTTTATTGCTTCCCGGTCGCGGATCGGTCGCTAATACCGAAAATCCATTTCCACATGATGCTACCCCGATCGCACCCAAACCAAATATTATCAACCTTGATAAATTCCTGTGTTTCCGTCCAACTATAAATCTCATCATCTAATATCTCTAATTTTCTGAATAGACAACGGCAGGTTGACAAACTGTCACGACACTGCCACAAAGCTCTAAAATAACTCTGATATTAAACTTGTACCCAATAACTTTATCTCCCAAAACCCCCGAAAATACCCTATGAACCACCCCGCACCTGGCGCCGCCTCTCAAATGAGCGACATTGAACGCGCCAACCTCAGCCGCACGATCGATTACACCGCTATTCGATCGATACCCGAAATTTGGGCGATCGTCAAACAAAAATTCGGTCAAACCGTCGCCCTCCACGACCCCCACACCCAGCCAGAAATCAAGCTGACCTACACCGACCTGTACCAACAAATCCAGCAATTCGCCGCCGGCCTCCAAGCCCTAGGCATCGAACCAAATCCCGAAGAAGCAGTCCCTCCCCGCGTCGCCGTCTTCGCAGACAACAGTCCCCGCTGGCTGATAGCCGACCAAGGTATCATGATGGCCGGGGGCGCCAACGCCGTTCGAGGCGCCACCGCCGACCCCGAAGAACTCCTGTACATCATCCAAGACAGCGGCAGCACCGCCTTGGTAGTCGAAAACCTGGCATTACTGAAAAAACTGCAACACCGCCTCCCAGATTTGCCCGTTCAACTCATCGTCCTCCTCTCGGACGAAGAACCGGAAATCAGCCAAACCCTGAGCACAGTCAAATTTTCCCAAGTCATGACCACAGGGGCCAACCGTCCCCTCAAACCCACCAACCACAGCCAGCAAACCCTCGCCACCCTCCTCTACACCAGCGGCACCACCGGCAAACCCAAAGGCGTCATGCTGACTCACGGCAACCTGCTGCACCAAGTCACCACTTTAGGTACAGTTCTCCAGCCAGAACCGGGCGAATGCGCCCTCAGTATGTTGCCCAGTTGGCACGCTTACGAACGCAGCGTCGAATACTTCCTGCTTTCCCAAGGATGCACGCAAATTTACACCAATATTCGCTATTTCAAACAAGACTTTAAAACTTACAAACCCCAGTACATGGTCAGCGTTCCGCGCATCTGGGAATCGATTTATGAGGCCGTACAAAAGCAATTTCGGGAACAGCCGCCTAACAAACAAAAATTGGTGAATTTCCTGTTATCTGCCAGCCAGCAATACATCGAGAACCGCCGCATTTCCCAAGGATTAACTCTCAGTTTGAAACCGGCTTCTGCTTCCGAAAAACTAATCGCCCGCATCAAAAGCATTCTGTGGTCGCCCGTACACGCCCTGGCCGAAAAATTGGTTTACAAAAAAGTCAGGGAAGCTACGGGAGGACGCTTAAAATGGGCAATTAGCGGCGGCGGTTCTTTGGCAACGCATTTAGACAATTTCTTTGAAATAGCGAATATCGGTTTGTTGGTGGGATACGGTTTAACCGAAACTTCGCCGGTTTTAACTGTGCGCCGCCCTTGGCACAATCTTAAAGGTTCCGCAGGACAGCCCATTGCCCATACGGAAATTAAAATAGTAGACCCGGAAACCAGACAGCAACTGCCCACAGGCCAGCGCGGCTTAGTATTGGCGCGCGGGCCGCAAATCATGGCAGGTTATTATCTTAATCCCCAAGCGACTGCCAAGGCGATCGACTCCGAAGGCTGGTTCGACACCGGGGATTTGGGCTGGCTGACACCGGGAAACGACTTAATCTTGACCGGGCGGGCCAAAGATATGATCGTCCTCACCAACGGCGAAAACATCGAACCCCAGCCCATAGAAGACGCCTGCGTCCGCAGCCCCTACATCGACCAAATTATGCTAGTAGGTCAAGACCAGAAATCTGTGGGCGCCTTAATTGTCCCCAATCCAGAAGCCGTGGAGAAATGGGCCCAAACTCAGAATCCGCCAATACACGAAATTGACTGGAATAGCAAGACAATTCAAGATTTATTTCGCAAAGAATTGAACCGGGAGGTGCAAAATCGCCCCGGATACCGCGCGGACGATCGGATTGGCCCGTTCCGGTTGATTTTGGAACCCTTTTCGATGGAAAATGGAATGCTGACTCAAACCCTAAAAATTAAGCGCCCGGTTGTGACTGAACACTACCGCGATATGATTGACGGGATGTTTTGAAAATATTCCGTGGATTTGGGGAATAGCGAAGGAAAACTTTTCCCAAGTCCCGAGTCCCATTACTGAGTTATCAGTTCTCAGTCCTCATTCCTTAGAAAATGTTTGCGAACTAATCACTGATGACTGATGACCGATGACTGATGACTGATGACTAATTCCCAACTGACAATCAACAACTTTATGGAACCACAATTGCAATTGAAGCGATCGATTAACGTTAAAGTCGTCGTTACTCCCCGCTGGAAAGAAGAAGCTCAACAGCAACTTCAAGCCCAAATCAATCAAACAGATTCTCAGCTACAACAGCTAGAAATGCAAGGCCAGCGCATGATTGCTGAAATCCAGAAGCAAAGCCTGCAACCGCCAGGCCCGCAGGTAATCCAGCAAATAGAAAACATTCAAGGGCAGGTGAATCAAGAGAAAAGCAAACTGCTAGAACAGAAAAACCTCAGCCTGCAACAACTCCAGCAAGTGCAGGTATTAGACCTGGAACAAGAAGTAAGTCAAGGTCAAATTGACGGTACATTCACTGTCGGTTTAGGAGAAAACTTGATTCAAAAAATGCAAGTAGAAGTTCTGCTCCGCGACGGCATAGTCGAAGAAATTCGAGGTGATATTTAGAACTTAGAAATCGGCAATTGGTAATTGGTAAGTGATTTTGAGTCAACAGTCACACATCTTCGGACTAGAGACTGGCATAATAATTATGATTGCCGGTATTGCCGATCGCCAATTACCAATTGCCAAACACCGATTACCTATTAGTAACTAAAAAGGAATTTTACAGATGATTCGCGAAGTTTTCATGCCAGCCCTAAGTTCTACCATGACAGAGGGCAAAATTGTTTCCTGGGTTAAATCCGCCGGCGACAAAGTAGAAAAAGGCGAAACCGTGGTAGTGGTTGAATCCGACAAAGCCGACATGGACGTTGAGTCTTTCTACGAAGGCTACTTAGCAATAATTATCGTCCCTGCGGGCGAAGTTGCGCCCGTAGGAGCAGCCATCGCCCTAGTCGCAGAAACCGAAGCCGAAATCGCCGCCGCTCAGCAGCAAGGAGCCGGCGCCCCAGCAGCAGCCGCACCAGCCCCAGCAGCCGCACCGGCCGCCCCTGTCAGCGCAGCCGCAACATCAGGCGGTTTGCAGCAAAATGTCAGCCGCCAAAACGGCCGCAGCGTCGTGTCTCCCCGCGCTCGCAAGTTGGCAAAAGAACTAAAAGTAGATTTGAATTCTATCAAAGGCTCGGGCCCCCACGGCAGAATTGTGGCAGAGGATGTGGAAGCCGCAGCGGGTAAAGCAAAACCCGCCCCGGTTCAGCAACTGGTGACAGTCCCCGCAGCACCAGCACCCGCAGCACCAGCACCCGCAGCAGCTAAACCCGCACCCGCACAGCCTGTTCCAGCAGCGGCGATGAGCGGCCAAACGGTACCGATGAACGCGCTGCAAAATGCCGTTGTCCGCAATATGGCGGTCAGTTTGAGCGTGCCGTGTTTCCGCGTTGGCTATACAATTACTACTGACAATCTCGACAAACTCTACAAACAAGTCAAGTCGAAGGGCGTCACGATGACGGCTTTGCTGGCGAAAGCTGTAGCAGTAACTTTACAAAAACATCCTCTGTTGAATGCTTGTTATGCGGAGTCGGCCATTCAATATCGGGCTGATATTAATGTAGCTGTGGCTGTGGCGATGGAGGGCGGCGGTTTGATTACGCCGGTGTTGCAAAATGCCGATCGCCTGGATCTCTATTCCCTGTCTCGCACTTGGAAAGATTTAGTCGATCGCGCCCGCGCCAAACAGCTAAAACCCGACGAATACAGCACGGGAACTTTTACTCTTTCCAATTTGGGAATGTATGGAGTAGATAAGTTTGACGCGATTTTGCCACCGAATCAAGGTTCGATTTTGGCGATCGGCTCTTCGCGCCCCCAAGTAGTGGCTAACGAGGAAGGTTTGATGGGAGTGAAGCGGCAAATGCAGGTAAATATTACTTGCGATCACCGAATTATTTACGGTGCTGACGCTGCGTCTTTCTTGCAAGATTTAGCGAAATTGATCGAGACAAATCCTCAGTCTTTGACTCTTTAGCGATCGGCTAAATCTCCCTTTTACCTTCCTTGGAAAAGGGAGATTTAGACTAAGCCAAAATGAGGAGACGGCAGTGCCGTGTCCCTACAATATTCTGGGTAGGGACACGG
>JAUBOG010000939.1:0-1020 GCA_036700105.1 Microcoleus occultus BM001215583
TAAAGCTACCGATAGTGATGGCGATCGCAAGTATACCAAATTGCGGCAAATTGCCGTAGCCATCGCCCAAAATAAAATTGGCTGGGTGGCTACCTTAATCGGGAGAGTGCAATCGTCAGCAGCAGAACCGGGACAGCCAGAAAGTTTATTCAATCAACAGAAGCGGCAGCTTCTTGGAAAGCTATTTGATGCCCTGCAAATTGAAGTGGACAGTCCCAAAAGTGCTACTCGCACCGAAGACCACCACCCCACCCTGCTGTCCAAGGCTAAGCAGTGGTCAGAACAGCACCCAAGCTACCTATTTGACTACAAAGACGACCCCAGGCTTTACAAAACCGTGCCATTACCTATAGGAGACGGCACTGCTATCAATTGCATTGCTAAGGAGGCTGTTAATCCAGAGTGGGAACCGACTCGTTTAAAAAGTCGCCACCGCGACGAATTTCGCTACCTGTTCGAGTCTCCTTCGGACTTAGATGAGCGAGAAAAATGGGAGAAACATTATGTCAGGTGGGCGCAAGATATTAAGGAACGCTATCGAGAAAGGATGGGGGAAATCCACTTGGAGTGCGGCGACGATTCTAAGGCAATTAAAGAAGCCGTCAGCAAGTTATACGAGAGCTTAAGAGCCGATGTAACCGAAGCTTTTCCCAACCCTGAAGAAAGGTTTTTAGCTGCTAGTGCTATGTGGCACGTCGAAACCGCAAATCCCAACTTAGAAGTTCCTCGCAAAGCTTGTAAGGAACTTTCTCGCCAACTGCTGATTGAATTCAACCTTGAACCTGAGTACGAGCGACTGCACGAAGCAATGCCAAAAGACACTTACGTTCTGAGCGTCCCTTTCGAGGAATTGGAACGGGACGGCAGCAATAAGACTGTCAGGGATAAGAAGCGACAGCCAGTTGGCACAGACTTAGCTGGACATTGGAAAGAATTGTTAGACAGCAAAGGCATTAAATATGAAGCAACTTTGCATCCGAGCCTGCCAATGGTCAATTTTGCCTTAATTGAACCCAGCGA
>JAUBOG010000940.1:0-1017 GCA_036700105.1 Microcoleus occultus BM001215583
CCCACCCCAACCCTCCCCGAACTCGCGGGGAGGGAGCAAGAAGTTCACCAATGATTGAGGATTGCTATATCTTTGCTACGGGAAATTATTTGTTGGAGGTGTCAGCGGCTTCTAAACACAGATCGATCGCCCTAGCAAAGGCCTCCGGCGCATCCAGCATCAGCCAGTGTCCCGTATCGGCGATCGCGGTTGCTGTCAGTGCCCGACAGAGGATGTGGAGGCTGAACGGCCAAGCGTTTGAGGGAGCAATAATTGCGTGGGCTCGTGTTCCAGGGGCTGCTAGGTAGCGATCGAGCGCATCCACTGCATCAAAGGCAAACATCCCGCGATACATTCCAAATATGCGATCGCGCCCAGTTGCCGCCAAATTAGCCAGAATCCGATCGCGCGTATCCGCAGTGCTTCCCGTCAGCGCCTCGTTGAAGCTGGTTTCCACAGCAGCCCGCCAATCCTCCGTCTCCAGCGCCCTCTGGAAGGGAACCATCCGCTCCTCATAAACATCTACGGAAAGCTTCGTAAAGTCTCCCGGCGGGTCTACCAGTATCAACTGGGCGATGCGGTGAGGTGCGCTGGCTGCTGCTGCAAGGGCGATACAAGCACCGAAACTGTTTGCGACGATCGCCGCTCGATCGATCTCCAACTCATCCAGCACGGCGAAAAGATCCGCCGCACAGGAGGCGGGCGCGTAGTTGCCGTCTTCCGGCGGTGCGGAACCGCCGTGTCCCCGCACATCCAGGGCGATCGCGCGTCGGGTACGCCCTAAATTGGCCAACTGCGGCTCCCAGATGCTCGCAGAAAGCACCATACCGTGGACGAATACCACGGGTAAAGGCTCCGAGTCGCCAGCAGTCACAGGGGGGCTAGCTTCGAGGATGTGAATATTGCCGATCGGTCCTTCGATCATTGTCGATCGCATAAAATCTGCTCCTAAATTTGATATTTCTGGAGGCACTCGCAGTCAGATAGACATCTCCCAAAAAGCCTGTCTTGAACAGGCAGGATGCCTGTTCCACAATA
>JAUBOG010000163.1:0-12709 GCA_036700105.1 Microcoleus occultus BM001215583
CCCCCCTTATTAAGGGGGGTTAGGGGGGATCGAAGCTTCGATACAAACAAGAGATACTCCAGGTTTGACGTTAAGTTGACACCAATGGGCAATGCCGTTTCCCCCATTTTGAGGACACGGCAATGCCGTTTCCCTACCCGCAGCGATGATTTAATATGAAATATGAATACTTCTGAACCTTCATTAACTAAAACCGAATTAAGAAAATCGCTCCTCAACACCCGCAAATCCCTAACAGCACAAGAATGGAGACAAAAGAGCGATCGCATTTGCGATCGCCTGCAAAACTCGCCCTTATTTACGGAAGCAAAAACAATCCTCGCCTACTTCAGTTTTCGCCAAGAACCAGATTTAAGTCCCCTATTTGTAACTCCCCGCAAATGGGGATTTCCCCGCTGTGTCGGTAAAGAGCTCTCCTGGCACATCTGGCAGCCCGGAGATGCTTTACATACGCTCGCTTATGGCATACTCGAACCGCTACCTGATGCTCCAAAAATAGACCAATCAGAAGTAGATTTAATCCTTGTACCGGCCGTAGGCTGCGATGTTCGCGGCTATCGCTTGGGCTACGGCGGCGGCTATTACGATCGACTCTTCAGTTTAGCTGAGTGGGAATCAAAAATGGCGATCGGCATTATCTTTGAATTTGCCTTGCTCGCCCAACTACCAGTTGACTCCTGGGACAAACCGCTGCACGGCATTTGCACGGAAAGCGATTTGACAATCCTACAGCAAAAATCTTAAACGCGCATAAACAAATTAATTTTCCGCAATTATGCCTATATCCTCTTAATCTAGAATCTAGAATCTAAAAGCTAAAATCTAAAATAGTATGGCGCAACGCTACGTTCGAGTTAAAACAACACAAGGACACATCCATTACGGTTTACTGCAACTTAGCCGCAGCGTTCAAGTATTTGATGCACCTCCCTGGTTGCAAGGACAACCAACGGATTTGGAACTTTCACCAGATACTTACCAAATTCTCGCCCCGTGCTCTCCCTCAAAAATTGTAGCCGTCGGCAAAAATTATGTCGATCACGCCGCCGAGATGGGAACCCCAGTACCCGAAGAACCGCTGCTGTTTTTCAAGCCTCCCAGCGCTGTCATCCCCGCAGGTGCAGCGATTCGCTATCCGCAGCAGTCGGAAAGGGTAGACTACGAGGGAGAATTGGCCCTGGTAATTGGCGAACACTGTACCAACTGCACTCCCGAACAAGCACACGGCAAAATTTGGGGCTATACCATCGCCAACGACGTAACAGCCAGAGATTTGCAAAAGCGGGACAACCAGTGGGCGAGGGCCAAAGGGTTCGATACGTTTTGTCCCTTGGGGCCTTGGATTGTCCGCGAACTCAGTCCCGCTGCACAATTGCAGACTTTTGTCAACGGGAGCGATCGACCGGTACAGTCATCTCAGATCGATCGCATGGTATTTTCCCCGGATTTTCTCGTCTCCTACATCAGTCAAATCATGACCCTAATCCCCGGCGATGTCATACTGACTGGAACGCCGCAAGGAGTAGGGCCGCTGCAAATAGGCGATCGAGTCCGCATCGAAATAGAAGGTATCGGCAGTCTTGAAAATACAGTAGTTATTGGTTATTAGTTATTGGTTATTGGTTATTGGTTATTGATTGTTATAACCAACAACTAAGAACTTAACTGCTGACAACTCACAACTAACAAATAACCAATAACTACTGACAACTAACAAGTAACAAATAACCAATAACTACTAACTACCGAACCTGCATATAAACAGCATCCGAAAGCGGAGGAATCTCTGCATAGCGTCCCAGCATTGATTGAACGACTGCATAGACAAATGCCGCAAAAGCGCCCAAAAACACCATATTATACAGAGTTTCTGCAATAAATGCGACTTGGAAACCTTTAGCAAAAATCGGCAAAACCAGACCGCACAGCATCAAAACAATGTCTAAAAGAATCGCCTGCATCGCATTAAAACGAATGAAGTGACTGATGTTTTCGTTTCTCACAACTCCTAAATACAGGGCAAAGAAAATAATCAAGCTAGCGAAGGGCAAACTATAAATCTGAAGCAAAGGAGCTAGCGGGACAAAAAACAGTTGCAAGACAGGAAACTGTGCAAACAGATACCTGCCAAAGGCCAGCCCGTCAATCAGCGGGAGCAAATAAGGCAAAGAAGCAAAAATCCGGTCTGAAACAGTCGTAGAGCCGCGCCAAGTCATAATGAACTCTCCTGAGTCGATCGACTAAATATCAATTCGCATTAAATTCAGGATAACGCAGCAGCAGGGTTTGTGTTCCGACTCGCCCGGAACTTGCTTTTGACTCCTCGCACAGCAGCCTCAAGTTCTCGAAGGAACCCAGACAACTTCTGCCAAGGATATGGGTATTCTGTTTTTTTAATGCCCGATGCCCTCTTTGGTCGATGCTTTTAGACCCAATTCCCAATTCCCGATTCCCGCAGACTTGATATTATTTAATATTGGCAATGACGAAGCCCATTTGACACTCGTACCGATCGGGCAAATTTTCCGTAGGTTTGGCAACTGGATGGCCGCAGCGAAGCTCTCCACCGCTCCAGCGCGGTTGGCCGGTACGATCGGCGAGCACACAACCTTGGCAAACACACTGAGGGGCAAGCATCTGATTTTCCATTAGAATGACTAACATTTGATACCTCCGGCAGGTTTCACACCAGTAATTGCATTGTATGTCAGGAATTTGGGACAAAGGGCTCAACCTGAACACAACGTAATATTTATGTCAATGGTGCGAAATCCGTAGTATGGTACAAGATCCCCAATTCCCAATCCCCAAATTTGTCAAGAGGTTGATTATTGTGACGGACTCTAACTTAGATTTTCTTTCCAAAACCGATCCGCTAATTGCCGATTTAATCGGGCAAGAGCTCGGCCGCCAGCGAGACCACCTAGAACTGATCGCCAGCGAAAACTTTACCTCGGCGGCAGTAATGGCAGCTCAAGGCTCTGTGCTGACCAATAAATACGCCGAAGGACTCCCAGCAAAACGCTACTACGGCGGCTGCGAATTTATTGACGGCATCGAACAAATAGCGATCGATCGCGCCAAACAGCTATTTGGAGCAGCTCACGCCAACGTCCAGCCCCACTCCGGCGCTCAAGCCAACTTTGCAGTATTTTTGAGCTTGCTAGAGCCTGGTGACGGCATTATGGGCATGGATTTGTCCCACGGCGGACACTTGACCCACGGTTCGCCGGTCAACGTATCCGGCAAATGGTTCAAAGCTTTTCACTACGGCGTCAGCAAAGAAACAGAACAGCTAGACTACGACGAAATTTTGAAGCTGGCCAAAGAAAACCGACCGAAATTGCTGATTTGCGGCTATTCAGCATATTCGCGAATTATCAACTTTGAGAAATTTAGAGCCATCGCCGACGAAATCGGAGCTTACCTGCTCGCCGACATCGCCCACATCGCCGGCTTAGTCGCCACAGGCCACCACCCCAACCCCCTCCCCCACTGTCACGCAGTCACCACCACCACTCACAAAACCCTGCGCGGGCCCCGGGGCGGCTTGATTATGACCAATGACCCGGAACTGGGCAAAAAGTTCGACAAAGCAGTGTTTCCCGGCACTCAGGGCGGGCCTTTGGAACACGTGATTGCGGGCAAAGCAGTAGCTTTCGGCGAAGCGTTAAAGCCTGAATTTAAAACTTATTCCGGTCAAGTAATTGAAAATGCGCGCGCTTTAGCAGCACAGTTGCAGCAGCGGGGTTTGAAACTCGTTTCCGGCGGCACGGACAATCATTTAATGCTAGTGGATTTGCGATCGGCAAACATGACAGGCAAGCGAGCCGACCAATTAGTTAGCGGTGTGAATATTACTGCTAATAAAAATACTGTGCCTTTCGATCCGGCATCGCCTTTTGTCACCAGCGGTTTGAGACTCGGTTCGGCGGCGATGACGACCAGGGGAATGGGAACTCCTGAATTTACCGAGATCGGTAATATTATTGCCGATCGCCTGCTAAATCCAGATGATGAAAGTGTCGCCGCCGACTGCCTGCGTCGAGTAGCAGCACTTTGCGGTCGCTTCCCGTTATATCCGCACTTGTCCTTAAAAGTGCCGGCATTAGCTTAATTTTCCCGATCTGTGACGGGAAATTGGTAGTTAGAAGTGTACGGGTAAAAGGGTAAAAGAGCCGGGAAAGATTGAGAGTTGCCGATCGCCATCTTGACAAGTGGTTTGTACCAAAAAAATCGAGCGCGAAAGACGGTTTTTACTAAAGATATTTGTCGGGCGGGCTGGTTTTAATCATGGTATTTACCGATCGCCAAAAATACCGCTCGCACGCGAGCGGGTTCGCTAAATATCGATCCAAAGACACGGCATTGCGAAATATCGATTTACTAGCCCTTAATTCGAGAGTTATGCAGTCCTTGTAGGGACACTCCAAAAGCCGTGTCCCTACGGGAAGCGATCGGAGTTGTACTTCATAAACTTGCCATCTGCTGTAAGTTCAAAACTTCACAATTTGGGCTTTGGCAACTTCCACTCGGAGAAATCTCCGGCTCGCAAACCCCCAGTCGCACTTTAAAGATGTTTCCTTGCGATAAGCCATCTGAAATGTAGTAGACTCTGCCTGACAGTCTAATTGCCCCGCACTATTTAAAATTGATTTCAGATGCCGCACCAGTATCTGTACCACGTAGTAGCTTTTCTGGTTTCTGCGATCGTCGTCCTCTTGAGTACGCCAACAGTCAAAAAAATTGGTCTCAAAAGCGGGCGAGTCGATCGGCCAGGCGAGCGAAAAGTCCACCAGCGCCCGATGGTGCGCTTGGGAGGAGTGTCCATCTTTCTCGGCACTCTCAGTGCCCTTTTATTTGTCTGGCTCTGTGGAGGCTTCATCGATGCTAGCGGACAGGTTCTCAATCCCAAAGACGAATACGAAATTTGGGGAGTCACCCTCGGCGGCATCGGATTCTTCCTCATCGGTTTAGCAGACGACTTATTTTCGCTCTCGGCGATCAAACGCTTGCTCATGCAAATTGGCGTATCCAGCATCGTTTGGATCGCAGGCGTACAAATTGAGTTTCTCAAAGTTCCCTCCCTGGGACTGACGGATCTTGGATGGCTGAGCTTGCCCATTACGGTGATTTGGCTCGTCGGTATGGCCAACGCCATCAACTGGATTGACGGTTTGGACGGTTTAGCTGCAGGAGTTTCAGGGATTGCAGCAGTTGTGATGCTGATTGTCAGTCTGTCGATGCACCAACCGGCGGCGGCCCTAATTGCAGCGGCTTTAGCTGGCGGTGCCTTGGGATTTCTGCGCTACAACTTCAATCCGGCTCAAATTTTTATGGGAGATGGCGGGGCTTATTTTATCGGGTTTACTCTCGCGGGAGTGGGAGTAATTGGGTTAGTTAAAACTACGGCTGTTACTTCTGTGTTGCTGCCATATTTAATTTTAGCTGTACCGATTTTAGATATGTCGGCGGTGATTCTCGATCGGCTCCGCAACGGCAAATCACCGTTTATTGCTGACAAGCGCCACCTCCACCACCGACTTCTACAAGCCGGACTCTCCCATAGATTTGCAGTTTTGTTTATTTACGCCCTGACGCTGTGGGTGGGAAGTTTAGCCCTAGCTTTTTCGGTTCCCAGCGGCGTAATTTACGCTATGGGTGCGACAAGTTTGCTCTTATATGCTAGCTGGAAAGTTTGGAGGCACGCAAGATGAAGGAAGTTCGGCAACGGATTGTGTAACGGATGTAACGGATGTAACTGATGTAACTGATGTAACTGATGTCAGTCCGATAAAAGTCGGAAGAAGGAAGAAAATTCCCAATTCCCAATCTAAAATCCAAAATCTAAAATCTAAAATCGAACAATTCCCCAATCTAAAATCCAAAATCTAAAATCTAAAATCGAATAATGGTTGCTGAAATTATTTGTGTTGGCACTGAATTGCTGTTAGGAGATATTCTTAATAGCAACGCTCAGTTTTTAGCGAAAGAGTTAGCGAGTTTGGGAATTCCTCACTACTATCAAACAGTCGTGGGGGATAATCCCGATCGCATTAAACAGGTGATAGAAATAGCTGTAGGTCGATCGCAGCTACTGCTGTTTACAGGAGGCCTCGGCCCCACACCAGACGACCTCACAGTCGAAACCATCGCCGATTTTTTTGGCGTTCCCTTAATAGAAAAGCCGGAAATTATCGCCGATATCGAACAAAAATTTGCCCAGCGGGGACGCACCATGAGCCCGAGCAACCGCAAACAAGCTTTAATTCCCGAAGGTGCGGACATTCTGCCGAACCGCAGCGGTTCTGCACCGGGGATTATTTGGCAACCTATACCCAACGTAACGGTGATGACTTTTCCCGGCGTACCGGCGGAAATGCACTTGATGTGGCGAGAAACCGCCGTTCCTTACCTGCAAAATCACGGCTGGTGCAGCTCAACTATTTGCAGCCGCACGTTGAAATTTTGGGGAATTTCTGAGTCTGCACTGGCAGAAAAAGTAGATAGTTTTCTGAATTTAACTAATCCTACTGTGGCTCCCTACGCCAATCACGGCGAAGTCAAACTGCGGATTTCTGCCCGCGCTGAGTCGTCCGTTGCTGCGAAAAAGTTAATTGAGCCGATCGAGCAACAGTTGCGGCAAATCGCCGGTTTAGACTGTTACGGTGCCGATACCGATACCCTAGCTTCTACTGCCGGCCAATTGTTACTCGATCGCTCTGAAACTCTCAGCGTGGCTGAATCCTGCACGGGAGGCGGATTGGGGGCGATGCTGACTGGTATTGCGGGCAGTTCTTCCTACTTTTTGGGCGGGATTATTTCCTATGACGATCGGGTTAAGGAAGGATTATTAGGTGTTAATCCCCAAGATTTAGCCGAATTTGGGGCAGTCAGCAGCCAAGTGGCAAAACAAATGGCTGCGGGAGTGCGATCGCGGCTCAATACCAATTGGGGACTGAGCATTACAGGTATCGCCGGGCCTGGAGGTGGTACGGATGCTAAACCTGTGGGACTGGTTTATATCGGTTTGGCGGGCGGCGGCGAGACAGAAAGTTTTGAATACCGATTTGGCGATGGGCGAGGCCGTGATTGGATTCGGCATCTGAGTAGCTGTACGGCGCTCGATCGGCTGCGGCGTAAATTATTGCCAAAAGTGTAGAAAAAATCCACTCCTTTGTCAATTGTCAACCGTCCTCCGCAAGCTTAAGATTTATTTAACACTTTGTCAGCCCAGATTGTTCCGCAATTTTCCAATTACCTCTTGATTATCTGTAAAGATTCGTTATGATAATAAGAGAGGACTGATTGGCAGATATACTGACTCTCTCCTTTGCTCATAATCACCAGCAAACGAGAAAGCAAGCTTGAGCTTTGGTTTCAAAGTCGCGCTTGCTTAGTTTCAGAGATTTAGCCGTCGGTTTAGTAATTTAGACTATAAAAAAAGGAGCTATCCGTTCAATGGAAAACATTGAAAAGGTGCTGGAACAAATTGAAGAATGGGTTCGCAAGCTGATAGAAGCACTGTTGAATCCAGAAGCTCAACCGGAACTGCAACCGGTTCCTATTCCAGTGAACCAACCCAGGCATCGCCGGTAGTTGGGACTGGATTTGAGGTTTGAAATTTAAGGTTTGAGGTTTGAAGTGGGTGATAAATCCCAAGTCAAAACTCAGATATTTTGTGACGATGGAATTTTAAAAATTGTTAAATATCCTGGTACTTCACGGCCCTAATCTGAATCTATTGGGTCTGCGAGAACCTGGAGTATACGGTTCTGCGACTTTAAATGAGATCGACGAGTTGCTAGAACGAGAAGCACAAGCTCTCCAGGTGAAAGTGTCTATTCAGCAGTCGAATCACGAAGGGGTATTGGTGGATGCCATTCACTCGATGTTAGGGCAGCATCAAGGCTTATTGATCAATGCTGGAGCTTATACTCACACGAGTGTGGCAATTAGAGACGCGATCGCGGGCGCGAACATTCCTGCGGTGGAAGTTCATTTGAGCAATATTTACCGCCGGGAAGCTTTTCGCCACCACTCGTTTATCGCAGCGGTGGCGATCGGGCAAATCAGCGGTTTTGGCTCGGAAAGTTACCGGCTGGGGCTGCAAGCTCTAGTCAGTCACTTGATTAAAAATTAAAAATGCGCCGATTTTCGCGATCGGATGAGGGCCGGTTTTAGATGGAAAACCAGCCCTTATATGTTTGGGTATAATTCAAAATAATCAGAAGAATGGGTAATTGGGCATAGGGCATAGGGCATAGGGCATAGCTCATCACGCTTGAGAACCGCTGTAGATATAAGGTAATAAATTCCCAATGACCAATTACCAATTCCCAATTACTAGCAACTTGAGTTAAATTAAAATGCGGCATTCCCTGTTGAGCAAGTTTCAAGGAACCATACTGGGGGCAGTTTTAGGAGACTCGATCGGGCTGCAATACCAGAGGCAACTGGTGGGTATCCCCCCCCAAACAGAAAACTTGCAGCCGATTTTACAACTGACGAAACACCAACAATTTACCCTGAGCGGGGCAACATTGGCGTGGAATTCTCCCAGCAGCAAAATCCCAACTGGCAAAGACTCATCTGAATGCGGGAGACTTGCTGTGGCGTGGGCGAAAAGTTTAATTCGGTGTAACGGTTTAGATTTAAAAGATTGGCGCGATACTTGGGAAGCATTTGCCAAGTCGGAAATCTACCATCGACAAAGCACTGAGTTTCAAAGCCTGCTTAACCCTTGTGAAGCTGCAGTTGCTGCGGTGCCTGCTGCGATGTTTTTTCATGAAAATAAAGCCAAGCTGCGAGAAAAAATCCTGCTGGCGACAGAGGTTTGGCAGAAACACAGCGGGGCAGAATACGAGACAGGAGTTTTAGCGGTAGGATTTGCGATCGCCCGATCGCTCAAACAAAGACTTGAGCCCGCGACGGCGATCGAACAAATAATTTCTTACGTGAAAACAGATAATGCGCTGACAGAGTTGCTGCTGCAAGTACAAAGATTACTAGAAGAAGGAGCCGATTTAGAAACAGCCGCCGCTCACCTGTGCAAAAGCGCTACAGCTTTGCGAGAAAAACAGAGCGAGGGCGCGAAAACATCACAAGTAGAGTCAATTGTCAACCCGGGAAATTTTATTCCGATTGCCCTAGCTTTCTACTGCTTCTTGAACACCCCAGAAGACTTGCGTTTGTCAGTGATGCGGGCGGCCCGCAGCGGCATAGCCGGACAACTCACCTGCGCTTTGACGGGAGCTTTGTCTGGAGCGTACAACGGCGCTGCTGCGATTCCTGTAGAATGGCGACAGCTATCTTCGGCGGTTGTGGAATCGCCGTCGCCGGCCTCTGGCCGAGAATTCTCGGTGTGGGGAACGGGCGGCGATGCAAAAATTGTCGAGCTAGCAAATAACCTGTTTGCTGTTTGGGCTGGAGTTTACAGGCCTCTTGCCGGTCTGGACTCCTGGGCGATCGCCCGATCGGTGGCTGCACCTTATGTGATTAGGCCTCGTAAAGTATAAAATTTTGAGTTGTTAACAGGGAGGCGAAACCAGAAATCAGCAATCAGAAATTAGCAATTAGCAATCAAAAATTAGCAATTAACAAGTCAAAAGCGAAAGCGGAAAGAAAGGGGCAATTAAAGATTAGACATCTGGCAGAATTCTTGTAGAACAGGCAGGATGCCTGTTCTTGATTGTATTTTTAGGAGAAGTTTCTTAAAAGCTAAAAAAATAAATCGGACGCGCTAGCCCCAAAAAACCCGGTTTCTACGAAAATATGGGGTTGGGAAACCAGGAATCTAGGGAGAAACCCGGTTTTTAGCCTCGCCTCGCGCGAGCTATGTTCGAGATAGACAACAAAAGTCAGGAAACCCAACTGCTGGCGAGAGTCAGGTAAAGTAGCCTGGGCGGTTCACATATTCAGGTACGGCAGTTCGGATAAACTCAATCAAGATGCACAGTCAGAACTTCTGACTCATCTGCTGGATAACAGTGATATATCTTCGACACAAATGAATACGCTCTCCTCATTGATGCGGCAGATTGAGCAGCTAGGGGCTGCGCGCTCTCTGCGCCAACATATTGCTAAAGTGCAAAATGGCGGCAGCTCTTCAGATCCCGATCGCCCTGGTGGGCCTGGGACGAGTCCTTTGCCGGCCAAGAAATGGGTTCTACCCGAGACTTTTACGAGATTTAAAAGTAAAACTTCTTCTTCAAGCCTCAAACATCAAGCTCGTTCCCCGATGTTGGTGTTGGTGGCGGTAGTTTCCCTCAGCAGCACTCTGGGCCACCGCTTCTACAACCAGCCGAAACTGGATGTGGGGACGAAAGCTCCTCAGACGATTAAGGCTCCCAAGAGTGCTAGCATCACCGATTACAAAACTACTGAAGAACAGCGGAAAGCAGCGCGGATCGGTGCTGTACCGATATTAATGCTCGATCGCGCGGTCGAGAAGCAAATCGAGCTAGAATTGCAGCAATTTTGGCAGCAGGGGAACGAACTGCGGCGGGCGGTAGGCCCGTTTCCGTTTGCGAGTCCCTCGGCGCTGTCAAATGCGGCTCAGCTTTACTTGCGGTGCACTCCCGAGTGGGAGTGGCGATCGATTTTGGCGCAAGCGGGGGACAACAGTGCAACTTCCCAGAGGTTGAGTTTAGATTCGGCCGCCAGTGCTGCACCGAAAGATAACAAGTCTCAGCAGGATGCTGTAGCTCAACTGCAAGCTTACAGCCGATCGGCTTCAAAAGCAGAGTTTCAAAGCCTTACAGAGAGTATTTCTGAGGCTCGCCGGCGATATCTCAATGCTTTGGAGGCGCTGGAAAAACCTTCGGTTTCTGGAGTCAGACTAATTTACGATACTTCGCTGTTTGATTTGTCGGATGCAGCTTGGCAGAAAACCCAAACGGGTATGAGCCGGGCGGCAAAAATGATGCTGGCTCAAGGTATCCCCCAGGGGTTGCCAAAAGAGATTTTGAAAGAAGCTGTGAAGCTGCAAGTGGCTTCTGCAGTGCCGTTAGAGTCCCAAGCTTTGGCGGTTGAGGGTTTAAGTGCGATTTTGCAGCCAAATCTGGTTCGAGATCCCGAGGAAACCAAACAGCTAGCTGAATTGGCGGCGCAAAAGGTGAAACCCGTAACGATCGAAGTAGAGCAGGGAGAAATAATTGTTTCAGAAGGAAAAGAAATTTCCCAGCAAGATTTCGTGTTGCTGGACTATTTTGGTTTGAGCCGGCGGGGGGTGAATTGGCTGGGGCTGGCGGGTTTTGTTTGTTTGGTTGGCGGGGCAATTGCGATCGTACTGCTGGTAGAAAGGCACTACCGCTTGCGCCGGAGAGATCATTTGCTGTTGCTGCTGCTGACTTTGAGCGCGCCGGTGCTGGTGAGTTTGGGGCTGCCTTGGACGAGTTTGCCCGCGATCGGGATTTTAGCCGGCGGCTTCTACGGTTCGGCGGTGGGAGTGACTGTGGTGGGGCTGCTGTCGGCGCTGCTGCCGATTGGCTTGGATGTGGAGTTGATTCATTTGGCGGCTAGCGCGGCGGGGGGATTGCTGGGCGCTTTTATGGCCGGGCGGCTGCGATCGCGCGAGGAATTGGCTCTTTTGGGCGTGGCTGTCGGCTTGACTCAGGGCATGGTTTATCTGGTGGGGACTTTGATTGCCAGCGCGGCTGCCGGTGCGATTTGGTACGTCGTGCTCGGTACGGTGGGTGCCCAAAGTTTGGCCGGTTTGGCTTGGAGCGTGGTGGCGATCGGCATCAGCCCTTATTTGGAACACGTGTTTGACTTGATCACCCCGATCCGGCTGGCGGAACTTGCCAATCCCAACCGCCCGCTGTTGAAGAGGTTGGCTGCCGAAGCTCCGGGGACTTTTCAGCACACGCTGTTTGTGGCTAGTTTGGCGGAGGCTGCGGCCCGGGAACTCGGCTGCAATGTTGAGCTAGTCAGGACTGGGACATTATATCACGATATTGGAAAAATGCACGACCCGCTCGGATTTTGCGAAAATCAAATGGGCAGGGCCAACAAACACGATGAAATTAATGACCCTTGGGCCAGCGCGGAGATGATTAAAAAGCACGTTACCGAGGGTTTGGTGATGGCGCGGAAGCATCGATTGCCGAAGGCAATTCAGGCGTTTATTCCCGAGCACCAAGGTACCATGTTAATTGCTTATTTCTACCACCAAGCGCTGCAAATTGCTGCCAAAGAACTAGAAGATTTAAACATTACTTTAGCAGATGCAGATAATTCAAAGTTAACAATGTTAAAAATTGAAAGTCGGGAAGTGAGGGAGGAGGATTTTCGCTACGACGGGCCGACTCCGCAGTCTCGGGAAACTGGCATTTTGATGCTGGCGGATTCTTGCGAGGCTGCTTTGCGATCGCTCAAGGATGCTACTCATGAAGAGGCTTTGAATATGGTCAATCGGATTTTGAGGGCTCGCTGGCAGGACAATCAGTTGCTCGATTCGGGTTTGAATCGGGAGGATATGTCTCTAATTGCCGAGATTTTTGTGCGGGTTTGGGAACAGTTCAATCACAAGCGGATTGCTTATCCTAGTGCTGTTTTCACTCCGAGATAGAGAGATTTGAATTGAAGAGTTATGACTTACACATCAACTTTATATGTAGGGTGCGCACTGCGCACCTCACTACTGATTGCGTAGGGTGCATCTCTATTTGGCAAGGGCGAAGCATTTCGGCCGACAATTTATTAGTGA
>JAUBOG010000941.1:0-1012 GCA_036700105.1 Microcoleus occultus BM001215583
ATCCCTGATTCTCACTAATAAATTGTCGGCCGAAATGCTTCGCCCTTGCCAAATAAAGATGCACCCAATTAGAAGTTAGTCCAGGACGCAGAAACCCGGTTTTTTTATGAAGATACCTTATAGCCTCTAATCAGGGTCAAAAACCCGGTGTCTTTGGTCGCACTGCGCCCAGGAGTGTGAGTAATTATTAATTTATTCCCTACTTTTTCAGAATTAGTATTAGTTAGCGCAGGTGATGACAAACATAAGTGAGCTTAACAATTCTTCAGCGTCTGTTACACAAAAGTTACCATTAATTTAAAAATACTTAACACGATTTTAGGAAAAAGTTAGTTAAGCTCTAGAAAAGGCAGAAAAAAATTTAGAGGGTCTAATTATATGACAGCTATTAGTACATCGAGAGTAGAATCAATCAGACCCCGCTGGCAAGCAATTGTCATGGTAGCCTTAATTTTCTGGCTCAGCGGTAGCCTGATTATCGATTTAGTAATCATGCCCAGTCTCTTTGTATCCGGCATGATGACATCTCCCGAGTTTGCAACCGCCGGAAATTTAATGTTCTGGGGATTCAATCGCGTTGAGCTAATCTGTTCGGGCGTGGTGGCAACGGGTTTGATGGTTTTGAGCAATTTACTCGGTGACTTCGGCAAGCGCAGCCGCACAGCAATCATATTATCATTGGTACTTCTGGCGATCGCCCTGATTGACACCTACGCTCTGACACCTCAAATGAGCGCCTTGGGAATGCAGCTAAATCTGTTCGATGCCGCAACAGAAGCTCCCGCCGGGATGAATCTACTGCACCAAGGTTACTTTGCATTGGAAGCAGTGAAATTGGCTGCAGGCGCTACGCTGCTCGGCTGGTGCTACCAAAACCAAGTTTAATTCAAACAATCGTCAAAGGTTGAATTGAGAAAAAACTCAATCTGTAGCGGCGGGCGTGAATTGACGCCCGCCGTTAATTTTTGGGACGGGCTCTGTGGCCCATCCCACAAAATTTTTTTATTGTGGG
>JAUBOG010000164.1:0-12689 GCA_036700105.1 Microcoleus occultus BM001215583
TTAAGGGGGGCTGGGGGGGATCTCCGGGTTTGAAAACACGCCCTAGGGGGGATCTGGCCTTAATAGTCAAACAACCGTCTCTGACTGGGTTTAACGTTAAGTTGACACCTATGGGCACCGCCGTCTCCTTGCTTGTCATTCCGGCGTAGCCGGAATTGATGTTACATCCCGTACATTGCTCGCTGCCGAACTTCTAATTACCTCAGCCACAACTTAATAGTATTGTCTTTAGAACCGCTAGCAATAGTTTTGCCGTCAGGACTAAAAGTCACCACATAAACCTCATCGGTATGTCCCGTCAAAGTATTCAGCAATTCTCCGGTAGCCAAATCCCAAACTTTAATAGTTTTATCCTTGCTCCCGCTCGCAATAAATTTCCCATCCGGGCTGATAGCAACCGAGACAACATCGTCAGAATGTCCCTTGATAGAGCGGATTAAATCTCCAGTGTCGAGATTCCAGATTTTAATACTTTCATCGTAGGAACCGCTAACTATTGTCTTGCCGTCCGGGCTAACAGCAACCGACCTCACTTGGTCGCCGTGTCCTTCAATAGTTTTGAGCAACTTTCCAGTTTCTACATCAACAATTGTAATTTTTTTATCCTTAGAAGCGCTGACCAAACTTTTGCCATCGGGAGTGAAAGCAACAGAATAAACAAAATCTGTATGGTCGGGCAAATTATAAATCAAACTGCCATTTGTTGCATCCGAAATTTTCGTGGTTTTGTCTCCGCTGCCGCTAGCAATCAGTTTTCCGTCTGGGCTGAGGGCGACAGACCAAACAGAAGCAGTATGGTCGAGAGTGCGAGTCGCTTGCCCTGTTTTCAAATCCCACAGCATGACTCTCCAAAAACCTGTTCCCGTCGCAAGTTTCGTCCCGTTTGAGTCAAAAGCAACCGACCAAATGGTGGATGAATCTCCGGGAAAAGTGCGGATCGATTTGCCTGTAGCTAAATCCCAAATTTGGATGGTTTTATCTTTTGAACCGCTGGCTAACATTAAGCCGTCTGGACTGAAAGCAACAGACCCGACGGCATCTGAATGCTGGGCGAAATTTTTGACTTTGGCGTTTTTCCAGCGCAGGCCTGCTTGGCACTGTTCCTGTAAGTTTTGAGCGGACGCGTAGCTGGTGGAAGTGGAGGCAATTGTTGGTATTTGGCTGATGCAGTCTTCATAATTGCTGGCTGTATAAAGTGCTTCAATTTGACTTAGCTGTTGGGATTCTTGCTGCACTCGCTGCTGCGTTTCTTGCCACTTGAGATAGCTGTAAATTCCGCCGATCGCGGCTAAGAGCGCCGCAATGGTTGCCCCGGCGAGATAAGCATTGAATTTGCGAGGTTCTCTGGCGACAATTGCTGCGGTAGGGGCGAGCTGCGAAGTAGGCAAATCGGATTTTCCGTTCAAATTCACCTCCGGGGATACTGCCAAACTTGGCTGCATTTCGAGTTGAGCGCTGCTGGCTGGTGGCTGGTTGGGATTGGGGTTGGGGTTGCGGTGTCCCTCCAAAACGATAGAAATTGCCTTGTACAATTTGGAGAATAAAGATTTAGGAACGACTAATTCCTCGATTCTCGCCGCATCTTCGTCGGTAAGTCCTAAAACTTGCTGCAAGCGTTTTAATTCTTCGCGAGTTTCCGCAGAAAAGGGATATTCTTGCTGCATGGCTTCTTGCAGTGATTGTTCGTAGCGTTCGCCTTTTTCCCTGTATTTGCGGTAAGGGTTCAATACTTCATCTTCGATCGCCTCTGCTTCTTCTGGGAGCAATTCCAAACTGACGCGCAATTCTTCTAATATTCTCCGACCGACGACTGTAATGTCACCGCGACTGCTGCTGCGCCGATCGACTTCTTCGCGATATATTGTCAGCTTGGGCACCCGCGCCCGCGATCGATCGCCAATTTTCCTCAAATCCGCTAAAGCTTCCGCCGCCGACTGATAGCGTTCCCGAAAATCGTAGCGCACCATATTGTCCAAAACATCGGCCAGCGCTTGGGAGCACGCAGCTAAATGCCGCCAAACAATTTCGCCTCTGCTAGAATTTTTCAAATCCCGCAATTTCGGCAAATCGTAAGCCGGCAAACCCGTCATTGCTTGGATGCCGATCATGCCCAAAGCGTAGATATCGCTGTTGAGTTGCGGGTTGTATTGAAATTGCTCGATCGGCATATACTCCAGCGTACCGATCCGCACAGTTACCGGCGCTTGTCTTTGAGCGATGTGAATCTCTTTCACCGAGCCAAAGTCAATCAAAACTAACTTATTATCTGGATAGCGGCGGATTAAATTTGCAGGTTTAATATCTCGGTGAATTACTCCCTGTCCGTGTACAAACACTAAAATTTCTAACAGTTCCTTCAGCAAAGGAATCATTTGTTCTTCTGTTAGAGGTTTACCCGGTACAATCTCGGTTGATAGCGAGTGACCCGCCACAAAAGATTCTACTAAAAAAAACTCTTCGTTTTCTTCAAAATAAGCGAATAGCTGAGGGATTTGGTCGTGTTGACCGAGCCTTTCTAGAACCTCTGCTTCTTTTTGGAAAAGACGGCGAGTAGTATTAATTAATTTCGGTTCGCTGCTACCCGGACGCAAATGCTTGACAAAGCACTGCGGTTCTCCGGGACGGCGAGTATCTTTGGCCAGATAAGTTTGTCCGAATTCTCCTGTTTCTATGACTTCAATGATTTGATAGCGTCCATCTAAAAGTTGGCTCACCATGATAATAACTTAGTTGCTCCTGGGCATTGGGCATTGGCCAAACAGGGAATTGGGAATTGGCCAAACAGGGAATTGGGCAAACAGGGAATTGGGAGTTGGGAATTGGGAATTGGGAATTAGCAAAAGCAGGGCATCGGGCATTGGCCAAACAGGGAATAGTTTTTTCTTTCCTTCTTCCTTCTTCCTTCTTCCATCGGACTGACATCCGTTACATCGGTTACATCCGTTACATCCGCTAGAAAATCCGCTGCCGAACTTCCTTCTTCCTTCTTCCTTCTTCCTTCAACATCTGACATACTTTATCTTTTCAGCATCTGCAAAGCTTGATATCCCAAAAAGAAAAAACCCAAAGCGCCGAGTACCGCGATCGTGTCCGCTAACACATCGACTGTCACAAATTCGCCCATTGCAATATCCTCTCTTGACTGATGTCTATCCTCGGCTTTTCGGTCGCTGACTGGGTGAGGGGTCTTGCCCCTTGCTGCGGCCGAGCCGAAAGATGCTCACAAATTATAGCGCTTGAGGGGCTCGAAATAACTTTTCGGGCGATCGACTAGCTTTTTGTTTTAATATTTTTTAATATTTAAGGAGACAAATAGTGCACCGAAATTTTGAGGTCAGTTCCCTTTGATATTGTTAACCCTGCTAATTTTTTCTCTAATCGTAAGTACAGCCTACACGAAGAATTTGCGCCGATCGGTCACAAACGCGCCTCGAACCGACAGCAGTTCGGCGAAGCTGTCACCTGCCCGGAAAGTTTCGGTAATCGTACCGGCATACAACGAAGCCGAGAATATTCGGGATTGCGCGATCGCCATTTTGGAGAGTACGCCGCTGACGGAGGAAAACCTAGAGGTTTTGATTGTAGACGATCGATCGACAGATGACACACTGGCGATCGCCCAAACTCTGCAACAGCATCTCAGCGACCCCCGCTTAAAAATACTAGCAGGTCAAGGGCGACCGGCAAACCAATATTGGGCGGGCAAAAACTGGGCCTGCGCCCAAGCCGTGCAATTAGCAACCGGAGACTTCCTATTATTTATCGATGCCGACGTGCGGCTCAAACCGGGGGCGATCGAAACTGCCATTGCAACAGTTGAAACAGAAAAAATAGACTTGTTCACCTGTATGCCGGCCCTGGTTTGCGAGTGTTTTGCCGAGTGGTTGGTGCAGCCGTTAATGTTCAATCACCTAGCAGTTTGCTTCGACTTTACCGCCGTCAACGATGCCTCGAAAACAGACACTGCTTTTGCAGGCGGCCCGTTCATGCTATTTAGGCGATCGGGCTACGATAAAATCGGCGGTCACGCGGCAGTTGCAAGCGAAATTGTCGAAGATGTAGAATTAGCTAGACGCATCAAACGTGCGGGTTTAAAGCTCGCACTTTATTCCGGTTCAAATTTGGCATCCGTGCGGATGTATCGGTCTTGGAGCGCCTTGTGGGAAGGCTGGACAAAGAATCTGTATCTCGGCGCTAACCGCAGTTGGGGGATGATGGTTTACATGGCCGCAATTATGTTATTTCTTTATCCGGTGCCGTGGTTGGCATTAGCTATTTTGCTGGCTAACGGTGAAGCCGCAAACCTAATTACCAATTACCAGTTACCAATTACCTTGTTAACTATCTGTTTATCAGTCTTTGTAATTTGGCAGCAGTACAATTTGCGCCGCTTGGGTGCCGAAATTTCCGACTGTTCGACGAAATACTGGTGGTTGGGAGGTTTGGGAGGAACGTTAATCGCGGCAATTGCGATCGGCTCTGCGATTAAAACTGAAACAGGTTGGGGATGGACTTGGCGAGGTAGAGCATTGCAAATTAAGAATTAATTACTCCTAGACACATAAACTCTACCTGTAGGGTGCGCAGTGCGCACCTTGTTTGTAGGGTGCGCAGTGCGCACCTTACTAATACTTGTAGGGTGTGCAATACCCACCGGAGAATCCTAAGCTTCCGCGTATACAAAAGCAGGTACGCGCTTGTAAGCAGGCGTGCCCGATCGCCTTTCAATCTCAGGGTGAAAGATCGCATTAACTTCAGGATAAAACATCAAAGCAGCACCCTCGCGCACCGCCCCGTAAATCACCTCAACATCAGCCATTTTGCCAACATTTCCCTGCACCGTAACCCGCTGATGTTCCTGCAAACCCGCGCTTTCTGCATCCGCGCGATTCATCAAAATGCAATTGCGGTGGGGCATTCCCCGGTACTTGTCATCAATTTTATAGACAACAGTATTGTGCTGAGAATAACTGCGTCCCGTCATCAATGCCACAACTATACCCCGCACCGATTCTGATGTTTCAAACTCTTGCGCTTCCGGTAATTTCAGCTTAGGTAAAGGTGCGACAAACATCTTCGCTTTCCCAGACTCAGTAGGAAATTTAGGTTCCGTAAAAATGCGTCCACCGATCGTAAATTCCTCTTTTGTTTCATCAATTGTCCCAATTTTTTCATAGCCCGGAATCGTTTTAGCAATCAATTGGCGAACGTATTTTGGATCGCGAAGTTGGCGCCAATCTACCGGGTAAGTGCCGTGAATTCGACTCGCTAATTCTGTCAAAAACTGCACTTCTGGAATCAAATCAGAATTCTTGAGATGAGTTTCGCCCTCGTCATTTAAACGCACAAAATTATTGCCAGATTCCACCGTTGTTTTGTGGGGATTTTCAAAGCGATTGAGTACGGGAAGCACAATTGTAGTGTGCTTGGCCAATCCGTGAAAATGCCCTAAATTCGGTTTAGTTGCGAGGTAAATGATGGTTTCAATTTTACCTAAAGCGCGTTTGGCCTCCTTTGAATCTGGATTCGCCCCGTACAAGTTGCCGCCGAGACAGATCAGCGTATCGACTTTGCCTGCATCTGCTGCTTCAATGAGCGATCGAGTTTCGTAACCCTTAACAGGGCTGAGGGGACGCTCCAGTAACTTTTCCAAAGCTTGTTGGATTTCTTTTTTCAGGTTCACAGTCACGCCCATAGAGCCGAATCCTTGGACGTTTGAGTGTCCTCTCACCGGCATCAATCCCGCCCCTTCTTTACCGACATTTCCCGTCATCAAGGCAGTGTTGGCAATACTGAAAACATTATCTACGCCGTTATCGTGTTGCGTAATTCCCATCGCCCAACCGAAGACAACTCGCTTTGAACTGCCGATTATTTGGGCTGCCGCTTCAATTTCGGCGCGGGAAACTCCGCAGGTTTTAGTAATAGTTTCCCATTCGGTTTCGCGGGCGTGCTGCACTACTGCTTCCCAGCCTTCTGTATAAGCTTGCAAGTATGCTTCGTCCAGCAATCCTTGTTCGATTACAGATTTTTGAATGCCGACAAATAGCGCCGTATCGCTGCCGGGAATTGGCTGCAAGTATAGGGAGGAAATATCGGAACCGGGGATGAGCGACTTGACGGGAAATGCGGGAGAACCAAACTTGACTAACCCGATTTCCATCACGGGATTGATGACAATTATTTTGCCGCCGTTGTCGCGAATTTTAATCAATTCGTTCATGAAGCGGGGATGGTTGTAAGCAGAATTCGCACCCGCGAGCACGACGCAATCTGCTTGCTTCAAATTTTCGAGACTGACTACCGAGGTGCGGGTAGCAAACATTTCGTTTAACCCGGTTGTTGAGGGTGCGTGGCAGAGATCCGAACAATCTGCTAAGTTGTTGGAACCCATCGCCCGCATCATCAATTGCAGCAGAAAAGCCGCCTCGTTGGAAGAGCGACCGGAACTGTAAGATGCGACTCGTTCGGGGGTTTTGCGGAACGCATCGGCGGCAATTTCATAAACTTCTTGCCAAGAAATGCGATCGTAATGCGATGTTCCAGCCCGCAAAATCATCGGAAAACTCAACCTTCCCAGCCGATCGCATTCCATTGAAGTTAACTGTTGAAGTTGGGAAATACTCTGCTGTTTAAATACTTGATTCGAGATAGCCGGCTTAATTTCAGCGGAGATTGCTTCAACGCTTTTCATGCAGCGCTGAAGTTTTTCGCCCTCTTCATTGGTAAAGCCTCCTTTCTGCCCGCCAGTGCCCCAAGAACAGGACAAACAAGCACTTTTGTGCAGCAAAGTTTTCCAAAGTTTCGGGCCTTCCGAGGACAATGTATGTTCTGCCCAATATTCAATTACGGGTAAACCGCCGCCGATGTTTGGCGTTTCCTGGTTTTTCTCGTTGAAGGGCGGAATGGGTTGCACATTTTGGGAGTTGGTGTCCATGCGGTTTACCTTTTGTTTAAATTTATTACTGGAATTTTACCTAAATTTACTGCCACAAACATTAGCCAATAGATAGATTTTTTAATGAATTGGGAATTGGGAATTAGTAAATCGACTAAAGGCAGATGCGTAGGATGCGTCAGATATAGAAAACCAATTCAAATCGAAATAATCAATATCTGACGCACCTTACAAGTTGATTTAACTGAGATATTGCACTATCTATAGGGGTAAGGTGCGCAGTGCGCACCCTACGGATTGAGATATTGCACTATCTATAGGGGTAAGGTGCGCAGTGCGCACCCTACGGATAGTTTCTGTGTGTGAGTCCTGTTTAACTCACTCAAATTTCACCGCTTATTCTTATTTAGCGCCTGCTTCCCAAACCCAAGACAAAGCATTCGATCGCCCTCAGCGACATTCGAGTCATTCTGCAAATAATCTTCCACCCATTCGCAACTCCGAGCAATAATATTATTCAGTTCCAAATTCTCCAAAGGCCACATAATTACAGTCCGATCCCTACTAGCAAAAGCCAGAGTTTTGCTGTCGGAACTAAAAGTAATGCTCAACACCCGATCGCTCGATTCCAAAGTTTTAGATAGCAGCGCCTTCTTACCGTCAAAATTCCACAGTTTAACAGTATTTCCCGCACTCGCCGCCGCAATCAACTTGCCGTCTGGACTGAAACTCACGCTTTCCACAGTATCGCTGTGGTCGAGTTTTTCCGTTAAATTTGCCGCCTTTCCATCAAACCCCCACAAGTAAACTTTTTTGTCAGCGCAAGCAGCAGCAATAGTCTTGCCGTCTGGACTGAAAATCACATTTTTAACGCTATCTCCGTGGTCGATCGTTTTCAAAATCTTCGCCGACGAACCGTTAAATTGCCAGAGGTAAACTCTCTTTTCTCCGCTAATTTCCCCAGCATTGTTTTTGCCGCTTTCCTTGTTGTCAGCAGCCGTAGCAGTCGCAATTGTTTTGCCGTCTGGACTGAAACTAACGTTAATTACAGGATTTGCGTGATCGAGTTTTGCCAGCAACGTTGCTTTAGAACCGTTCCAGCGCCAGAGGTACAATTTGCGATCGGCATTTGCGGCCGCAATAGTCTTGCCGTCTGGACTAAAACTCACACTTCTGACAATGCCGCTGTGCTTGAGAGTATCTAACAGTTTCCCGTCTAAATTCCAGACTTTTACCGTTTTGTCATTGCTAGCAGAAGCAACAGTTTTACTATCGGTTGAAATGCTCGACCAGGTAACAGCTTCCTCGTGACCTGCTAAAGTTTTGAATAAACTGCCGTCAGCGCGCCAAAGTCTCACCGTTTTGTCGCCGCTAGCAGAAGCAATTGTTTTGCCGTCCGCACTAAAACTGACTTTGTAAACCCAGTCTCCGTGTCCCGATAAAATCTTATTCAGCGGAGTGCTTTCCGGTTGCCAAAGTTTAACTATTTTGTCCTTACTTGCCGAAGCAATCGTGCCGTTGCTGCTGAAACTTACGGCCCTCACGTCGTCTTGATGTCCTCGAAAAGTGCTCAGCAAAGTGCCGCTGCGACTCCAAACTTTCACCGTATCGTCGGCGCTGCCGGTGACAATTTTTTCGCCGTCGCGGCTGAAACTGGCGCTGACAACTTCATCGTTGTGGCCTTTGAGAGTTGTGATTTCCTCACCGTTTCGGTTCCAAATTTTGGCGGTGGTGTCGGCACTGGCTGAGATGATTTGTTGACTGTTTGGACTGAATTTAACGCTGTAAACAATGTCAGAATGTTTGGTTAATGTTTGGGGATTAATTTTAAATTTCTGGGTTTTACCTTCTCGGTTCCAAAGTTTGACAGTTTTGTCAGCACTTGCTGAGGCAATTGTTTTGCCGTCGGGACTGAAACTGAGGCCGAGCACCCAGTCTTTGTGTCCGGTTAAGGTTTGCAGCAATTTTTTGTCTGTTAGGTTCCAGATTTTGACGGTGTTGTCGTGACTCGCGGAAGCTAGGGTTTTGCCGTCTGGGCTGAAGCTGACGCTGGTGACGATATCGCGGTGGCCGGATAAAATGCCGATCGCACTTTGGTCGTTATCTACTTGCCAAATTCTAATTGTACGATCGGCAGAACCAGTAGCGATCGTTTTCCCATCCCAGCTAAAACTAACACTCGTCACGCTGTCGGGGTGCTTAAAAGTCTTTAATAACTTACCTTCTTTGCTCCACAACTTAACAGTTTTGTCAGCACTTGCCGAAGCAACAGAATTGCCGTCGGGACTCACCGTCACATCCAAAACAGACTTGCCGTGCTGCTCGAAACGGTTGCGTTCTTGCACCCCAGAAACTGCTTGTCTCAGTCTCTCAGCAATTTGATTTTTAGTGTCCGCAGGTAGCGCCGTACTTTTCAGAGAATCGCGGCCAATTTTGATACTATTTCCCAACACTCCCAATTGATTTTTCTCATTAGAAAGCACCAAAGCTTCCGACGCCGAATTTAGGGCATCAGTCCGACTTTTTTCTGCTTCTTGGCGCGCGGCTTCTGCTAATTTTGCTTGCTCGAATCCCATCCACGAAACACCGCCGAGTACCAGCAATCCTAGAATCGCCGCCCGCAATTGCCATCTCCGATTTTGGTAAAGTTGAGCTTCCGCTTCGTGCTGTTTGTCTCTGGCTTGGCGCTGTTTTTCTCTAGCTTCCGACAGCAAAGCATCTCGCTCTCTGTCTTTGCGAATTTGGTCAATTTCATCTCGGTTAATTTGGTTTTGCTTTCGCAGTTCGTCGAATTCTGCCTTTTTATCTGATTCCTGCTGCTGGCGGATGAAGCTCACTAAATAGTCGTGAACGAGCTGGTAAAGCTCTGTCGGCAGTTCCGTCCACCGAAAAACCAAACCGGATTTTACTAACAGTTCTAAGACTAAATCTAATTTGTCCGCTTCGGCAAATGCGGCTAAATCCGAGGCTAATTCGGCGCGGGTTTTTAGGGGACGGATGTCATTTTCATCGGTTAGGAAATACAAAACTCTGCGCGCCGCTCCTTCATTTTCCGGGCCGCAATCTTTGATGACTTCTTCGAGAAATCTTTCTACTAATTTTTGTTGCGGATTGTTGCCTAGTTCCTGATATTGAGTTAAAGTTCTAATGTTTTCTTGTTGCAGTTGAGCGCCGACAAGTTGCAGTTCGATCGGGCGGACTTCTCCCAATTCTCCAGCTAAATCTTTGACTAATTCTTCGATCAGCTCGGGTTCTAAGTAAAACTGCGATCGTTCAGTTAAGGCGTGAATTACCGATCGCGCATCGCCCAGGGAAAAATTTCCCAAATAAAACAGAATATCTTTGCTGAGAATGTCCGCTAAAATATCATTGCTGATAAATTCCGCCTGATTTTTTGGTCGCGAAAATTCCAGCAGATAGTGCAGGTAATCTTCCCGCAAAGACAGGACGATTTTTAAATATTTGATTTTCAAACATTCCCGCAAAAACTCAAAAAATATCTCTCTTTCTGCTGGCTCTTTCCACACGAAAAAGAATTCTTCAAATTGGTCGAATACTAAAACAGTCACGAGATGTTCTGAATTTATTTGCAACTCGCGGATAATTTGTTCGTATTCGATCGCCTGTTTCGCTAGGATTAATTCTACAGGCTGTGACTGCTCAATTTTCTCCTGATTTTCCCCAGATTCGCAGCCGTTAAATCCCGAAATAAGATTTTCCTTGAATGCGCCTGCTTTGAATGGAGGTAATACTTCGGAAATTTCGCTCTCGAATATTTCAGCTTTTCCAGCAGATAACTGTCTGGTCAATTCCTGCGGCCAGTTGTTGTAAACTTGCAGCACTACAGGCAAAACCGTCCGCATTTCTATCTTTTTTTGTTTGAGAGCCGGCACTAATCCCCCGGTGACAATTGAACTTTTACCAACTCCAGATTGACCGTAAATTACTGTCAGTTTGTCTGGGGTATTGTTCATCCTATATATCAAACGGTTGAGGTCTTGTTCTCTGCCGGAAGCAGTAATTTCGTCAGCAATAGTAGCAGCGGCGGCAATATCTTCGGCGGGATTAATCGTTTCTCTGTGCGGCTGCAACTTTCCGGCTCCAATAAAAGCTCGGAACCGATACGCGTGTTCCACCGCTCGATAATCTTGCTTAATTTGAAATGCTGCGAGATATTCTCCGCGCTGAAAATAGACTCCCCGCAAAACTTCTAAAACGCGCAGATACAGTTGCGGGTTGTAGCAAGGTTCGGTTTCCGATCGAGCAATCTCTAAATGGGCGATCGCCTCATCCATCTCGCCCAACTCGCTCTGGGCCTGTGCTAAAATTAACAGATACAAGCCTTGATGCTGCGACTTTACAGGCGTTCCGCGTCCCGTCGCTTCTAAATTCGAGTTTAGAGCCTTTAGAGCGACTAAAGCCCATTCTTTCGCCCCTTGCCAGTTGTTTTGCTCCAAGGCGACTCTCGCCAAAAAGCCGTAATCTTGAGCCAAATTAACCGCTGAATTTTCCATGTTTTGATGTAACCTCCGAGCTTTGATAGCTAAATTCCAGAGTGCATCCCAATCTTCTAAATGCTGCAATACTTCGCCGAGTTGATTGATGAATATACCGACAGCATCTGACTGTCCCGCGCGTTCTAAAACATCAATACATTGCTGAAAATAATTCTTAGCTTCCGTCCAGTAAGGGCGGTTGTCGCTGCGGTGCTGTTCTGCTTGGAATCGGTAGCAAAGCCCGATGTGGAACAACACAATTGCTTCTAATACCGATGCAGGATGAACGGTAAATAACAAATCGCTAACTTCTGTTTCTTTCCCAATAGATGCTACTTTTTCATGCCAATAAGCGAGACTTTTTTGATACAATTCCAGCGCCGCTCTTATGCGGTGACAAGCATATTCGTGCCGGGCGCGAATGAATTGCAAACTCGCTTCGATTGCTGGTTCTAAGGCGATGCTGCAAGTTTGCAAGTCTTCGCTGGCCGACTCTAATTCAGTCAAAGAATTGGCTCCGAGAATGGCAGAATTACTTAAACTCCAATTGCCGCTTTTTAAAATGGTGGAAAAAATGCGATCGGCACTTTTACCCAAAAAAGCCACCAATTCGTCTGGGCCGAGGACGAATTCAACAGTTGTCGTCCAAGTTTCGATATCTGTGACTAGCCGGATCAGTTTTTTTAAGATTTTGTCTGTCACCCACAGCACCACCGGGAAGGGAAAATTATTCCGAAATTCTTCCCTCACGTAGTTGGTAGAAGTCAGCAGGCGATCGATCGCACTTACCGATTCCAACCCAAACACCATTAAAGCTGGCGGCCGGCTGTCGCTAACTTCGGTTTCTATGGTCGTGTAAAGAGTTTTCACCGATGTCGCTAGGAAGATTTCTCGAATCTCGATACCAGAATCCTCTCGCAATTTCCGTACAGTTTCTTCTCTCATCGCACTGTAATTGCACCTGACCAAAATCAGCGAAAATTGCCCCTGAGACATTCTCAAAATCCGGGATAGAGTTTGCAGCGAACTATTGTTTTGCTCTGCTGCGGTATCTTGGTTGCAGTGCGAATCAATCATAATTAATATTTTAAATTAGGCTCGGGATAGATGCTGGAAAGAGAAAGAAGTTCGGCAGCGGATTTTGAAACGGATGTAACGGATGTAAGGCAGTTCGGCAGCGGATTTTGAAACGGATGTAACGGATGTAAGGCAGTTCGGCAATGGATTGTATAATGCCAATTTTTTATGAGGCTGCTCTAGAATCCGATCCCCCCTAACCCCCCTTAATAAGGGGG
>JAUBOG010000165.1:0-12684 GCA_036700105.1 Microcoleus occultus BM001215583
CGTTTAAGTAAGCACATCGATGAGCTAATACCAGCCCAAAATCTTCTGATTTCCAAGTTGCTCCAGATATTTTAATCCGTCTAGCTATTTGCTTAATTTCTGATTATACTGCGCCAAAGCCAATTGAACAAATTCCGTCTCTCTGGAAAACTTGATAATTAATAATTCTTTCCTGATGCTTTTCTAAATACTTAGAGAAGTTAATTGCTGGTTTTTTCTTTAACTTTGTGAATAGTGCTATTGCACAGGGGACATTTCCTTGCCATAAATATGTTTCGGCTTGCTTCAACCGCTTAATTGAACCACCCACATAAGTGAAGATTTTCATTCAGATGATACCAATCTAGGATTTCTCTTCTGTCCTGTTCACAACTAATTTCTTTGAATATATTCCCGACTCCATCATGTCCATCACAAGGACAAGTTACTGGGTTTGCTAGTGGTTGTTGATTTGCCCAATCAATAATCATATTATTTGGGTCGAAACTAGCTACTATCGCCGCCTCTAAAACAATTGCTTTATAGTCTTTTCACTCAGATTTTTATCATGAAAGGTGTAATTAACCGGGCTTTGCCACCATCTGCACTTAGTTCAGTAATATCTCATGTTGCTACTGGTTTATTAAATTCTCGATCCTGTACTAATATGAGTTATATTTTAGATGGGACAGTAACTAAAGTGATGTATTTAATATCTTTTGATGCACTTTCATAGGCAACATTAGCACTCAGTCTTAAACAGCAGTTTTCTAAATGCGGACTTAATCTACTTCCCGTACCACACCCTAGTCGAGCCGCTTGCTTCTCGGCGATGCTTAAATCACCTAATGTACTTTTTAATTTCTTTACCCTTCCTGCTTTTGTCCCACTAGCTGAGTAGATCGAAAAATTCCGATTTGCGGTGTCACATGAGTTAACACCTTATCTTTAACCGTGAACTCGATATCTTCTAATGTTTTCAAAGATTCCCGGCCACAATCAGCATACAGAATTGCCGAAATAGCTTCTACATGTGTTTGAATCGCCTGTTGCTGTTCGGGAGTCATCGTTCAATCGACATTAATTAAGACATCATTATTATCGCCGATTTGGCCCAAAAATAGCTCAAAACCTCTGCCCTAGTATTTTTGGATATTTATACTCATCGCAGAAGTGACACGCTCCCAATCGATCTGACTGGCTACGATCCGCTGCAGGCAATTACTCAAAACGATCCGAACGGTTTGGCGGTTTATGCAGCCCACATTCAGGTACAAAATATTGTTGTTCAGACGACTATTTTGATCGGTGGAATTTCAGCTAATTCTCAAACTGATATTGGCGATCGCATCATTTCATCCCTAGCAAATCAAATTCAATCCGGTACTGTAGATTTAACCAACCCCGCACAGTTGCAAACCATCATTCAGTCTGCTGCAACTCAACTGCAAGCACAAAAAGCGTCCGATCTTGCACCGGAAGCTGCTAAAATTATTGCGGAAGGGAATCAGCGGGTACGGGCGATCGCCTCTAGCAACCTCTCACTAAAAGATTTGCTCGCACTCGCCAGCGGCATTAGTTTTGCAGAATTGGCGATCGCTCAAAGTGACGGTGCAACATTAATTCATTTGGTGTCTACCGGAGAAATTTTAGCTTCTTTGAATGGAGTGTCGTCCAGCCTCATTAATGTCGCCGATTTTGCCTCAATCTAACAGTAAGTAGTCGCCGATAACCGCAGTTATCTGCGACTCTCAGAAGTTGGCGCTAATACTTAAAAACTAGAGAGTACATATACTTACTAAGAATTGTGAGAAATTACAGTCAATCTCCGGAATAAGGCTAGACTGGGACGCAGACATATTCAGTAGAATTAATCTATATTGCCACTACGTTCACCAATAAAGATGGCTATAGTTATACCTACTGATTTTGGCAATTTTGGGGGTATTGAATTGGGTTCAATTGCGGTTCAATACCCTCTTGCTGCTAAATGCAAAGCGCGTTAGATCGAGTCGATCTCGGAGGAATTATGATGAACCTAAATTTAGATACTATTTTCTCATCCCTGATGAACCCAGCCCTGAACGAGTTTCAGGCTTGGGCTTTGGAAAACCCCCAGGAGAGTCTCAGCAAAACGATGCTACCGCCGATCGCCCTGATCGAGGGTTTAATTGCCAACGAACCCACCTATTTGCAAATAAAACGGCTGGCTTTCGGGGCTAATTTTTGCTGCGCGGGACAAGTCGTGATGGGAGAGTTTGACACGCTGGAAAAAGCACTCACATCGCCCCAGGCGCGCGGATGGCGGCTGGGTACTTCTGTGCTCGATCCGGATCTCTCCCCCAACCAAGATGTCGGCGGCAGGAACCTGTTCCTGCTGTCTTTGTCCGATCGCGAACCAGACGGTAGCAGCAACCACGCAGCCTTCCGAAGCTGTATGCAGAAGTATCTCTTCAACAGCGCCACAACCGATCGCCAAGGAGACGAAATCAGCAGGCGGTTGCTGCTGAGGCTAGCAGCAGATTATACCGAGATGCCGCACGGTGCGGGGGGAGCGTTTTTTACAGATGTCAAGCGCGGTTGGATGGGATTTTTAGTGCGATATTTGCACTACGTAATTTTTGGGATTAACCCAGATGACAAGTCTGCGATCGAACTTCTCACCGATTTACATTACATCCGCCAAAGCCCCGCGCACTACTTCGCCGTCATCGGCAGCCTGCTGCAAAGCCTGAACCTGTTCGGACACGGGGATTTGTCGGATTTAATCGAGCGCGCGGCGACTATATACGAAAATTCTCCCGCCTTAGCCGACTTCGAGGAGAGCTCGGAAAACAACGGGATGACTAGGCGGGAATTGGCAAAGCTGATGACAGCGATTATGGGGATAGCGGGACTGCAAGGCCCCCTGCACCTAGGTTACACGGCTATGGGATACCGCCCTCTCCCGGCGTATAAAGGAACACAGACGGCTCAAATTAATCCGACTGATTTTTGGGACGATCTCGATTTGGACGATCGCCAGTCGATCGAGCTTTTCCTGCTGGAATGCGCGCGCCTCTGGGCCCCCGTTAGCGCCACGCACCGAGTCGCGACAGAGCCATTTACCGCAACGGTAGCGGGCAAACAGCGCACCTTCCCCGCAGGCACCAAGGTACTGATACCGCTCAGTTTGGGGCTGCTTGACGGTAGTTTCTGGGGTTCTACGGTGTACGAATTCAACGCTAAGCGCGAGAATTTGTGTCCTTATCATATGGGCTTTCATTCAGTGGGCGATCGCAGCGCGGGACGGATTTGTCCCGGTAAAGATGTCGCGCTAAAAATGCTCGTGGATGTGATGAGTACCGTCGGCAAAGTACGCCGCTCCTCTGAACCTAACTTGCAGCCGCGATCGACCCAAAAACCAGGTTTGCAGTGAGGACTAAAGTCCAATGGCACAGCACAAATCTACTCAAAAAACTCCGTTCGCAGCATCGGACTTCAGTCATCTTTCCTTGTCGAAATAATGACTGAAGTCCTGAATTCCAACCTAATTTTGGTGCTCTAACCGGACAGGAAATTACAAGTATTTTGAGGTAAGTAATACCATGTTAATCGAAAAGAAACAACTAAAAGACATCGCGAATTGGATGAAAGTAGAACATCCAGCCGAATTGCCGGAAGTCCTGCAAGGTATCTTCTTTATGGACGGAAACGGTTTGCCTGACGATTGCCTGACGATGCAAAGTGCAGAATGGAATGCGGACAATCTGACATTATTGCTGCGTGTTTTCGATCCAGTAATCTGGACATTTCATCCATCAACTGCGGGGCGGATGTTACTTCAGTTAGTACACTTTTCTCGTTTTACCTACTTGTTCCGCTTCTCTGATGAAACTTTGCAGCACGGACACATCACGCCGATCGTGCTTGGATGGTATGTGCCGCAGTGGCTTGTCGATTTTTCGATCGATCGAGATCCGAACACTCCGAATGGAGATATCTGGCATCGCAGAAACTCGTTTTTCGGCAGACCTCCTGACAGCGGATATACGCTTCGCAGAGTAGTAGATAAAGATGGGAACCGCACACCAGCATTTGAAGATATGCTGTCTAAAGTTGACAGTGATTGTTTGATCGTTGCCAAAGACTGAAAATATCTAGAAAACTCTTAAATCCGCTGCTGAATTGGGCCGGTTTGGTCGATCGCAGCGGCGGGATTTTAACCCATAAAACAACAAAACCTTCTCATAGAGAAGGTTTTATCGCGATCGGAGCGGCGGGATTTGAACCCACGACCCCTACTACCCCAAAGTAGTGCGCTACCAAGCTGCGCTACGCCCCGACAGCTTTAACAGCATAGCATGAAATTACAGAATAAGTCAAAAAACTTTTAAAACTTTTGCAGCCTGTACCAAACTCGGAACCGCAGGCGCCGGCCAAAAACCCTCGCACCTCCTACCAGCATTCAAAATCAACTGTGCGCTGTAAGCGTCTGGATAGCCTTCCACCTGCATCCATACCAAATCGGTTTCGGCTTCTATGGCGATTTTTTCCTCGTCCATTAACTCAGAGGCCATTTGACTCATGGTGGCGGCCAACTGTCCCAACAACCGGCAAAAATCGTTCAACTCAGCTTCCGCGAGTTCGATCGCCCAACCGTCCCCAGCTACTAAACCCTGAAATTCCTCGGCGTTGGGGTTCCATCCCAGACGCCAGCCAGTACCAATCTTAATTACACGTTCCATGATTCAGGGATTTTAGATTTTGGATTCGGTGAATAAATGACGGGATTTACGCATAAATACCCAAGAAACCGGGTTTTTTGCCGTTTCTGGGGGCTGTAACCAGATATTTTCCTGAAAAACCCGGTTTCTGACCACCGGTGCGATCGCGAACTAACTGAAACAAAATCTTACGGTGCGAGCAATTTTGCATCTCCGGGCTGAGGTTCAGGTATTGTCGGTGAGTTCGATCGATCTTTTGTTTCCCCTGTTGTCGGCGTGCGCGCCGGAGGGCGAGAATCCCCGCTAAAAACATCAACCAAAGCTTGAACCAAAGCATCCCGCTGCGTTCTATTTAAACTTTGAATAGCAGCCCGATCGCCTTCCATCGGATTTGACCGCAAAACGTCGTTTCCCGGATACACGCTTTCCACTAAATAATCGGGAGTCGCCCCCAGATAGTCAGCTAAACTCAACTTCCAATCAAAGCGGTAATTCGGCGGTCTTCCTTTGACAAATACGTGATACCGAATCAAGCGCCCGACTAAAGTATTGTTAGGATCGACTTTTCCCGTTTCCTTGGAAATGTAGTTATTCTCGATCGGCAAATCCGGCAATTTTTCATACACAAACTTCCACGCATCTTGCGCCCTCACCGGGGCCGGCGCTGATTCTCGATCGGCCTCCTGCACCTGGGCCGACTCCGAAATCGGCATCCGCGAAGGTTCCAAAGCCGACAAACTCAGTTCGCCCGATTCCAATACCCAACTCAAAAGCGTGAAAATCGCCACAATCAAAGTAATGAACAAAAAACTCAAGCCCAGCTTTAATTTTTTCACGGTTTTGACAATTTTAATTATAGAATAATTTCATAAACTTACCGACTAGATGTTCTAATTTCTAATTTGAGGACTGATAAATTTTTGCCATCGGTGGCGATCGCACAAACCAGATTTTTGACCCAGCCGCCCTAGTTTAGTTTGAGAAAGTTTCGAGTTTTGAGTTAACACAAATTGCTCGCAATTCACCCCTCAAAACTCAAAACTCGCCAAGTCTAAATATCTCCGATAATTTCCGGCTGAGTCATTTCGTCCGACATCTCAAATATCGCCCGCATTACAGGTTTCATCATTTGAGTGTCATCATTGTCAAAATCTTCATAGCGGCGGCGTTTGGCGCGGTTCGCCACCTGTACCGTAATCCGATAGCGGTTGGATGCAGCACTGATCAACTCTTCCGCCCGGCGGGTTAGCTGAGTTGAATCGAAGGTTGGACGCTTAACCATGAGACTACCTACTTTATGTAATGTTACATTCTAGTCTAGTATGTCAAAATTCATCAATTATTAACTGAGCATCATAAATGTTATGCAGGCAGCAACAGCCTATTCCTTTGGTAACTTGCATCGGGTAAATTCTCATCCCCTCAAATTGGTTGCTTTCGGCGACAGCTTGATCTACGGTTTCGGCGACGCTGCGGGCGGGGGCTGGGTGGAAAGACTGCGGCGCCAGTGGATGTTACCGGAGAGTGCGGGACACGTTTTATACAATTTGGGCGTTCGGGGCGATCGTACCTATCAAGTCTCCCAGCGCCTCGAAAACGAGTTTAAACACCGGGGCGAGCTCAGAAACCGCGTCCCCGATGCTATGATACTTTCCGTCGGTCTCAACGATTCGGCGAGAGTTCAATCGCCTACCGGGCGCAGTTATACTGATTTTGAACATTTTAAAACTGTTTTGGATAATTTGTTAAACCTATCCCAGCAACTTTGTCCGGTGATATTTGTCGGGATGGTGCCGATTGATGAAAGTAAAATGCCTTTTCAAGATTGTTTGTATTACAGTCATGCTGACCAATATCGGTACAAGGAAGCAACGAAATTAGCTTGTGAGTTGCGGGGAATTCCGTATTTAGATATTTTTGATAAATGGATCGATCGGGGGAGTGATTGGTGGCGATCGCGCTTGATTGCAGATGGGCTGCATCCGAATGCAGCCGGGTATCAAGCTTTGTTTGAAGATGCGACAAGTTGGGAACCGATAGCCAGTATTAGTCATTAGTTATTAGTCATCAGTCATTAGTTATCTAGAATTAGGGCGCGTCAAAATCTTAAACAGTTGACAGTTAACAGTTGACAGCAGTGAAACTCGATCGACCTTTCAGTAACCCGGTGGATGTTGCAAGCCACCAACCACTTTGTCGATCGCACTTGCGATCGCCAATAACTCCATTTCACACCACCGCTTACCAACAATTTGCATTCCAATCGGTAAACCACTGTGAGTTTGTCCAATCGGAATTATCACCGCAGGATGTCCGCTAAGATTGAAAGGTATTGTGTAAATCCCATTTGCTACTGCATGAGGATAGGATCTGCCATCAACATCAACGGCACTCCAAGGAGGACAATGGGTAAACGCAGGCGTTGCAGCAACTGGAGTTAGCCAGATATCCCACGGTTCCAAAGCCTCATCCATATAAGCCGTGAAGCGATCGCGTTCTGTGAGTACCTCGAAATATCCTTTCAAACTTGGATTCAATAATTCAGGTAGAAAGTTTGTGAAGTTACCCAATTTTCTCAGTTCCTTGTCGCCTTGAGTTGCAGTGCGAAAAAGCAATTCTAAACTGCGTCGCAGGTTATATCGATCGACTGGTTGAGCGTAGATATTAAGGTATGCTGAAACCCGTCCGTAGAGATTAAATATGTTTGCAATGTCAAAGTTTTTGGGAAGCCAAGATTCGACTTCGACACCCGCCCCAGAGAGTGTTTGTGCGATCGCAGTCATGGCGGCTCGAATTTCAGCAGCAACGGGAACTTCGGCCCATTCATCACTCCAAGCGATTTTGAGATGCCGCAAAGGCCGATCGGAGGGTCGATCGAGCGGCACCGGCGGCACATCAGGGCGTCGCAAATCCGCGCCTGCAATTAACGAAAAACACAGCCGGATATCTTCTAGCGATCGGGCAAAACACCCCACAGTCATCATGTGCCGAATACACAATGGCATTCCCGGCACTTCAGGAATCTGCCCTGCTGTAGAAATACGGCGATCCGTCGGCTTTAAACCATATATGCCGCAGAAATGAGCAGGCTGACGCACCGAACCCCCGAAATCGTTGCCCAAATCCAAGGGTGAAAGTCCGGCGGCTACAGCAGCGGCACTGCCCCCAGAACTGCCACCAGGAGTATAGTCAAGATGCCAAGGATTATTCACCCGTGGAAACAGAGAATTCGTGCTTTGGTAATCGCCGGCCAATTCCGCCATATTGGTTTTGCCCATGATGACAGCGCCTGCTGCCCGCAATCTCGCAACAGCCGTTGCATCTTGTTGAGGGACGTAATCTTTCAGGGGAATATAGCCTGCTGTGGTGCGGAGTCCGGCTGTTTCAAAAATGTCTTTAATTGTGATGGGAACGCCATGTAAAGCACCCCAGTTTTCTCCTCTGGCTAGGGCTTCATCTGCAAGTTTTGCTCTTGTACGGGCATTCTCTTCATCCAGCGTACAAATGGCGTTTAGTTTCGGGTTGTGCTTGGCGATTTGAGTCAGATAAGCGTCGAGAACTTCGACGGCAGAGACTTCGCGATCGCGAATCATGCGCGCTAGCTGATGGGCAGAGGCAAACGTCAGGCTACTCATAGGTAACAAACAGGCAGTTCTCGATCGAGTTAATTATATTCGCTTTTAGTTAATGACGAGCGATCGCGATCGCACATCAAACGGCTTTGTCCTTAAATCCTGTTAATTGCAGAGACAAGGTAGATAAGGGAGATAAGCAACGTCAGGATTTTAAGGGATTTAAGCATTTTAACATCCCAAAATTAGCATCAAAATATTTATTTTAAAAGACCGTATCTTCCCCGCACCAAAAGTAAAAGCATTCAACAATGATTACATAACTGAGGGAAAGAGCAAGTTTGGCAAGCATAAATTAGCCGATCGAAAGCTTACTCAATATAAAATTTGTGTAAATTGGAGAATCAAAAAATGTCTGTATTGCATCGTATCAAATCCGGCACATCTGTTTTGTTAACCTTGGGAACAGTCGCCGCAACCGCAGCGCCGATGCTAGCTCCCGCACCTGCTTTTGCTCAGACAGCTTTTTCGGATGTTAGTAATAACTACTGGGCAAAAGATTTTATCGCAGATTTGTCAGAAAAAGGCATTATTAAAGGATTTCCCGATCGCACTTTCCGCCCGGATGCACCTGTAACGCGGGCTGAATTTGCGGCAATGATCCGTTCTGTGAAAAAGGCAAAAACCCGCGCTGCTGTAGGTTTTGCTGATGTTCCATCTAATTTTTGGGCGCGCGGGGCGATCGCCGAAGCTTATGAAATGGGATGGATGTCTGGCTATCCCGGCAATGTTTTCAGGCCGATGCAGCAGATTCCCCGCGTGCAAGTTGTAGTCGCTTTAAATAACGGGCTTGGCTATGAGCCTAAGTGCAATTTTCAAGATGTTCTCAGCTACTATAATGATGCGGGTGAAATTCAAAGTTATGCTGTCAAAAGCGTTGCTGCTGCTACTGAAAAACAGTTGGTTGTCAGCTATCCCAATCCTAAATCTCTGAAACCGAATCAGTCAGCAACCCGCGCTGAAGTAGCTGCTTTTATCTATCAAACATTAGTGAGTACCAATCAAGCAAGAGCAATTAATTCTCCTTACATTGCTAGGGTTGATGTTGGCGAATCTGTTGCTGTGAAAATCCCCAGCGGTACTTCTATGTTAGTCGAGTATGCAAAAGGCAAGATTTTGCTCGGCCCCAATGACAAGTCTCCGATTACGCTGACTGTGGCTGCGGATATTGCTGGTAGTAACGGCCAAGTGCTGATACCCGAAGGCTCGAAAATTAGCGGCGAATTGCGATCGACTGCTGCGGGCGTTCAGTTTGTCGCACAGGAATTGAGTATCATCAACGGTAGCAGAGTACCTCTGAATGCGACTTCGCAACTGATTACTAGGAAAGAAACTGTGACTAAGGGCGTTAATGTCGGTAATCTGGTTAAGAATACGGCGTTGGGTGCTGCGGCGGCGGCGGCGATCGCAGGTGTTACGGGCGATCGGGCGATCGCGACTGAAGAGGTGCTCGGCGGCGCGGGAATCGGCACTTTGCTCGGGGTGTTTTTGGGTCGAGATAAAGTCGATTTGTATGCTGTTAATCCCGACACAGATTTAGATTTGGTGTTGAATTCGGACTTGGTAGTTGGTACCGCCAGCACAGGCATTTGCAGTGTTCGATAACAAACAGAATGCCCGCAAATCCCAGTTGTAAGGTGCGCACTGCGCACCCTACAATACAAAATAAATTAACAGCAGTTGCTAGGGACATCCCAAACTTTCTCGCGTAGAAACTCCAGTCACGGGATTGACACCATTTGCTTTTTCGCACAGGATTGTTACTTGATAAGCGTCGATAATCGCGTCAGTAAAATCAGCGCCGGAAATTGCAGCATCAAAAAAGCGAGTTCGAGTCATAATTGCTTCTGTAAAATTAGCATTAGTCAAATTAGCGCCGTCGAATGTAATTCTGTCCGCCAAAGCACCGGAGAGGTTTGCACCTGATAAGTTGGCATTTAGCAAGACTCCTTTAGTCAAAATCGCATTGCTCAAATCAGCGCCTTGAAAGTTGGTTCCCCGCATTTCGGCGGCGACGAATGTTCCCCCGGCTAAGTCTGAGTTGGAAAAATCGCGATCGGACAAATTAATGTTTGTGTAATTAACATTTGTTTTCGGCAGCGCAAATGCAGGAGTAGCACTCAGCAGCACCCACCCAAAAGCCAACACTAAGCTGACTATTAAACTCAAGAATAATCGGAATATTTTTTGCAGATTGTTTTGCATATTGTTTTTTATGTTAGGTTAGGTCGATCGAGCATTTCTGTGGAGATGGGGCGGGTTTACTAAATTGCCGATTTGTACCGGAGATATTGGCGAACCCGCCCCTACAGAATTTTGGATTAATTCATCGGAGATTATATCATAGATGTGGGATTTATGAAGCTAATACTGTTTGCTAACAACAGCCAAATGTCAACTGTCAATTAATGTCAAGTTAAGTTGTAGGGTGCGTCGCTCGAAAATAGTTGTCATCCGCGAGAGTTTTTTGTGGCGACGCACCCTACGCAATCTAAGATATACGTGCTAATGACTAATGACTAATGACTAAGGACTAATGACTAATTAAATCGCTTTACCCAATCTTCGCCGACGCGGAGTGTCAAGTCAGAATCGATTTCACCAGTAGAAGATGCTTCTATTTTACCGTCGCCTAACACTTTTTGCAGTTGATTCGCTGCTTCTAAATCGCCTTGCTGCACGATTATTTGACTTTGACGCTGCTTGTCGGGCCAATCTTTGACTGCTGATACATTAGAAAAGCCTTTTTTTCTGAGAAAGCTAGCGACGTTTTGGGCGGTTTTCGGGTTGCTAGAAGCGTTTTGGATGGCGATTTTGAGGTTTGCGGGCGACACGGATTGGCTGGGATTGGCAAATCGCCACTGTGCAAAGTCCGGCACGCTTTCTTTGAAATATTGCGCCATAATCCGATCGCGCCCAGCAGCATCTAAAATCCAATAACTCCTCAAATCCCCTCGATCTGAGCTCGAACGTCCGGGCAACATTACCATTTTAAAATTATCTCGCTCCAATTGCAAACCGAAATTGGCGATCGTCAATATTTCCTCAAAAGTTAGGTTTGTATCCACATATTTTTGCATCAACCGCACAATTTGCGGCAAGCGCACTACTACTGATGGACTTGCGAGGCGGTTCCGCAGAGATTGAATTAAAGATTGCTGGCGCCCAATGCGGCCGATATCTCCTAAACCGTCATTGCGAAAGCGAGCAAATTGTTCTGCTTGTTCTCCGCTGAGAGTTTGCCATCCCTGTGCTAAGTTTATTTTTAACTTTTGGGCGCTATCTTGATAGGACATCGCGCGAGGTACAAATACCTCAACTCCGCCCAACAAATCGACTAATTCCCGAAACGCACTGCTGCTGACGCGCACGTATCTTTCAATAGTCGTATTGTTCAGCATACTGCTAACTAATCGCGCCGCCAAAGCTGCTCCTCCGCTAGCATTGGCTTCGTTAATTTTGCTGAAGCGAATTCCGGGAATTTCGACTTTAGTATCTCGCGGAATTGAAAGCAAACTAATAGATTTATCTTTAGGTTCGAGGTGCAATAACGCTATTGTATCGCTGCGGCCGTTAAAAATTTTAGGGGAATTGGCCGCTGCTTCCGGTACGCGGTCAATTCCCAAAAGCAAGATATTAACGGGCCGCGACACGCGGTATCCCTGGCGCTTGGATGGTGTATCGTTAAAGCCGGTAGCGTCTAGGACTCTGCTAATAATTTGGGGCTCCACGGGTGCAAAGAGGGCGGTAATTGCCCCGATCGCTGCGGAGATGGCTGCTATAAAAATTAGCAAAAGCAGCCAAAATATATACAGGGCTATTTTGGGCTTTTTTTGGGATTCGCGATCGGCTGGTTGAACAAAGTTTTTTTTAAAGATTGATAAGTTTTTCATTGACTTGAGGTTGATTACGGTATTTTTTCAGCTTTGCAGTAAAACTTGGCTGGTGCTTCTTGAAAGTATTTGAACAAAGCCGGACAAAGCCAGCCTTCGAGATTTTTCGCTTCCCACCGATACCAGTTACCGCCGTATTCTGCTTTAAACCACAGCATTTCTGCTTGATATCCGGGAAATGGATCGGCCGAAAATAAGAGTCGAAAACCTCGATCGGCATTCGGGATGTCTGCGACTAGCGCTTCAATCATTTGGGGTACGCCCTCAACAAATGGTTCTCGGACAAGTCCGACTCGCTCGTCGTCAAAAACCCAGGTATACTGTTCGCGATAGGGGTAAATTACCATCATGGCATTTGACACGGTATTCTCCTCTTTTCATGTCGTTTGTTTGGGCAGGGAAATACAAGTCTCAATATATTATAGTTTTTGTAAAAGTCAAATTCACCCCCCTTAGTCCCCCCTTATTAAGGGG
>JAUBOG010000942.1:0-1008 GCA_036700105.1 Microcoleus occultus BM001215583
CTCAACGCGAAGCTTTGATTATGAGTTGTGAATTGACCTTTCAAATATTTGTTTGTGGAACAATTCGGCAGTAATACTTTCTCGGAAGAACGTTTTTTTCCTCATTCTCCACTCCTTTTTTCAACCAATGTTCAGCCCAAAAAGCTCAGTTCAAAAAAAGTCTGCCCTCCCGCTGCGCGTTGTGCTTACAGTCCCCAACGCTCTTTTGATTTCAATCTTACTAGCTCTAACGGGATGGCTTTCTTTTCAAACAGGGCGGCAGACAATGAATGACTTAGTTGCACAGCTATTGGGAGAAGCAACGAGCCGCATCTGGGACCGCCTTGACAACTACTTAAAAGAAGGGGTTGGGAAAGGAGAAGGGACTTACAATCAAATTCCAACTGGTTCGGTGAACCAACTTCCCCCAAGTCAAACAGCCGGAGTCACAATCAAACCAAATGGGAAAAGAAATGGGTCAGACTCTCCAAAAACAATATTCCGTCAACAAAAAACAAATTCTGCTTTTCCCACCCCAACCTCAACATTCAACTTGCACGATTTCCACATCAGCCCTAACTGTCAAGCCTTTATCTTAGACCGAGAGGGACATTTAGTTGCTCGGAACGAGGTAACTGAACCAAAACCGTCTATTTCTGCTGACGGACAGCAGCGAAGAAGCGCCCGAGCTCTGCAACAACAAGTAATCCAGCTTTCCACAGAGTATTTGCTTAAACATTATGGCAGCCTCGCTGCTATTAACAGCAGCCAAAATCTTAACTTTACCGCCAGCAACTCTAGATACTTACTGCAAGTCAGACCTTTTGAAAACTCTTCAAGCTTAAACTGGCTGATTGTAGCAGTTGTCCCTGAAACCGATTTTACGGACAAAGTTCAGGCTAACACCCGCAACACTATTTTGCTCGTGCTGCTGGCTTTGGTTCTTTCTATCTGCCTTTTGCTGTCCATTTCCCTAAGAATAGAACAGCGGCTGCTGCGGTTAATTTCGGCAACAGAGGCGATAGCTGG
>JAUBOG010000943.1:0-1007 GCA_036700105.1 Microcoleus occultus BM001215583
ATGTTCTGCGTCTCTTCGCGCTTGGCCACGCCTGCATAGCCCGCGTCACCGAAAACGTCGGTTTCTTCACCGTGCACCAGCGCGCTGGCCTGCGTCACGTCGTTGACGTTGGCCGCCGTGCCCACCACCGTGTGCACCAGGCCAGACTCGGCATCCACCCCGATATGAGCCTTCATTCCGAAGTGCCACTGATTGCCCTTCTTGGTCTGATGCATCTCCGGATCACGCTGGCCGCTGCTGTTCTTGGTCGAACTTGGAGCCGCGATCAAGGTGGCGTCGATGGCTGTGCCGCTCTTGAGCAGCAGGCCCTTGGCGGCCAGCGTGCTGTTGACGGTGGCCAGTATCTGAATGCTGAGTTGGTGCGCTTCGAGCAAGTGGCGAAACCTCAGAATGCTCACGCGATCCGGAATGCGCTCGGCGCCCGAGAGGCCAGCGAAGTCGCGGTACAGCGGCGTCTCGAACAGGGCTTCTTCCATGGCCAGGTCAGACAGGCCGAACCACTGCTGCAAGAAATGAATGCGCAGCATGGTTTCGTGCGCAAACGGCGGGCGGCCCGTGCTGGCGACAGGCGAGGCCGTTGCAATCAGAGAAACCAGCTCGCGCCACGGCACAACCAACTCCATCTCGTCCAGGAACACCGCTTTGCGTGTGCGCCTCGTGCTCAGCTTGAGTCCCAGTTCGGCTTGTTTCTTCATGGCTCGATTGTTCCGCTTCGTGGGCATTCAGGCCATCGGGGACTACACGGACTTTTGAACACCATCCCTAGGCCTTGTGTGAGCCGGCGGTTGAACGCGATCCTCGTGTTGCTCGCCTCCCAAGTTCGCCGGGATCCGAAGTCACCCGGTGATGGTCGAGTTCTTGCAGATCGGCCGATCTGCACGGGCCGTTGGCCCCTCGGGTGACGGAGCGCGACACTTGCCTCAGTGCAAGGTCCCAGGTTGCACGGCCAGCGGCGCGAACCCAATCTTTGCCGGCCGATGCCCACGGGCGTTGCCCGATCTCGTCGC
>JAUBOG010000166.1:0-12597 GCA_036700105.1 Microcoleus occultus BM001215583
GATTAAAATTAAAACTTCTGATTATAACATATATCTTTTTTGCAAGAGGTCTATTATAGATATAATAGCAACTATTATGTCTTACAAATTTACATCGTTGAGTCGAGCCGAGGTGGAGTCGATGTTGGGAATTACATTACAGGAAACGAGATTCTATCAAGAAGCTAAGGCGGAAGGACGGCAGGAAGGACGGCAGGAAGGACGGCAGGAAGGACGGCAGGCAGAAGCCTGTGCCCTGATTGTCCGACTATTAACCCGTCGGTTGCGGCAAGAAATTTCTGACGAAATGCGATCGCGCCTTGCTAATCTGCCCTTGCTAGTGCTCGAAGATTTGAGTGAGGCGCTGTTGGATTTTGATACTATGGCGGATTTGGAGGCTTGGCTGGAGGCGCGGCAGTCGGAAATATAAGAATTTAGCGAGTTATTGAGGGCTTAAATAGCTAATTCACTTTACTCGCTAAATTTCGTCAGCATCATCTTGCTGTCGAATTGCTGACTCAATTTCATCTGGATAAGCTTCAGTATAAGCCCAAACATTTACTAAATCAGCCGCACTCAGATGGGGATAGCAATCTAGGATAAAAACATCGGTAGCGCCGTCATTGCGATAGCTGGCGAGCAACCAAACGGGAATGCGAGTGTTGTCAATACAAGCGTCGCCGCCCATCACGCCGGGAGTTTTTGTAATCGGGCGGCCGCGGTTTTTCAGGCTTTGAGTTAAGATGCCGATCGCCTTAGCTTTGTCGATCGGCGTTAAGGCCAAAAGTTGTGCTTCTAATTCTGGGATTGTCACTGTATCTATTTGATTTATGAATTATGTAGCTATTTGCTATTATATCGGCTCTCAAGTAAGTGATGTACGTCAGCCAGTAATTATAGTCCTGGACGCAATCGATCAATTTTAATGCTGTCTGTGGGGGTAAGGTGCTAAATTCCAATTACCTCTACCTCATTTTACTGAGAACTGCTATAGCTATTTACTATTGTCGATCGCACTTTAAGCCGGCAGCATTTATGGTTCTTAGTCCTCGACGCACGAGTGTTTACAAACCGGGGAAAGATGGCCAAAAAGACGCATTGCAGACCACAGATTCTACAAAAAACCCGGTTTCTTGGCCCCCATACCTTGAGGACTGGTTCAGTGAATTTTTGCAAAGGGCGATCGAATATTTAGCCTGAAATTTGGTCGATCGTGTTTCATGAATCCACCACGAATCTGTAGTTTGTTCTTTTGTCTATACTTGGAAACATATATTTACAAATATGACTTTTATGCCTTTAAAGTTATGACTTTTATGAATTGACTTTGAGAAACGGTTATTGAATGATGTTGGTACGAGTTTTCACGTAGAAAACCCGAAGAAAAATAACATCAGGAGATTTAGTTATGGCATTTATCTTTGCGCCCAATAACAATGACACCTTACTCACAGGAACTGCGAACAATGACACCATATTCGGAGCGACCAAAAATGACACCCTCGTCGGACTTGCAGGCAAAGATGTTCTTTTCGGCGATGAGGGCAATAACTCGCTCCTCGGCGGAGTTGGCGATGATACTCTGCTTGACGGACTAGGCAATTCGACTCTCAACGGCGGTGAAGGCAATGATGTTATTGGCAGCTTTGGCGGTAACGACCTCATGCTTGGCGAAGCGGGAGATGATACTCTCATCAGCGGTGAAACTCTCGCGGGTGCCAACAAATCTAGTACCCTTCTAGGCGGATTGGGTGACGATGTAATCTTTGGCGGTTTTGGCAAAGACTCGATTGATGGCGGGGATGGCACCGATTTGCTCTTCGGCGATAATGGCGATGACACTCTCAAAGGGGGACTCGGCATCGATTTTCTGGCTGGAGGCTCTGGCAGCGATTTGATTGACGGCGGAGACGGTTTTGACTATGTTTACTATTTCCAAGCCACAACTCCAGTGGTAGTAAATCTGGTAACAGGAATAGCAACGGGAGAGGGAACCGACACTCTCATCGGTATTGAAGGCATTCTAGGCGGCAGCGGCAAGGACTCTCTGACCGGAAATACTAGCTCTAATTACCTGGATGGTTTGGCTGGGGATGACTCTCTGTTGGGATTGGCTGGGGATGACTTTTTGTTTGGTGATGATGGCAATGACTCCCTCAGTGCCGGATTGGGCGACGATTTATTGTCTGGGGAAGCGGGGAATGACACAGTTGACGGTGGAGAAGGTGTTGACATGGTTTCCTACAGGCGTGCAATTGGCCCGGTAGTTGCTAATCTGACCACTGGGACGGCAACGGGAGAGGGAACGGATAGTCTGATTAGCATTGAAGATATTTTAGGTAGCAGTGGCAATGATTCTCTGACTGGGAATACAAGTGCTAATTACCTCGATGGTTTGGCTGGTGATGACTTCCTGTCAGGATTGGATGGCAATGACTTCTTGTTTGGTGATGATGGTAAAGACATCCTGAATGGCGGGGCGGGCAATGATTTTCTGGATGGGGAGGCTGGCGATGATTCCTTAAATGGTGCGTTGGGCAATGATTTTCTATTCGGTGGAGATGGCAATAATACCCTGGTCGGTGGCGGCGGTGCTGACTTCTTGGTTGGAGGGGCGGGGAATGATTTTTATCAGTTGGATGGTACAACGGCTCAAGGTAGCGTCATTTCAGATACGGGTGGCATCAATTCCCTCAGCCTTCCGGGAGTAACGCTTTCACTCAATTTGGTCGCTGGAAAGACTGGCTTGGGACGAGATGGCACGAGTTTGGTGATTGATTTGAACCAAGATGGCGTGCTGAATGGTCTGGATGTGGAGATTGTGAACTTTTTTGCTACGCCGACTGGGACTACTCCTGGTATTGGCGTCATCCAAAACTTGGGCAATTTCAGCAGTACGGAAATTTTCAGCAGTTTTGCTACTTCGCCTCTACTGACTGCCCCAACACCGCTACCTCCGAAGCCGGCGGCTCCAGTTGCACCGACGCCAACGCCTGTGGTGACTGCGCCGACTCCGCCTGCGCCTACTCCAACACCTGCACTGGTTCCTGTGGTAACTACGCCGACGCCCGCGCCGACGCCCGCGCCGACGCCCGAGCCTGTGGTAACTGCACCGACGCAGACAGCCGGGCCTGTAGTAAATCCGACGCCAACTCCGACGCCAACTCCGACGCCAATTCCTACACCACCAACTCCGACACTTGCTGTAACCGAATCATGCCCGAGTCTCGTAGTTATACCGATGCCTGTGTTGGAACCTGGACTGATTCGGGATTTTCAAAAGTCAGGGGATGATTCGCTGCTTGGTACTAGCGGTGGAGATAATATCAATGGCGGTAGAGGCAATGATACGGTGTTTGGTTTTGATGGTTCTGATAGTTTGTTTGGAGGTGATGGGAGCGATCGAATTTTTGGCAATCCCGGCAGTGATACTATCGATGGCGCGGCTGGTGATGATGTTGTTTTTGCTGGCAAAGATAGCGATTTGGTTGTCGGCCGTGATGGGAACGATCGACTCCGGGGCGATCTCGATAATGATACTGTCACGGGTGACAATGGCGACGATTTTCTGTTCGGAGGTAAAGGGTTGGATTTGCTGTTTGGCGGGGTAGGAAATGATACGCTGAGCGGTGATTTGGGTCAAGATACTTTGATTGGCGGTTCTGGGACTGACTTGTTTATGCTGCGACCAAATGGGGCTGTGACGGATGTAGCTCTTGCGGATTCGATCGCAGATTTCGAGATTGGGGTTGATACGATCGGACTTACTGGAGGTTTGACGTTTGCTAACTTGCGTTTGGAGGCTGTTGATTGCAACACCGTGATTCGAGTTGCTGATTCCGATCGAGTTTTGGCGGTTGTTAACTCGGTGAAGCCCGATCGGCTTTTCGGCAGTTTTGTGAGTGCTGATATCACTTTAATTTAGAGGTTTGGTTCCGAAAGGGCGATCGGACTTTTGTACAGATGCAGCAGATGCCACATTTATGAAGTACACCCGCCTATCGTGAGCGTCCCCGTAGGGACAGGGCGAAAGCCTTTGTTCCTACACTTCACAAACCTGGAATACGCTGTATGTAACTATTTAATATTATAGGGCGATCGCCCTAAACCATCTATAATAAAAAAGTCAGCGCTCGCGACACCGAAATTATGAACATTAAAGTCGTATTAAAACCCAGTGACTAAGGTGGATATACCGTCTATGTTACCTCACTGTCAGGCTGCATCAGTGAAGGGGAAACGATTGACGAAGCGTTAGCAAATATTCAAGAAGCGATCGAACTTTATTTGAGCCGATGGCAGATGAATTGAGCATTTCCTCTGGTGCGATTAACTCTCTTAATCCTGTGAATTATTCTGGCTAACTTTATTAAAAATCCAGCTTATTGGGTCTATGAGTATAGCGAGTATATTGACAATAAGCTGCTTTACTTTGGGAAAAATTATAAATGGTAACTGATGAGATGTAGCTGAACTAGCGTGTAGTTCCTCAAATCCTTCTAATCCTATGGCGGCTGAGGTAAGTATGACTATGCGAGAAATTAGCAAGGGCTGCACAAACACGGCTAATTCACCACTACCCCAAAGCAAAGCAAGAATTAGAACGGCTGAATCCAAGAAGACTAAAGTTAAAGTAATCACTAGGGCTTTCCCAGACCGTTTCCAAACTAGAAAACCTAAGATTAGGTATAGCGCGCTGCTGACAAACACGGCAGTAATCCCACCATAAACTAGAGAAGACACACCTATACACAGAAAAATTAGGACTTTATACCAGCTATCCAAAAGACCGGCTAATAAAAATAAGCCAGCTAAAAAGTTCACTCCACCTAGGAAAAGAATTGTGCAGTAAGAGACTGCAAGCAATCCAGCGAATCTATTTTTTTGATAAAGTCGTTCATCGTTTAGAAACAAGCTGAAATCAAACAGAATCGCGCCTGTATAGAAGAGTTCTATCCGTAAAGTTGAACCATCGCGAAAGTGAAAAATTTTATGTTTTTGTGAAAGCATTTTTAAGTTGGCGATCGTCCCTACCGATTTGCCATTCAGACGAATTACGTACATCCGCCACCCTCGCTGCCACGAAACAACTAGATTGCCAGATTTATCTGGTGGTAAATTATAAATTCTTTGAGGCATAGGGACTCCAAATTCCTAAAAATGATTGTATTTAATTTTTGCTTAGATCCGATCGCAAATGACCGAAATTGCTTCTTATGCTTCATAGATAACTGATTTTTACCTCTACCTAGAGAAGTATCTTTTCCCTGGTGGGCTTTCACCCCCCACAAACTGCGGCTTTTCTGCCGCATCGCAGCGCGCCGAGCGCCCAAAAATTAAGGTTGATTTAAACTTTCATTTAGATGAAACTGGTATACAATTCAATAGTTTACTTGCGAACACGGAGCAAACACAAACAGTGTCTCAAGTAACAAAATAACGTCCCGCGTCACTGAAAATAACGATCGAACTTCAAAACAGAGTTAACCGATAAATCACCAAAACTCAGGATTGAATCGCTTATGATGCTAGGAACGACCGAAATCCCCCAACTAAAGCCGCTTTCCGACTCAGAACTAAGCAAAATCAACGCTTACTGGCGATCGGCAAACTACCTTTCCGTCGGACAAATCTATCTCCTCGACAATCCGCTACTCAAAGAACCCCTCAAACTCGAACACGTCAAACCAAGACTCCTCGGACATTGGGGCACAACTCCCGGTCTCAACTTCATCTACGTTCACCTCAACCGCCTGATCAAATCCCAAGACTTAAACGCCATCTACATCGCAGGCCCGGGACACGGCGGGCCGGGCTTGGTGGCCAACACTTACTTGGAAGGAACTTACACCGAATATTACCCGAGTATTTCCCAGGATTCTGAGGGGATGAAACGGCTGTTCAAACAGTTTTCATTTCCCGGCGGTATCCCCAGTCACGTCGCCCCGGAAACTCCGGGCTCGATTCACGAAGGCGGGGAACTCGGCTACGCCCTCGTCCACGCTTACGGGGCGGCCTTCGATAACCCCGATTTAATCGTGGCGGCCGTTGTCGGCGACGGGGAAGCGGAAACCGGCCCGCTGGCTGCTAGCTGGCATTCTAACAAGTTTCTCAACCCGGTTCGGGACGGGGCCGTGTTGCCGATTTTGCACCTCAACGGCTACAAAATTGCGAATCCGACGCTGTTGGCCCGCATTCCGCGCGAGGAATTGGAAAGTTTGATGGTCGGTTACGGCTATAAACCTTACTGGGTAGAGGGTTCAGACCCGGAAACGATGCACCAGTTGATGGCTGCAACGATGGATACTGTCATTGGCGAAATTAAGTCGATTCAGGAGAAAGCCCGGACTCAGGGGTATTCCGATCGCCCGCAGTGGCCGATGATCGTGCTCAAGAGTCCCAAGGGCTGGACGGGGCCCAAGGAAGTTGACGGGAAGAAAACTGAGGATTACTGGCGATCGCACCAAGTCCCGTTTTCGGAAATGGCCGGTAAGCCGGAGCACGTCAAACTCCTGGAAGATTGGATGAAAAGTTACAAGCCGGAAGAACTTTTCGACGAACACGGCAAGTTAATTCCCGAATTGGCGGAACTCGCACCCAAGGGCGATCGGCGCATGGGGGCAAATCCGCACGCTAACGGCGGTGTCTTGCTAAAATCCTTGAAAATGCCAAAATTCCAGGATTACGCCGTAGACGTGCCAAAACCGGGGACTGTGATGGCAGAAGCAACCCGGGTCAGCGGCCGTTTCCTGCGGGATGTGATGGAACTGAATCGGGAAAACCAGAATTTCCGGGTTTTCGGGCCGGACGAAACTGCTTCCAACCGCCTCGATCCGGTGTTTGAGGTGACTGGCCGGATGTGGGCGGGGGAAATTTTGCCGGAGGACGATCGGATTTCTCCCGAGGGCCGCGTGATGGAAGTGCTCAGCGAACATATGTGTCAGGGCTGGCTGGAAGGCTATTTGCTGACGGGGCGCCACGGCTTTTTCTCCTGTTACGAAGCGTTTATCCACATCATCGATTCGATGTTCAACCAACACGCTAAGTGGTTGAAAACTACTCGCGATATTCCTTGGCGCCGCCAGATTGCCTCTCTGAATTACCTCTTAACTTCTCACGTTTGGCGGCAAGACCACAACGGTTTTTCGCACCAAGATCCGGGTTTTATCGACCACGTAATTAACAAGAAAGCGGAGGTTGTGCGGATTTATTTGCCCCCGGATGCGAACACTTTGCTGTCAGTAACAGACCACTGTCTCCGCAGCCGCCACTATGTCAACGTGATTATTGCTGGAAAGCAGCCGGCTTTGCAATATTTGGACATGGATGCTGCGATCAAACACTGCACAGCGGGTATCGGAATTTGGGAGTGGGCTAGCAACGATAAAGGTTACGAACCAGATGTGGTGATGGCTTGTGCGGGCGATGTTCCGACGCTGGAAACTCTGGCTGCTGTTGACCTTTTGCGCCAACATTTCCCGGATTTGAAAGTGCGGGTGGTGAATGTGGTGGATTTGATGACTTTGCAGCCTGCTAGCGAACATCCTCACGGTTTATCTGACATGGATTTTGATGATTTGTTCACGACAGATAAGCCGGTGATTTTTGCTTTTCACGGCTATCCTTGGCTGATTCACCGGTTGACTTACCGCCGGACAAATCACCCGAACATTCACGTTCGCGGTTACAAGGAAGAGGGAACGACTACGACGCCGTTTGATATGGTGGTGATTAACGATCTCGATCGCTTCCACTTAGTTGGTGATGTGATCGATCGCGTTCCGAAACTCGGTTATGCTGCGGCTTACGGCAAACAAGCCATCCGCGACAAGCTGATCGATCACAAGCAATATATCACCGAACACGGTGACGATATGCCGGAAATCCGCGACTGGAAGTGGCCTCACGCGGGTGCGGTTGCGCCGGAAGCGCCGAAGGAAACGAAAGATCCGGCGGCGACAGCAGAACAAACAGTGCGATCGGGTGCACCGGGTTAGGGGCTTCTCTTAATCTGCGTGAATCTGCGTCCATCCATTATCATCTGCGGTTGCAAAATTCTCTTTTTTTAACCGCAGATACAGGCAGATAAACACAGATTAACGCAGATAAGTCGTGGATTAGGACACGGCAGTGCCGTGTCCCTACGCGCTTCGATTTGTATTAGAATAAAGCTTCAGCAAGCAATCTCAATTTCGAGGTATGCGCCCGGAATAATAGTGTCGATCGCGTTCCGAATATCGTCTTGATGTTTTTGAATGCGTGGCCAAGAAGTGGACAGCAAAACCACAATAGCAATTTGTCGGTTTGTCAGGTTTTGTTGATAACGCAAGTTGCGATCGGTCGTCACCAGCAGATTATACCCATCGCGTTCGGCTGTGTCGAGCAAATCGCCATTTGCTAATGTTGACCATCCACGTTCATAAGCAGTATCTACTTTATGACTCAGCAGCGATCGGCGCAACGGTACTGGCGTACCTTGGTCGAACAATATCTTCATGCAACCATCTGCGTTATTGAGGCTAGGGCGCGATCGAGTAATACCTCAACTTGGGCGCGCGTTACTCCCGGAAACCATTCGAGAAACTGGTCAATAGAGGCCCCATCTTTAAGGTTCTCGAAAAAGGCGGCAACAGGTACGCGCGTTCCCCGAAATACCCATGCACCGCTTACCTTGCTTGGATGACGTTCAATGACTTCAAAAAGGTCTATAGTTTGCATGACAAATTCGTCGCTTGTTGCGGATGAAGTAAAACAACTAAGATATAATTAATTTTAGCATAAATCAACGGTGGTTTAGGATTTGTACATTCAAAAGAGGTGGTAATGCTTAAAGAAATAGAAATCCAAAATTTTAGGTGCTTTGAGCAAATCAAAATTTCTGGGTTTGAAAGAGTCAATTTAATCGGCGGTAAAAATAATGCTGGCAAGACAGCCTTGCTAGAAGCACTTGTTCTCTATATTGCTCCAGACGCTAGCAGTCTAGCAATCCTAAAAGAGTTAAGAAGAGAGCCATCAAAAGCCATAGAAGCTATGCCAGAGAGAGCCTGGGATAACTTATTTTATGCAGTAAAAAAAGATACATCTATAGTAATTATTGGAAAAGACTACAACAACACGGATCGAGTAGAAATTCAGCTAGAAACAAATTCGGTTAGGTCTAAGATAATTTTTGATTTCATCAGAAACAAAGACCAATCTACTTGGTCATCAACAAAGCTTCATCCCGGAGGTTTAATGAATTATCGCATTTCTATTGACCAAGTACCAATCATTCCCTCGTTTACCAGGATTTCGGGTAGAGAACTCACAGAAGCTTACGATCGCGCGCGTTTGAATGAAAAAGATAGCGAAGTTTTGAAAGCTTTTCAAGTTATCGATCCGGCGATCGAATCTGTAGAAAGTTTTTCAATTGGCGAACCCACACTTTACTTGAGAAGAAAAGGAGAAAAACGTTTACCTCTCTCATTGTTTGGAGATGCCATGAACCGAGTTGCAGACATTATCCTTAAACTGGTAAACAGCGAACACAAAATCTTGCTAATTGATGAAATCGAAAATGGCATTCACCATACAAGTCAGCGAGAGTTTTGGAGAGTGTTATTTCGGTTGGCGGTTGAACTGGATACGCAGATTTTTGCTACAACTCACAGTTTAGAGATGCTTCAAGCATTTGCTGATGTGGGTTTGGAACTAAATAAAGAATGCAGCAGCGCCTATTTTGAACTAGCAAGGAAACCCAAAACAAATCAAATAATCGGTATCAGGCGCGATTTGGAAACTTTAAATTATGCACTAGAACATCAGAAAGGAGTGAGAGGTGAGTAATATTGTCATAGTAGAAAGCAAAAATGATAGAATTTTCATGCAGGCAATGGTTGAGAAACTTAACTGCGATATCGAGGTTGAACCGCCTATTTATATAGATGATTATGAAAGTTTGGAAGGCTTGAGCGAAACAAAGTTAATAACTACTTTAAAAGCTTTAGAAGCTGACTTGCAAAAAAGAGATATAGAAAAAATTGGAATTATTATTGATATTGATAACGATTCAGAGGCAGAGCGGCTGAACTTGGTAAATAGATGTATAAAAGAAGTGTTTGAATCTGAAACTTTGTCCAACACTAAACAATTTATCGATATTTGTGGAGATAATGGAACAAAGGCAAAATTGGCTTGTCACTTTACAAATGTGGGAGGTAAAGGGGAACTAGAAACGCTTTTAAAGGAAATAAAGGCTATACAATCGCCTTATGCTGATTGTTTGAATAGTTGGCAAACTTGCATAGAAAGTCAGGGAAAGGAAATCAACCAGAAAGAGTTTGATAAATTTTGGGTGAGCATCTATCTCAGGTATGATACTTGCTCCGATCGGGAACAAAAACAAGCTGGAAGGAAATGCACTATGTCTGGATTTGATTATGTTATGGAACACAAAAAAGATATTTGGAATTGGAATAATCCTGCTCTTGATGATTTGAAGGAGTTTTTTAAACTATTTTGCTAACATGATAAAATTCACATACAATCAATCAAGTCCGTTGGTATCAGAATTACTCATCTCTCTTTTCTCTGACTCTGCGCCCTCTGCGCCCTCTGCGGTTAATCAAAAAAAATCCTGTTCACCAATCAAATAAGATATCTATATGAGCTTAAAAATTTACTTTGTACGGCACGGTGAAACAGTTTACAGCAAAACAGGCGGTTTCTGCGGCGACCTCGACGCAGAATTGACACCGGAAGGTTCTATGATGGCAGAACAGTTTGCCGCCACTTACGCAAAATTGCCTTGGAATGCTGTTTATGTCAGCCCGATGAAGCGCACGATCGCAACTGCTAAACCTTTGTGCGATACTGTGGGGATTGAAATGCAACTTCGCGATGGATTGAGGGAGATCAAGTACGGCAAGTGGGAAGGCGAAACCGTTGAATCTGTTCGCGAAAAATATGCTGAAGATTACATTAATTGGCTGACGGAACCGGCTTGGAATGCACCTACCGGCGGCGAAACTTCTGTGCAAATTGCTAGCCGATCGTCCTTAGTTATCGCAGAAATTCAGGAAAAGTACAAGAGCGGTAATGTTTTGGTGGTTTCCCACAAGGCGACTATTAGAATTATTCTGTGCAGTTTGTTGGGGATCGATTTGGGAAGTTACCGCAATCGCATTGCCGCTTTAGCAGCTTCTGTGAGTATTGTCAAGTTTGATGTGCGCGGGCCTATGCTGGAGGTTTTGGGCGATCGATCGTACATGGATGAAACCCTCCGCAATTTACCCGGTACTTGAGGTTTAGCGATGAAAATACTGGTATTAAATGCGGGTTCTAGCAGCCAAAAAAGCTGTGTTTACGAGTTAAACGGTGTTTTGCCCGATCGACCTTTGCAACCGCTGTGGGAGGCGCAAATAGACTGGACTCACCATCCGGGTACAGCAGAGTTGAAAGTCAAAACAGCAAAGGGCGATCGCATCGAGGAGGAATTGGCGTCGGAATCGCGCCAAGCTGCTATTTCTCGAATGCTGGAGACTCTGCGGCAGGGAAAAACTCAAATTATTAACGATTTAAATGAAATCGATATTGTCGGCCACCGAGTGGTACACGGCGGGCAAGACTATCAGCAAAGTACCTTAATTTCGCCGGATGTCAAAGGGGCGATCGCCCGTTTAGCTGTTTTCGCCCCCGTACACAATCCAGTTAACCTCGAAGGCATCGAAATTATTGAAAATATCCTGCCAAATGTGCCGCAAATAGCAGTATTCGATACAGCTTTTCACGCCCAATTACCGCCCGCCGCTTTTGTGTATCCCGGCCCCTACGAATGGCTGGAAAACGGAATTCGCCGCTACGGTTTTCACGGCATCAGCCATCAATACTGCGCGCGCAAGGCAGCCGAAATTCTGAACCGAGATTTGACTTCTTTGCGCTTGATTAGCTGTCATTTGGGCAACGGATGTTCTCTGGCGGCGATTCGCGGCGGCGTGAGTGTTGACACGACAATGGGATTTACGCCTTTGGAAGGATTGATGATGGGAAGCCGATCGGGTTCGATCGATCCTGGCATTATAATTCACCTGTTAAAAGAATCGGATTTAACTTCCGAGAAACTCGACGATATTCTGAATCGAAATTCCGGTTTAAAAGCGATTTCTGGAGTGTCTGGTGATATGCGGCAGGTTGTCGAAGCGATTGGCCAAGGTAATCAAAGAGCTCAACTTGCTTTGGATATTTACATTCACCGCTTGCGCGCCGGGATTGGGGCGATGCTGGCGAGTCTGGGAGGGCTGGATGCTTTGATTTTTACGGCGGGTGTCGGGGAAAATTCTGCGGTTGTGCGATCGGCAGTTTGCGAAGCTTTTGGATTTATCGGGTTAAAATTGGATGAAGAGAAAAATCAACAATCGCCAGTGGATGAAGATATTGCGGCGGCTGATTCAGCGGCGAGAGTTTTGGTAATTCACACGCAGGAAGATTGGGAAATTGCGCGGGAATGCTGGAAGCTTTACTCGTACGAAATTCGAGCTAATATATTTTGAATAGCCGAATCAGTCCAAAAATTAGCGGTTTGACCTTCATTAGACCTCTTGCAAAAGTCAAATTCACCCCCCTTAGTCCCCCCTTATTAAG
>JAUBOG010000167.1:0-12582 GCA_036700105.1 Microcoleus occultus BM001215583
TCCCCCCCTTGGTAAGGGGGGGAAAGAGGGGGGGGTTTTATCAATTTGTGAGCAGCGTAAGGTTGGTTTTCTAGTTCGGTAACTCCGAGTTTTTCTAGTAGTTGAGTGCTTTCGGGGCCGAGGAGACTGAAAGCAACGGTTGTATCGGTTATATCTGTTAATTCTACGCGATCCATTGGGAAAATATAGCGATCGAGCAATTCCAGCAGTTGGCGGCGGCGGCTGGGCGAAACTAACAGCAGTACGGCATCTTCTGTAGCATAAGCGGTGGCGAGGTCGATCGTCCGCGCGGTAGAAGTCACGAAAACAGTGTCGCAACCTTCTCCGGGTTTGAGTATATTGAAGTTATTGGTGCTTTGATTGTGCAAGAACCGCAGGCGATCGCTATCGGAGATTTGAATGCGTCCCCAGTGAGTGCGATCGCACAAAGCCGCACCTTGTTTAGTTGCAGCAATCGCGGCTGCATCGTTTCCAAAACTAACAGGGACTGTTTCTGCGGTTGTTAATTCTGCAAAGATAGCACCGGCGGCTGCTTGAATATCGTGCAATTCTTGAATCATAATATTTTGTTGGCTGTTAGCTGTTGACTGTTGACTGTTGACTGTTGACTAATGAGCAATTACAGCCCGACAGGGATAGACACGGATACACGGATTAATGTTTTTTACTCACTCCAATGACAACTGACTAATGACTAATGACTAATGACTACTGACTCATGACCAATAACTAATTAGCCAAATTGGCGAAAACTTCCTGGATTAACTGGCTGGTTTTAGCATCCAGACGCATCCAATCTACGTCGCCAGTATCCTCCTCAATCAAACGAGTGTCAATTTCTACTTCTTGGCTTTGCCGATCGGAGTGGGCCAGATTGTAATTTACAAAACAGACTCGATAACAAAGTTCCCAAATATCGATGCACCTTCGATCGCCTTGACGCTCTAAAATGAGTTGATAGCCGGGAAAGGGAGTCTGCACCTCTTGATAAGTCCCCGTCCAAACCGAATCTTCTAGTTGTTTGCGGATATTGTCGATCACTCGAATTAGGGCTGGCTGCATCAGCAGTTCAGCTTGTTTCCAGGCGATCGGGCTGGTTATTTTAGGCTTCATAAATCAGGATTGTAAAAAGGAAAATCAATTAATTAATTAATTTTCCAACATTGAGTACCAATTTTGCTGACATCCGTCCCAGAATGTTTAATTTACAGTTAACCGTCAACAGTTAACCGTCAACACAAACAGTTACAGCCGTTCTCGGCTCGAAGGCTAAAAACGGCTGAATCTGTTGATATTGACTTATCGGATGGGTAATGTAGGATTTGAACCTACGGCATCCTGCGTGTAAAGCAGGCGCTCTACCACTGAGCTAATCACCCAATTGCACTCACAAGAATCTATCATATCACAGTAACTCAGAAAGATCAACTAAAAAAATCATAAAATTTAAATGCCCTCTGGCCGCACCCACGATCGCATAACCCTGTCAAGTTTGCCCTTTGTCGCAGCCCTCACCTTTGGCCAGACTCAAAGCAGCAACCTGACTCTGCTGGTTTCCGGCAGCTTTTTATTCGGCGGGCTGATGTTCGGCCCCGACTTGGATATCTACTCCTGCCAATACCAGCGCTGGGGATGGTTCAAAATGATTTGGCTTCCGTACCAAAAAAACCTGCGCCACCGCTCTTTTTTGTCCCACGGGCCTCTGATCGGCACTGCTTTGCGAATCTTGTACCTGACTGCATGGATCGCGGTTTTCGGGATGTTGGGATTGGTAGTTGCCGAAAAAGTTGGCCCCCCCGGGTGGACTTGGGAGGATGTGGTTGCAGGTTTTTGGCGATCGATCTGGGAACACCCGATCGAATTTTTAGCTGTGTACATCGGCTTAGAATTGGGCGCGATGAGCCACTATCTCAGCGATTGGGGCGGCTCGGCTTACAAAAGATTCAAAAAGCAAGAATTGAGCGGGATGCACCTTCCCGGGACAATCAAAAGGCGAAAACGCAAACCTCGCAGTCGAACTTCCAGCAAATCTAAAAGGTAAATTATGATGTCTGATTCTGAAAGTCGATCGCTCACAGCACTCCAAGAACTTATAGAAGTTGTGGCAAAACTGCGCGATCCCGACGGCGGATGTCCGTGGGATTTGGCCCAAACTCCCCAAACTCTAATTCCCCACATAATTGAGGAAGCTTACGAAACCGCCGATGCGATCCGCAAAGGAGATAAAGATGCGATCGTCGAAGAATTGGGCGACTTGCTGTTACAGGTAGTTTTGCAAGCTCAAATTGCCAGCGAATCGAGTCAATTCACCCTCGCAGAAATCGCCGAGGGGATTACAGAAAAACTAATTCGCCGTCATCCCCACGTCTTCGGCGATGTCGAGATTAACAGCGTCGATGAAGTTAACGAAAACTGGGAAAAAATCAAAGCAGCAGAAAAAGGCGAAACTGATAAAACGCCAACTTTAGCATCGAAAATGAGCCGTTATGCAAGCACTTTACCTCCGATCGCCGCCGGGATAAAAATCTCTCAAAAAGCTGCGGAAGTGAATTTTGATTGGGACAGCGCAGACGGCGTTTGGGATAAATTCCACGAAGAAATGGCAGAGTTTGAACACGCTCTCAAACACGAGGACAAAGCAGCGCAGGAGTCGGAATTGGGAGATATTATGTTCGTGTTGATTCAATTAGCTCGCTGGTACGGTTTAGATGCGTCGTCGGCTTTGCAGGGAACGAATCAGCGGTTCGTGCAGCGGTTTGCGCTAGTTGAAGCCAAGTGCGATCGGCCTTTGTCCGATTATTCCCCAGAAGAATTAGATGAGTTGTGGAATCAGGCTAAGGTAATGCTAGCGAAACAAAAGGGCGATCGACAATAACTGAGAGTTTGCACCATTTTCATGAACAGGCAAGATGCCTGTTCCACAAGAACAAGATATTTCTCTTGTGGGGTGGGCACGCGAGCCCGCCCAAAAAAGCAAATTCACAATACTGTAATCTACCAGAAAATTGGGATTAGAGCCTCCCCACTTCGGCTACGCTCAGTACATCGCCTTAAGCGGGGGACTTTCTCCATATTTCTGGAGAGAATAGAGAGTTCCTATGATAAATGTGTTATCATAGGAACAGGAGGAAATTAAGATGCTCGTTCTCGAATTCAAGGCTTACGCAAAACCAGATCAATTCCAGGCAGTCGATGAAGCGATTAGAATTTGTCAATTCATTCGCAACAAATCAATTCGTCTTTGGATGGATGGTGAGGCTAAGTCTTGGTTCGACCTTTCTAAATACTGTGCGATTTGGGCTAAAAAATTTGACTTTGCAAATAAGTTAGGGGCGATGGCTCGACAGGCGAGTGCAGAAAGAGCATGGGCTAGTATTTCCCGCTTTTATGATAATGTCAAAAAAGGCATTAAAGGCAAGAGAGTTGGTTTTCCTAAATTCCTAAAAAACTGCCGCTCGGTTGAGTACAAAACCAATTCTTGGAAGCTTGCGGGAGACAGAAAATCAATTACCTTTACCGATAAGTGCGGGATTGGTAGGCTGAAGTTAAAAGGTACAAGAAACCTTAATTTCTATCAACCAGACCAAATCAAACGGGTGCGATTGGTCAAGCGAGCAGACGGATATTACGTCCAGTTTTGCATTTCTGTAGACCGAGTAGAAACCGCTCCCATGACAGGCAAAACAATTGGATTAGATGTGGGCTTGAAAGAGTTTTATACTGATTCAAATGGCGAAATGGTTCCTAACCCTAGATTTCTGCGTAGAGGTGAAACGCGGTTAAAACGTGCCCAGCGTCTTGTAAGTCGGAAAGTCAAGGGTGGGTCAAATCGCCGCAAAGCTAGAGTGATTTTAGGTAAGCGACATCTCAAAATAAGTAGACAGCGTAAAGACCATGCTATCAAGTTAGCAAGGTGCGTAATCACGTCAAACGACGTAGTAGTTTACGAAGATTTGAGAGTGTCTAACATGGTTAAAAATCATTGTTTAGCAAAATCGATTAGCGATGCTTCTTGGTATCAGTTCAGAGTGTTCTTAGAATATTTTGGGAAAGTGTTTGGTCGGATTACCATTGCGGTAAATCCTGCATACACCAGTCAAGAATGTAGTAATTGTGGGGAAGTCGTTAAAAAATCTTTATCCACTCGCACCCACATTTGTCAGTGTGGATGTGAAATGGATAGGGATCATAATGCCGCAATCAATATCCTCAATCGCGGGATAGGTACGACGGGACACGTCGGAACTTCTGTACTCGATACAGTAAACGCTTAGGGAGATTGGATCTCTGGATCAGGTGTAGCAATGCTCTTGATTTAAGTCCGGTCTAGGATCTAAGAATCACCGTCGCTTGGGCGCGGTGAGTGTCAATCGTAGAGCTTCGCGTCATTATACGGCGGATGTTCGCAAGCGATGTAAAGGGCGTTTGTCGGTTCCAGGGCTTCTCCTATCACCGGATCGATCGGTTTGAGAACAAAGCATAACAAACTGAGCGATCGCCAATCCAAACTTTCTAGCTTTCCCCGTTCGTAGCGACTGACAGTAGCATTGCTAATACCGACATCTTTTGGTACAGGATCTCCTGCTGTCCGAAACAGAGCGGCCTCGTATTCTTTTGTAACCATTTCTGTTTCGATAATTGACCAGCCGCGAATCTCTCTAGCTGCTTTCAGAAGTTTTCCCAATCTACCGCGTCCCGTATCCGTGAATCGCACAGGGCGCAGTTTTTCCTGCTCGACTACAGCCTTAAAGTCAAGAAATCCCGACATTTTACAGACCCAATTTAACTATTATGTAAATCCTACGCCTCAACGTTTGGATTCCAAAACTCAGTCCCGATCAGCAGTAAGTCTTCCAAAGTGAGCAAACGCTGCTCTACTGGGTGAACCGGTTCGAGAACATCCAGAAACAGCCACAAAAGATCCGGTGCTGGCTTGTTGTAATAGCCATTTTCGATTCTCGAAATGCCTGCAATGCTGACCCCCAAAACTTTCGGCAAAGGCTCTCCCCCTAGAATATAAAATTGAGCCTCATGCTGCTTGGTCTTTTCGCTCAATTCGTGAACGCTCCAGCCCCTAGCTTCCCGCCACGAGCGCAAAAATTTACCCAACCGCCGCAGCCCGGTGTCACTAAATCTCCGTCTCAGGTATTCTTTTTCTCGTTTAGCTTCTGCTACAACCATCAGTCATCCCCTATCTGCATAAAGCTAAGCTATCACGCCAGACTTTCTAGTTGGATTTTTTAAGTTTGCAACTTAAAATTTTTGTGTTACAATGTTGGAACATAGTTTGAGATACAGCCATGACACCGCTATTTCGCCGCATCCAACCCTCGAAAAAGCTCCGCATCACGCTGAGGTCGATCGCCCAAATGCTGAAAATCCGCCAAAATCTCATTAAGCGAGTCGAATCCTGGGCTAACGTGGTGTTCGTGCACCGGCGGGACAGAGGCGGACAATTTGTAAGTTACCGTTCGCTAGAACAGTGGACAAATGCGATCGGACACCAAATCCAAAATTGCCCCAACCTGGGAGAACTCTCGCAGCTCAAAATATCCATTCGCCACGACAGCCGAAAATTTAAAAAACAATATTGCCAACAAACCCTTGACTTTTTGCGTCAAATGTGCAGTCAGCGCCAAGAGTGTTTCAAAAATTGGGAAAATCTCAACAGTTGCGTTTCCTAATAAAAATCAAGCGCATTTCCCGAACCAAACAGAAGCGAAACATTTACGAGCAATTGCGAGACAAATTCACCCCAAAATCACGCGCAAATGCTCCGCCACATCTGCCACAAAAGCAATTAAGACATTGCCTGAGCGATATAATCAAAATAAGGAGCAGCTTCCTTAGCATCATCCCGATCGAGCAAAGCCAAAGAAGCTTCTTTCAAACAGCGGATAGCTTCGACCATGCCAGGAACAGGAACGCCCAGAGAATTGTACATTTCCCGAACGCCAATCAAACCGATGCTTTCGATCGGCTCTTTGTCACCGGCCAAGATACCGTAGGTAATCAGGCGCAAGTACCAGCCGTAGTCGCGCAGACACAAAGCGCGTTCGCGTTGGCCGTAAGCATTACCTCCGGGGGAGATAAAGTCAGGGCGTTTTTTCCAGAGTTTTTTGCTAGCTTCTTCAACAATTTTTTTCTCACTGTCAGAAAGCGCAGTAGCAATACGCACCCGCTGTTCTCCCGTTTTAAAAAAATCTTTGATGCTTTGAAGTTCGCCGGTACTGGGATAGCGAAGTTCATCGTCGGCTTGTAGAATTAGTTGGCTAACTACGCTCATTGTTATTCAAAAAAATTGAGGATATTTCAGAGTAAGATTAATTGACATTCTCATCCATTAAAGATGAGATTATTGGCTGTCGGCGATTTACTTCGCTTCTAACATTTATCAACATTAGAAGCAGCGGCTAAATCTCGGCAAGCGTTATGCTTAGTGTTCAAGCAAGTTTCCCTGTATTCCAGGGTACTGCGGGAAAAACTCAAAAACTGCGAGTGAGAGTTTTGATGTCGGCAGACACTGTGACTGTTTAACGAGTTTTTGCTCGATCGCCCCAACAGCATATCGCACAGGCGCGGGTAGAGGGCAATCTCCCCGGTGGAAGCACAGGCTTTAGCAGCCAGACGTTCAGCAGCAGGAATACAGCCGGCTATTGAACTCGAGTCCGATGGCTTGCGCCCCGCTTCGCTACGAAACGCTCTCAGGAAAGAGAGAGCGATGCTGCGTTACCATATTAAATCCTACCACGACTACTTGTGACCAAATCTAAATTCCCCACCCCAAAATCGACGAAATTGGCAAATCCTTGCCAGCAAGGTCAACTGATTGAGATAGAGATTACCGACTTGACAGACACCGGCGACGGAGTTGGTCGTTTCGATGAGCTCGTTGTATTTGTCTCCGATACAGTTCCGGGCGATCGAGTCCTCGTCCGCCTCGTGCAAGTCAAATCCGGCTATGCTACAGGCAAGCTGGACACACTTCTTTCAGCATCAGAACACCGCATCCGAGCTAACTGCATTGTCGCCGACAAGTGCGGCGGCTGCCAGTGGCAACACGTAGATTATCAATATCAGCTTGCAGCCAAGCAAAATCAAATCGTTCAAGCCTTAGAAAGGATTGGCGGATTTAGGGATTTGCAAGTCGATGAAATGTTAACGGGAAAAATCGAGGGATTCCCCCAATTTTTGGGATACCGCAACAAAGCGACTTATCCCGTGGCAATATCTGCTGCAGGCCAAGTCCAAGCAGGTTACTATCAAAAAAGCACCCACAAATTAGTCAATCTCAATCAGTGTCCGGTGCAAGATCCGCGCCTCAATCCTTTGTTAAAAGAAGTCAAAGAAGACATCCACTGGCGGGATTGGCAAGTCTACGACGAAAAGAAACATACAGGAGAATTGCGTCACTTATCCTTGCGAATCGGACGGCGCACCGGCGAGATGCTGCTAACTTTAATAGTTCGCACTGGAGAATTGCCGGGAATCGAAGAACAGGCATCTGAGTGGCTGAAACAATATCCTCAACTTGCAGGGGTTTGTTTGAATATAAATTCAGCTCAAACGAATGTAATTTTTGGTGCAGAAACTCGCTGTATTGCCGGCCGTCCTTATCTGCGAGAAAGCTTTGCCGGTTTGCAGTTTCAGCTTTTAGCCGATACTTTTTTCCAGGTAAATACAGAGGCTGCCGAGGGTTTGTTGCAGGCGATCGTAGGGGAATTGAATTTGCAGGGAAACGAGGTTTTGGTTGACGCTTACTGCGGGATTGGGACTTTCACTTTACCGCTGGCGAAACAAGTGAAAATAGCGATTGGTTTGGAAGTGCAGCCGGCGGCGATCGAACAAGCAAGATTAAATGCTGAGTTAAATGACTTGAGAAATGTAGAGTTTCAGGTGGGTACTGTAGAGAGTTTGCTGCCTTCCTTGGGATTGACACCGGATATTGTGCTGCTAGATCCGCCGCGTAAAGGGTGCGATCGCGCGGTGTTGGAAGCTATCAAGGAAATCAAACCGAATCGGATTGTTTATGTTAGCTGCAAGCCTGCTACTTTGGCTCGCGACCTGAAGATTTTGTGCGAAAATGGGGATTATAAATTAGCGCGAGTGCAGCCGGCGGATTTCTTTCCTCAGACTTCTCATGTTGAGTGTGCGGCTTTTTTGGTGCGGTAGCTGAAGGCGATCGTTGTTTAGTTAAATTCAATCATCAGCATCGGCGAAGAGGGCGGATAAATCTCGATAACCGCTGACAACTCGAAAGATTTCTACATTTTGTCCGATCGGCATATAGAGGATGAGATAGTTGTCTGTGGAGAGACTGCGAAGCTATGGTAAAATTTCGTGTCTTTGTCGTCCAATATTGGGAAATTGAGCAATTTTGGCGAATTTAGCGTCAAGATTGCTTAAAAAGCGATCGGCTCGATCTAGTCCCGATTCACGAGAATATAGTCTGCAATTTGTTCGATGTCTTGAATTGCGGGTTGGGTGAGGCGAAATTTTGGACTCATGCTTATTTTGAAGTGTAGCGCGATGCCTACGGCTGGCTACGCCTACGCAAATTAGCTCGAATTTGTGCCATTGCGGTTGCACCGTCTGCGACTTCACCGCGTTGGGATGCAAGATGTCCAATCAGTGCATCTTGTTGGAGTTCTTGCAGTCTTCCTTGATAAATGTCTTGCTGTTGTTCGAGCAGTTTAATCGCTGCGAAGATAACGTCGATCGCGCTGTTATATTTGCCGCTAGTGAGTTGGCGCTGCACTCCTAGCTTCGACTTCAGGTGGCAAAACAATTTGCATGGTGTTTGAGAATATGAGTGTTGATTCTATTGTAGCCGATCGCTTTTAGACATCAGACAACTTCCGAACTAGATCCAGTCCGGCCGGAATCCCGATCGCTCCAGAAGTATAGAATAGAAGTTGCGGAACCGGCACATTGCCCGATCGCACCTCCCCAGCAATTTGTTACCCTAAAAATAGAATCTCCCTTCCCTCAACTCCTCCCATGAACAACGCTTCTCCCCTGATTCAAACCGTCACACCCGAACGCTGGGCCGGCTTTAGCATGGACTTTATCGGGGCTGGTTACACGGGGCTGTTGGTCAAAAACGGCCGCGCCGTGCGTACCCTAAAATCCGGGCGGCATTTCAGCTTTGCCCTTCCCCTGCTGGAACAGTGTCAAATTGTTTTGGTAGACACCAAACTCCGCAACTTGGAGGTGCAGTCTCACGGCGATTTTTTGTCTAAAGATCGGTTTTTAATCGATGCTTCTTTGACGGTTATTTATCAAGTTATAGATCCGAAAAGAGTAGCTTTAGAATTATCAGATCCGATCGCCGCTTTGGCAAGTGCAGTTAAAGATTGCATGGGATTAGCGATCGGGCAAATACCCCTACAACAGCTTATCAGTCAAGGACGGCTGTTGCTGCGCCAAAATTTGCTCGATCGCGTCCAAGATTTCTATACATTAGGATTTAACTTAGAAGACGTGCGAATTGGCGATGTCAGCTTTCCCGAAACAAACGGAGTTATCCGCCAAGTGGAAGGAATGAGCGCCAGACAAGAAGCGGAAAATTCGGCCGCCTTGCAAATGAGAATTGCCGAAGCCGGTCGTCCAATTGTGCCTCAATCTCCCGTACAGCAGTTAAACTTAATATCAGGTCAATCTCCTGCAAGTCTGCCCGCTGCTGACACAGCAGCAGGATTCGATCGCGATTTACAGCAACTGACAGCACAACTGGCTCAAAACAGTTTACCCGCAGCCAGCAATCGCCCGCAACTCGCACCGACGGTATTGGCAAGCAGCGATCGCACAACCACCGCATATTTAGTCTACAAACTTTCGGGAGAGGCGATCGCCCTGACAGCAAATCCGTTTACAATCGGACGCGAACCGACTAATACTTTAGTGCTGCAAGATCCGCAAAGTTCGCGCTACCACGCCCAAATCCGCCGCGCCACAGACGAAATTGGCAAACAGCGGTATCAGCTTGTCGATTGCGGCAGTTCCAACGGCACTTTTGTGGGGGGACAAAGGCTAGCTGCTAACGAGCCTTTCTGGCTGCCGAACGGCTGCGAAATTGCGATCGGCGACCAAAGATGGGTGTTTCAAGGTTCTTGAAAAAGCCGGACTTTTTCCGGAAAAAAACTTTATTTTCGATGTAATTTTCATGCTGTTCGAGCAATTTTACGGCGCTGGTGTTTGCTACTTCGCTACTATTTCAAGCACGAGGAAAGCAGGGGTGTAGCCTTCCTTTCAGGATTTGCTCTGTCGATGTTTCCACTTTCAGTTATACGGGTATTTTATAATACTATTGTTTTGGCTTTATACTTAGAGAAATTTGGGGCGATAGGTGCGATCTCTAGGGATGAAATTTTGAGGTTTACAGCCTGACCGAAAGTAAGCTTGCGGTGAAAGTCAGCAAACAAAAGGGTTTCAGAAGGTCGCCGACAAAAATAAATGCTGTTGGCGACTGAGTTCGATCGATAATAATGTCAGTCATTCAGGCGATCGGCCGCCTCGCAGCTTGTCAAAAAGCAAGTGCTGGTTTATACTAAAAAACTGTTCCTTACAGAACAGTTTTAAAATTGAAAATACAAGTAGGTGACAGAAGACTAATTTGAGATTTAGGGCGATCGGAACCCAATCGATTTGGTACACTTAGAACAATCAGCCGCTGGCAAAATGATGGAAGCGCTCAACACCCTCAACTATTGTAAACATTTCTTAAAATTACCATTATTAACCGTCAGGTCAGATAATATGTAGGCGGATACAAAGAATTTATTAAACCTAGGGATTTCATCAGCTAGACAGGCACTGCCGCAGTTCATCCAGCCGCGCCGCACTGTATCCCAGTACCGGTGCGGTCCCACTTAAGTGCATACGTTGCAGTCAGTATTTAAGCACAGTCTTGGACGCACGGGGGACTAAAAACCCGGTTTCTGCCTCAATATTTATCGAAAAAAGCGACAAATTCAGGAACAAACCGGGTTTTTGGGTAAGTCCTATAAGCAGTGACGTACACATTGCGACGACAAAATCTGCCAATTAGTTTTCTAATTTTCGCATATTCAGAACTTAACTATGAACCGCAGCCACAAAATTTACGAAGATCCAAGACTTTTCTTGCTACTTGGTGCAGTTGGGGCGATCGTCCTTTACTTATCTTGGGATGCAGTGACAGCAAGCAAGCTATTCGATCGCTACGATATAGATCAATACTATATGCGAAGCCGCTGGGCGATCGGTGAAGGAGTTTTGTTTAAAGATGTGTGGTCGGATTACTTACTTCTCCCTAATTTGCTATTTGGAGTTTTCCGCTTTTTATCGGAAAATTTACATCCTTTATCGACCAGCTTCAAAAGTTTTTCCTGGGTGTGGGTGACAGTATCTTGGTTTCTTTATCTGTGGGCAACATATATAATTGCTACCAAAGTATCGCAGAGAGCGCTGTGGATTTGGCTAGCTCCGGCTCCGCTATTTTTCACACTTGTCAGATACGATATTTATTTAGTAATTGCTACTCTTTTTGCCCTGCTTGCAGTGCGAAATGAAAAATATATAGAGGGAGCTTTGTGGTTGGGACTAATGGTTGCCCTCAAAGGCTATGCCCTGTTCGCAGTTCCTGCGTACTGCGTATTCGTGTTTTACAGACAAGGAATGCTGACGGCTATTAAAGTTGCGGTACTCTGTGTTGGGCCCTTCATTATCGGCAACCTGATCGTGCTCGGATATGCGGGAATGGATGGTCTGAGAATGCCTTACGCCGCCCAAGGAGATAGACCGAACATTGGCGACAGCACCTATGATGCAGTATTCTTTTTGCTATCACCTTTGTCCTTAGGAATATCGCCCATAACAGAAGTACCTTTAGTTCCCACAAAAATAGCGCAGTTCCTTCAGATTTCGATTTCATTCCTTGCTGCTGGCCTCAGACCCAAGACATTTGACGAATTGATTGATGCCTTTTTGATCGCCATTTTAGGATTCATCTCATTTTCTAAATTCTACTCTCCCCAATTTTGTCTTTGGGTTGCACCGATCGCCTGTTTTTCCGCCTCGCGCAACATTAGGTTGCTAGCGGTAGCTTTTAACTGGGTTTCCTTCATTTGGTATCCAGTTGTTCAATTCTTTGCTGGTTCTCGAATTGTACAGTCAACTATACTGTATTTGGGCGGGTTAGCAATTTCTCTGGCTGGTGTAGCAAAAATCCTGTACAAAATTACTGTGATTGTCATGTCATCTGTGCGAGTGGCAATGATCTGGGTAAGTTTTTGGCAGTTGAAAAACCGCCAGTATCCGGCAAAAACTAATGAAATTTAATGGCACGAGGAAAAGTAAAAGAGCAGTTTGGCGGTTCCATAACAGCGATGATTGTAATTGAATGATTGTGGAAGAGCAATATTCTGGCTAAGTTGGGCCGAGAAAAAGAGTGTTTCGAGGCCTGCGAACGAGCCGTAGAAATCAATCCCAACTGCACCCGCGCTTGGAACAACTACGCGCTAGCACTGCGGGGTTTGGGACGAGTGACAGTATTCTTATTCCCCCCCAAAGCATCGGGGGGGCGCCGGGGGGTCAAAGAGT
>JAUBOG010000168.1:0-12580 GCA_036700105.1 Microcoleus occultus BM001215583
TCCCCCTTCTTAAGGGGGATTTAGGGGGATCTAGACTGGGTAAAAACGAGATTTATCAAGGCTTTCGGCTTAAGTTGACCCTCCTTGGGCACTGCCGTTTCCTAATTTATTTTCAGCTTTGAAATACCGCACTTAACAAAATTAAAACCGTGCAACCAAACACCGCTTCAAATGTGTATCTTCGCGAAGGTTTGTAAGAGGAAGAATGCCAAACCCGCAATTCTCCATTAAAGCCGCGCGATGCTAAACTCAAGGAAACTTGACGGTAATTTACTAAAGTTCGCTGAAGCAATTGTCCGATTAAAATGCCTAAACTGCGCATTCCCAGTTTCCAAGTGCGGTAGCCGCAGCGCGAGTTTTGGGCGATCCAAAGTTCATCGGCGATCGCCAACAAGCTAAAAATAAACCGATACATCAGCAACAAAAGTTCTGTCAGCAAAGCCGGACAGCGTAAGTGTCTGAGGACTTGCAAGGTTTCTGTAAATGGCACCGTCAACAGAATGAAATACATACAACTTGTCGATGCCAAAGTGCGCGGGAACAAAAGACTCACTTGGTATAAGCCAGTGCGACTCACATACAGATACAAATTGCCGATGCTAATCCCCCAACTTTGCCAAATATCCCACTGCATTGTTTGGATTTGATTTAATTCAATTCCATTAATCGCCAAAGCAGGCAAACTCGTCAGCAAAAACATCAACGGTAGCGACAGCAACCGCAAATACAGTTTCCCCGGAATGCCCGCATAGACGACGATCCAGACTGCTAACCAAAGGACGATCGACAATTGGACGATCGCCCCAGACAGCAGAGATAGAATCAAAAGGGCGATCGCAAAGGATAACTTGTGAGATGGCGGCAACCCGCGCAAGCGATTTGTATAAGCCAGACTATCAATCTGATGGTTCATTCCAACGGCGATTTATCATCGGATTTCTGAGATTGCGATCGACCTTTATAAAACCCGATCGCATAGCCGATCGCACCCGCCCCCAGCGCCGCTTGAGTCGCAAATAACAGACTTTCAATCTCTCCGCTAGCCGGCTCAAAAAAGTGCTTGAACCAAGGTTCATAGCTTGGTTGAATCTCGGTAATCGCCTTTTCGGCTTGGTCATCCGAACCGCCGTATTCACCGCGCACAAAAACTAAGGGAATCACAGCAAGTGCGATAACTGCAATTACTAACATCCAATTTTGTTTTGAAGTAGCTTGCTGACTGCTTGTATTTTTTTCACTCATCGCTTATGACTCCTGTTTCAATAATTTCAGAATTTCCAACTCCGGCTTCCCGTAAGAATGCAGCCAATTCCAAACCAATACAGTCAGCAATCCCTCGCTAATTGCCAGCGGTACTTGAGTAATTGCAAAGATGCCGGCAAACTTGAGAAACGAAGCCATAAAACCGCCGCTTGCTGCCGGAAAAGCTAAGGCTAATTGAATCGAAGTCACCACATAAGTCAGCAAATCTGCCAAAGCCGCCGCACAAAAAATTGCCGTCCTTTGCTTGCCAGTTCGCAACAGCAAATTATAGATAAAATAAGCAGCAAACGGGCCGACAACCGCCATCGAAAACATATTCGCCCCCAACGTAGTCAGCCCGCCGTGCGCTAACAGTAACGTTTGAAAAAGCAGCACTAAAGCCCCCAGTACAGGCATCACCGAAGGGCCGAACAAAATCGCACCCAAACCCGTACCCGTCGGGTGAGAACAACTCCCCGTCACCGAAGGAATTTTTAAAGCAGAAAGTACAAAAGTAAACGCACCGGATAAAGCTAATAATAATTTAAGTTCCGGGTGTTCTTTAGTAATGCGAGTAATTTCACGCAAACCCAATCCAAAAAAAGGCAGCGCCACAATCCACCAAAAAACAGCCCATTGCACCGGCAAAAAACCTTCCGAAATGTGCATAGCTGCGGCGGGCGTTGCCGAACCCAAGACAATATAACAACTCAAGCCAGCCATCAATCCCAAGCTGACCAATTTCCGATTTTTGGCCTTCACGCTGAACCTCGCAGATGAGACAATATAAACCAACACATCGGCGGGCATTCTGACTCAAAAAGCGACAAAGCTTTCATTACAGTTGCGGGACAGCGTTGGACTTGCACCAAACTTTCCCCGTTACCTCTAATGGCTGCTCCCCATTAGAACCGACTTGTTAGCTTAGTATAGTCGATCTTATACAAAAATTACTTCAGATTACCTCGCGTCCAAATTAGCGATCGTCTTCTCTTCTCTTCCTTGGCGTCCTTCGCGTCTTCGCGGTTCGTTCAATAAATACTATCACCAACAAAAGTAGTAGGGTGCGTCAGTTCGAGTTACTTATACTCTTATAAAAAATCTTCAATCTGACCCACCTTACTTTCAATCAAAAATCTTCAAACTGACGCAGCTTAAAATTTTTAATTGCCGTAAACCATATTTATTTCTGCGGGCACTTTGGATGAAACCCACCCTGCAAACAAATGTAAGCAATTTGACTTCGATCTAAATTCTTAGCCTCCCCAAAATTAACTCCTTGGAATCGACCCGATTTACTATCAGCAGGACCTTGAATAAATTGATCCGAACCCTGCTTCCCTAAAAACACAGCCCCTTGAAAATTCACTCCCGCTAAATTTGCGCCCCTAAAATCAACCGAACTCACGTCAGCATTCCGCAAATTAGCATCTTGCAACCGAGCATCTTTCAAATTCGCATTGGCGAGTTTTGCCGAACTAAAATCTGCCTTTTGTAAGTTCGCACCGCTCAAATCTGCACCGGACAAATCTGCACCTTGCCATTCCGATTTAGACAAATTTGTATCTGACAATTGAGTGCCTTGAGCCTTAACTTTACCCAAACGCGCACCGGATAAATTAGCTTGCGAAAAATTCGCGCTGCCAATGTCTGCACCAGTAAAACTGGCATCTTTTAACATTGCTTGCTGCAAAGAAGCGCCAATTAAAAGAGCACTGCTAAAATTAGCTGCATTCAAATTTCCGCTTGACAAATTGGCTTTGTTCAGGACAGCGCGCACAAAAGTAGTGCGGTTCATGACAGCGCTGTTCAAAGATGCCCCAGTCAAATTTGCTCCTTCAAAATTAGCTGCGCTCAAGTCAGAAATCCAATCGTCAAATGTGCCAGGGCGCCTGTCTTCGCCGGTGCCGTAAAAGCGAGTTCCCTGCAAGCTGGCATTGGTTAAATTGGCGTTTCTCAGCTTGATTCCCGACAAATCAACTTTGTCTAATACTAAAGTAAACTGAGCCGGCCCAGCAGGACTTTTGCTTAAATCTGTGCGGCTCAAATCCGCGCCGTTGAGCTGGCTGCTATAAACTGTGAGGATTTTGCCGATCGCCCTTTGCACTGTTCGCTGGCGGGCCGCGGCTAACTCGCGTTCCGAGGCCTTACCCCCGAAGCGCAGGGAATCGAGGTCGTTGCTGAGGGCTTGGTTCAACCGCTGCAAGTCAGGCAAAGCTTTCGGGCCGCTACTGACTAAAGCTTGCTGGATCGCGTCCAGCATCGGGCGGCTGTCTTCTTGAGCCAGCAAATCCGCTAGCAGCGGTACGGCGCGGGAGTCTTCCACCGCCCCCAAAGCCAAAATTGCCGATCGCCTCCCCGATGCCCCGTTGGGCGAAGCCGGAGACAATTTGCTGACTAAAGCTACAAATAATGCGTCGTTGCGCTGCCGGGAATCCCGCAAATTTGCTTGAGTTTGAGTGTAGATCAAAGCGCCGGCAAACAAAGTAAAAATCAATCCCGCGCTGCCAACTGTAACTATCACTAAAGTTGTGCCCGGGTGTTGGCGCATCCAATTCCACAAACTGGGATTTTCTTTCACCGCAGTTTCGGGAGTCAACACCAAAGCTGCAATCTGCGCGTCTTCCTCAGTCCAATCTTGACTGGCGACAGGATTTGCAGAATTTTCGCCCGCCGTCTCCCGGCTGCTGACGACCAAAGTATTCGCGAGGCGATCGTGCCCCGATTGCCGTTTTCCGCGCAGCGCAAAAGCCCCATCTGCGAGCAATGCCAAGCCGCTCAGCCCCCCTAACACGATCAAATCAGGAAACGCACCGGATAAGCGCCAAATGCCGTAAGCGACGCCCAGAGGCACTCCCCAGCGCCCCAAACTTTCGCGGATCAGCACTCGCCGAAAACCCGGAGGAACACCCGAGGCTGCGACAACTTTGACTCCGAACCAGCGTTTCGGCAGAGTTTGACCGGTTCGGGCTAGCAGAAACAACTGCCACAGCGCTAAAGCTGCCGGTGCCAGCAGCGCCCCCGACCAGAATAGATTAGTTAGGGGTGCGACTCTGGGGTTGCGATCGCGCACGGGTATGCCCAAAGTACGGGCGGCGGTTTCCGATGCTGCTGCTACTAAGGAGTTGAGAGGCACGGTTTGAGCTTCCTTATTGACCAAAGCCCCGATACTGAAGGGAACGAGGGCGCCTGCGGCAATTAACGAAATTTCAACGGCCCAAGCGCCGCACCTGCGCGCCAGCAGTGGCATTTGCTGGGATTTTGTCTGCCAAGACGGATCGTCGTCGGGTTGATTAATACCACCGGGTGCGGTAGGGCTAGCCATATTTATAATTTCCTATTGTTAGTCGTTAGTGTTTGAGGAATCAGGAGCAATTGCCAATTTATACGCTATGTAGATTAGCACTCCGAGAACGGCAAGAGTCATCAGCGCAGAAATTAGCTGTACGATGCTATTGAACACTGTCAGGACAATTATCGCTCCGACGGCAAAGACTGCCACCTGTCCCGGTTTGGGCAGTTTTTGGAACTTCTGGAGAAATTGATTGTAGAAGGTTCCGACGGCCTGATAGCTATCTGAATTCTGTTTTATGAGTGACGATCGCTCTAGTTTAGCTTTTAGTTCTGCGATCGCCTGCTGCCAATTGAAGTTATTTTGAGAGTTCATAAAAAAAACTTGGACTTAGTTTAGCTGTACGTCAATCATTTTAGGGCGGTCACATTAATAACAGTCACACTAGCGCGTTCCCAAGCCCTAATTATCCTCTACTGTCAAAGAAGTAGAACCGAACGCCATTGTGTTCCGATAAATTTCGGATAAATAAGGATAAAAATGAAGATATGCTATCCCTGCGATCGCCCCAGACTGCGCTTTGGCTCGATCGTCACCCTAGCCTTGGCAATGATTTTAGCGGATGCCGGAGCCCTTCGGAGCCAACCGCTGCAAATTGCTCCGGGATTTCGCGAACCCCTGAGCGTTTCTGGAGTTTCCGGCGGCCCGAACAATAGCGGCGACTGCGGTTTTGTGTCCCAAGGGCCGAACCAAGTCATCGAAGTAACCCAGGATTTACCTTACTGGCGGATTGCAGTACAAACGGCGGGAGCTCCGAGTTTGATGATTCAGGGGCCGAGAGGGCGTTTCTGCGTGCTGCCGGCGAATGCTGCTGCGGGGAATGTCGAATTTTCCGGCTATGGGGACAAGGGGACTTATGTTATTTTTGTGGGCGATCGAGCTCAAGGTCAACACCCCTACTCTCTCTCAATCACCCAACAGCGAAACTAAAAATACATTTGTATTTGTTCTCTAACCCACTTGCGAAACAATCGGAGAGTTTGACTCGTGCCCGCTGTTTGACTTTGTTCGCAATATTGAGAAATCGCTTCAATAATTGGCAGATTGGGAAATGTCGGACTAATATCCGATGCAACATATTTCCCATCTTCAAGCACATTAATCATCAGCTTGTTATTTTCATAGCGCCAAATTTCAGGTACTCCCAGAGCCTCGTAAGCGTCCAGTTGAGTCTTGGAAGTTAGATCGACTTCAATTGCTAAGTCAGGCGGCGGATCGATACTTAAGTCGATGCGCTTTTTGCCAATCATTAAAGCATAATTTTGAATGTAAAAACAGTTATCAGGTTCAATTCCTTGCAACATACTCTTTCGTTTGAAAGTAGTCGAACCAAAACATTCTCGATCCATTTCAAGTTCTTCAAGCAGTATTTTGACTATATCGCCCAGGATTTCTTTATTAAACTCATGTTCTGGTAGCGGCATCCTAATCTCCAAAGTTCCTTGACTGTAAGCTATTCTAGAAGCGCGGTGTTCTCCCAACTCTTCTAAAATTGCTTCAAATTCCTGCCAGTTGACATCGCGGAACAGCACTCTATGTCCAGGCGGTACACTGATTTGTCTTAATTCCAGAGTTACCATTTCAACCTCCGATTTATTTAAGTTTATTATAACTTATGCAATATTTTAAACTTTCAGGTGCGCACTGCATACCTTACTGATAACTTGCGCCAAAAATCTTGTAGGGTGCGCACTGCGCACCTTACATACTGATAACTTATGCAATATTTAGAACTGTCCGGTGCCGGCGGGCCCACCTTACCTATCGGTGCAAAAAAACTAAAGTTTTGACTGCACGCAAAATCCATCGGCATCCGAGCTTTATTAGTCCCAATCATCTACTTACTAAACGATTTTTTGGTGTCTGTAAAGTTCCTTAAACTTGCGCTGCTGCTCGTTGTGGTCTGCGATCGGATCGGGATAATGAAGAAGCCGGCGTTCTAAAGGCGAAATATTTCCTGTTAGCAAAACTTTCGTGTCAACTCGGCGCAATTCTGGAACCCAGTGCCGAATATATTCGCCTTCCGGGTCAAATTTCTGAGCTTGACTGGCGGGATTGAATATTCGTAAAGGTTTCGGGTCCATGCCGCTCGATGCGCTCCACTGCCAGCCGCCGTTGTTAGCAGAAAGGTCGCCGTCTATCAATTTTTGCATGAAGTATTTTTCGCCCCACTGCCAGTTAATAATTAAATCTTTGGTGAGGAAGCTAGCGACTATCATGCGGCAGCGGTTGTGCATCCAACCAGTCTGATTTAACTGCCGCATTGCCGCGTCAATAATCGGATAGCCAGTTTTGCCCCTGCACCAAGCTTGAAAGAGTTTTTCATCGTTCTCCCAAGGAAAGTCTTTGAATGCTTGACGGTAGGGGCCGTCTGCTAATTCTGGGAAGTTATACATGGCGTGTTGGTAAAATTCCCGCCACGCTATTTCCTGCTGCCAAGTGCGGATGCTGGTGCGCGCTTCTTCGCTGCGGCAAGTGTCCATTACTCTCTGGGTAGCTTGCCAAACAGTGCGGATGCCAATTGCACCAAATTTGAGGGCGGCGCTGAGTTGAGATGTGCCGCTAACTGCGGGAAAGTTGCGCTGTTCTTGATATTCGTAAATTGCCCGATCGCAAAATTCTTCCAATTTGACTCGCGCTGCATCTTCACCCGGTTCTATTACTAATGAATTTTCCCAAATAAATCCCAAACTCGAAGCAGTTGGCAGTGTTTCAACTGCACCGGCTTGGTTGGCAATTTCTTGTTCTTGAGCGGTTAATCCCGTCATTAATTCCAGATAAGTTATCGGCAGTGTCTCTACCGGTTCGGCTTTCGGTTTGCTGTTCCATTTTTTCCAAAAAGGTGTATAAACTGTGTAGGGTTGCCCTGTACCGCTGCGAATTTCGTCCGGGGCGTGCAGGACTTGATCCCAGAAATTTTGGACTTGAATTCCTGCTTCTTGGAGGGCGTTTGATACGCTTAGATCGCGCTCTTTTGCATAGGGTTCAACATCCCAGTTCCAAAATACTGCTTTAGCATCGAGCGCTGTTGCTAATTTCGGTATTCCGAGAATCGGCTCATCTTTAATTATCAGTAATTGACTGCCGGCTTCGCTGTAACGCGAGGAGAGTTTTTCCAAGCAGCCGATCATGTAGGTGACTCTGGCTGGCGCTACGTCAGAGCGATCGAGAATGTTGCGGTCCAGACAAAAAATACCGACTACTTTCGAGCTTTGCTGGCGCGCTGCTGCGAGTCCGACGTTATCAGAAATACGCAAATCTCGACGGTGCCAAAATAAAATTAGATCTGACATTTTTTGGATTATATTTTAATTTCATACAGTTCGGCGTAGGGTGCGCACTGCGCACCTTACTACTATACATTAAGTAGGGTGCATAAGGGTGCACCTTACCCATATTTCAATCTGTTATTTGTCCCCAATACATCCGCTTCAAGTCAAGAAAGGACGCGCCAAGAAAAAGCTAGAAATTGATTTCGCGTCAATTGGTTCCCCAGCTAAGATCGCTTTTTCTAATTCTTCTGGAGTGAATAAGACTGTCTCCATGTCTTCATCATCGTCTTGTTTTGGTGGCTTTTCGAGTTTTTCCAAATCTTGCGCTAAAAAAGCATAAATGACTTCATCGGAATAACCGGGGGCGAGCATGAATTGCCCTAATTCCTGCCATTTCCCGGCGCGATATCCGGTTTCTTCTTCGATTTCGCGTTTGATAGTTTCGGCGGGGCTTTCGTTGATTTCGACAGTACCTGCGGGAAATTCTAAAATCCGCCCTTTGGCGGCGAAGCGGTATTGTCGCACCAAAACGAGTTTACCTTCGGGGGTGACGGGAACCGCGAGTGCTCCGCCCGGGTGGCGAATACATTCCCAGTCGCCTTCGGAACCGTTGGGAAGGCGGAGATTAGCTACGTCAAAGTTAAATTTGCGCCCGCGATAAAATAGGCGCTGTTTGAGGAGTTGGGGTAGTTCTTGACCGATCGACATATGCGAGAAGGGAATAATGTTTGATGGCACCGATTTAAGACATCATATCAAATCTGGTTGCATCAAAAATGATCCGCTTTTTTGGGAATTGCGAATTGGGAATGGGAAGCGAGGGAAGCGATGATTAGTTTTATGCCTTTTTTACAGTACAATTTTTTGCACTCCCGAACAGTTTACCGCTTGCAGGAGTTGGGCGATCGCGCTTTTCGCCACCGGATGCACCCAATCCGGGGCAATTTCTGCCAGAGGTACTAATACAAAAGCTCTTTCATTCATCCGGGGGTGAGGTAAAGTCAGTGTCGGAGTTTCTAGGATTAAATCATCATACAGCAGCAGATCCAGGTCAAGAGTTCTCGGCCCCCATTTTTCTCGGCGAATCCGATTGAATTTTATTTCAATTTCTAATAAAGCAAGCAGCAATTCTTGCGGTTCTAGGGCAACTTCTAGGATTGCACAGGCGTTGATGTAATCGGGTTGGGGCGGCCCGACGGGGGCGGTTTGATACCAGCTAGAATGGGATTTTACGGCGATTTTTGGCGTGCTGTTTAGAGTTGCGATCGCGCTTTTGAGTGTGGCGAGGGAGTCGCCTAAGTTGCTACCGAGGGCGATCGCGCATTTGGTTGATTTCATAAAGATAAAGGAAGTTCGGCAACGGATTCTGTAACGGATGTAACGGATGTCAGTAATGCGGGGGCGGGTTGATCGATGTCCTTTGCTACCGACAAATGTTTGGGGTAAAACCCGCCGCTACTAGCCTGATTTTTGGGGGAAAATTGAACATACAGGAGGCTTTTTTGGGGGAATCTGATGACATGAAATATTATTTTAATCTCAGCTTAATTTAGGGTTAATTATTATTGATTATCATTGACAAATGTCAGTATTTAATTTAAAAATTAATGAGTTTACCTCGTCGATTATTGTCTGCCGTCATTCTAGTAACAATCAATTTTACAGCAAGTGTATCGCTCTGTTTAGCTGAAAGTAAGGAAAGGTATCTTACCCTAAATTCGGACGGCAGTCAATCTTTTGCGGGTTTAGTGCAGCAGGCGGAAGATTTAGTCAAAGAGTCGATCGCCCGCGAGTTTCAAGAAAATCCGGGATTGACAGAAATTACGGTGATAGTTACAGCCGATCGCGGGCGACAGTTAGTTCCGGTTTTGCGATCGCGAGTATCCCGCAGCCAGTGGCAGAAAGATTCCCGAATCGAACAGTGGACTCGATATTTTGCCGATTCTCAATACCTGTTGGGATTCAGAGATGGCAATATTTCGTCTGCAAATTCAGGGCCTTCACGAGGGATTAACGTACCCGCACCCAGCCGGCCGGCATCGAGACAAAACGATCCCGGTTTTCGAGATGATTGAAATATGGGGAATTGGGAATTGGGAATTGGGAATTGGGAATTACAAGTAGGAGTAAGGTGCGCAGTGCGCACCCTACGAATATTCAGAGGGGGAAGGTGCATTAATAACCAATTGTTAAACAAAATATAATCCCAGTTTAATTAACCTTGAGGTTAACTTCCCTTAATTCAACAGCGATAAAATCTCATAGAGAATCACCAGATTAGGGAAGTTGGGTTGAACAGGAATTTATGTCTAAAATAACTCGCCGACAACTGCTAATTTTCTTCGGTAGCAGTGCAGCTACCACTGTGCTTGCGCCCCAACTCACTCACAAACTATTCGGCATCAATTCTACTACGGCCGAAGCTGCTTTAAGTCCTCTATCTTTTACTCCGTTAAGACTACCTCATCCGCTGCCGATTTATCGAGAATTGTCCAGCTTTATGCCGATCGCCCCAAACGGACAGGGTACGGTAATGGCGGCCTCGCAAAATACTAGATTAACCAGCTACAGCGTGGTTGACGATGTGGTTGTACCGCCGGAATACGAACGGTACGTGATTCTCCGCTGGGGCGATCGAGTTTTCCCCGATCCATCGGACTATTTCGGCTACAACAACGACTACACCGGGTTTGTAGGCCTTCGCGGCAGCAGTGACGACGGCTATCTCTGGGTAAACCACGAGTATGTATCCTTCCCGATGTCGAAAGTCGCGCCGGATACCCCGTCAGATGTGACATCATTTCCAGCGAGCGATCGCGCCGTCCTCGGTATAGACTTATCTGTAAAAAATCGGGCTACCCTCGGCGAATTCCTTTACAATCTCGGCGGATCGATCGTCCGCATCACCAAACAAGCTAACGGACGCTTTGGGGCGATCCCCCGCGATCCCCTCAACCGGCGCATTCACGGACTTTCCGGCCTCGGAATCAACAGCCAGCGTTCCGACAAATACAAAGATGTCACCTCCTGGGGAACCAGACAAGGCGACGACAAATACCTTACAGGTACGGGCCCCGCAGCCACCCAAGTCTTCGCCAGCGTCAACAGCGACGGGCTGGGAAACCGGATTATCGGTACAGCCTACAACTGTTCCGGCGGCACAACCCCCTGGGGCACAATCCTCTCCGCCGAAGAAAACTTCCAAGGTAGCGAAGCATTTTTCGTGGGAGTTCAGGAAAACGTCAAACCCAACGGCGGCCAAACTGAATACGCCAAGGGCACTACGGGCGAGGAATTCGGCTTAGTCGGCGAAAAATACGGCTGGATGGTAGAAGTCGATCCTCTAGATCCGAATTTCCGCCCCCGCAAACACACTTGGCTGGGCCGTTTCCGCCACGAAAACGTCGCCTTTCGCGCCGAAGCAGGCCGCAAGTTAGTAGTGTACATGGGGGACGATCGGCGCGGCGGACACACCTGGAAATTTGTCAGCAGCGGTAATGTCACCAATCCTGCAGATAAAACCAACAGCCGATTATTTGAAGACGGCACATTGTACGTCGCCCAATACAACCGCAACGGTGCGGGAAGATGGCTGCCGCTAACCATAAACAGCCAGACGAATCCGGTGAGTCCTTCTAAAGTTGGCGAAGCGGAATTAGCAAGTTTTGGCAAAGCGCAAAGAGATGCCAATACTCGCTTGCCCAGACGCAGCGGAATTGCCGGTCAAACTGTAGACGGCGGTTCTTTTGTGATGGATACAACTAATGAAGCAACAGCAATTTCTGGCTACAGAAATAAAACTCTGGCTAATTTCTACAGCAGCCAAGGTGCGGTTTTAGTTGATGCCTTTTTAGCTGCTAATTTAATCGGCGGCACTCCGACAGCGCGGCCGGAAGATTTGGAAGTTAATCCTACTACTAAGGAAGTTTTCATTGCTTATACTGACGGCGCACCCGGCAGCGACGGCTATCCAGATTCCCGCATTTTTAATGTTGCTAAATACACTGCCGCCCTCAACAGCGGCCAGCAGTCGGGAGGGCTGTACAAAATAATTGAAGACAGTCCCGACGGTGCGGGTTTGACATTCCGCTGGCAGCGTTTGGCGCAAGGCGGAGAAGCGGGTTCGGTCGCTGGATCGGGATTTGCGAATGTAGACAATTTGGCTTTTGACTCTCAAGGCAATGTTTGGGGCGTAACTGATATGTCTACTTCTACACACAACGGTTTTGATGTCGGTGCGGCGGGAAAACAGAATCCGATCGACCACAAAAGAACTGGCAATGTGTCGGAGTTTACTGGTGTTTTCGGCAACAATTGGCTGTTTTACATTCCAACGAACGGCCCGAATGCGGGAACTGTAATTCCGTTTGCTTACGGGCCGAACCGGTGCGAAATGACGGGGCCGACTTTTGTCGGAGATACGCTGGTGATTGCGGTGCAGCATCCTGGGGAAGATTGCCCGATCGATGACGGTACTGTACTCAGCCGGCAAGTTGAAATGCTGGATTTGAGCGGTGCTGTTTTCAATCAAAGTCGCAGTGTTTCTCGCGGCAGTTTGTGGCCGAGCAATATCTCGAATGATTCGCGCCGATCGCCGATGCCGTCGGTGATTGGAATTCGCCGCGTGCGATCGACTGCAACGGGTCAGTTTGTTTAAACAAGACTTGCGCACGGGGGGCGGGCACGGGGGCACCGCCCCTACAGAAACCGGGTT
>JAUBOG010000169.1:0-8115 GCA_036700105.1 Microcoleus occultus BM001215583
ACTGCCGTGTCCTGATTTCGGGTAATATTAATTCCGATGTTACCGGAATTGATATGAGCAGCGATCGGCGGTTAAAAAAGCTAGATCGCCCTTCTATCCCTGCGAACAAAAGAACGATCTTTTCTTACCTGAACCTATTCCCCCGTTTTAACAGCAGCCACTTTCGTCAGCTTGGACTGACGGCGGCGGATCGGAACGCTCACCACCTCGCCTGACTTTGCACCCCGCTGCGGGCGGCTCCAATCGCCCACTTCAGCAAATCCCAGGCGGTACAAAGTGTGTATGCTTTCCCTGACAGATGACGGTGAACCTGTCACGGTTACGCGCACCACCTCTTGTTCGGGTACTGCTGCTGAGCCGTCATTTGGACGATCGTCCAAGTTATCACCGGGCAAAAATTCCTGTGACATAATATTGTCTCCTTGTTTTTGAGTTTTCTAGGAAAACCCAAAAACCCAGCCGCCCCGCACAGTAACGCAAAGCAGGGCGGCTGCAGAGAATGTTAAGATTCTCGGAGCCTCCAGACTGCTTGTTTCAGTTTGGCGGTTAGCTGTCCATTGCTGTTCGAGCAGCTTTGGGCAGTGCAACTAGATTTTTGAGCGACCCAGGCTGCTTCCGCTACAAGCTTTCGCAACCTTAACTCCAGAGCATAGCCGCACCGTGCTGCCAAAGTCAACCAGTTTTAGACACAAAATTGTAAATTTTAGACTTGCTTAATCCGCCTCAATACACCGACTTCTGCGGTAAAAAAAACCGCATACCTGCCCCAACGATCCCCAGAATCAAAATTCGATCCGGGATTCTCCCCAAAGCGAGAGAAATATGGTAAGAAGTTCCCGATGCCCCGTTGGAGGAATGCCACCTAAAGCTCACCTAGAATCTCACCTGACGGCAGAGGAACTCAAACTTCGCTACCGGCAGGCGCAAAACACCACAGAATCCCGCCGCTGGCACTTGCTGCTGTTGGTTTCCCGAAATTGGACTATCAAACAAGCAGCCCTAGTCATAGGCATCAACTACGACTACGCCAAAGAAATTGTCCAGCGCTACAACCGAGAAGGGCCTGACTCTGTGAGAAACCGCAGCGGAGACCGCAAGCCCCCGGCTGCAAAATCCTTGCTGAATCCCGAACAGCAAGAAGAACTGCGACAACTTCTGCAAATACCCCCCCCCGACGGCGGAGAGTGGACTGGGCCCAAAGTTGCTCGCTGGATTGCTGAAAAGACTGGCAGCGCTCATGTCTGGCCGCAACGCGGCTGGGACTACCTCAAGCGGTTGGGCGGTGATTGGCGGCGCCGGCGCAGAAAGTAGATAGTTCGCAATATTCAGAGGGCGTTAATTGCTAAACTGCAATTGCCCTCTTTTTTTTGCAGATCGGTAAATATTATTGTGTTGAGGATGTGGATTATGTTGGGGATTCGGCGTTTTTTGCCTGCGGCAAACAAGACTTTGGCAGTAGTAGCTGGGATCGGGCTTTTTCAGGTGTTGACGATCGCCATTTCATTTTCTCAATCATCCAACCTCCGTTCTCTCGATGAACTCTACAAAATCCGCGATCGAATTATCGCCCAATTAGAAACACCTGCTTCGCCCTCCCCAGAACCAACTTTTCTCTCCCGCTTAGTTCCCTTCACTGGGAATCCTCAAGAAAGTCTGATACAGGATCTGCAAACAGTAGAGACCCAAATATTAGTAGAACAAAGAGCTAACGACAACTTGCAGCAAGCAGTCCGTTTAGCCGATCGAGCACTAGAAACTGCACGCGCCCAAAATCAGTCCCTCGAATCTAGCCAGCAAACTCAATTTTTGTGGCAGCAAGCCCTCAACAACTTGCAAGCAATTCCTCAAAATTCATTTTTAGCGCCTCTGACGGTCTCAAAAATTCAAGCATACCGCGAAAATTTAACCGCAGCGACTTCTCAATTGCAGCAAGCCAAATCAGATTTGTTGCGTGCGATCGCCCGGGAAAGCGGTTTGTCTGCCAAAGCTTCGATCGGTATTTGCCGCCTTTCTAGAGAATGCGTACACCTCCGGGGCGATGTACCTCCAGTCAGCCCGGCCAGCTTGATCAAGCTTCCCATTGCTGTCGCCCTGATGGAAAAAGTAGAAACAGATAAAATAAGTTTAAATCAGGAAGTATTTGTGAATCGCGGCAATTTCACCGAAGACTCATCGACGCAGATTGTGTCTCCGAAAAATTACCCGCTGAAGACACTGTTACAAGAAATGATCGATCGCAGCAGCAATACCGCCACCAATCAACTGATAGATTATTTGGGTTCCGATTACATCAATCAAATCTTAGAAAATCGCGGCTACCAAGTCACCCGCGTCAATTTCAAATTAATGGGGGAAAAGATTATGCCGGCCAACCCCGGTTCCGGCCCCAACCGCGTGACTGTCAACGAGCTCACCGAAATGATGGTGCGAATTTACAATGGCGAAACGCCCGGTGCTAAATTTTTAATAGAGACCCTAAACGGTCAGTACGATCGCGCTCTGGGATTTGCCGCTCTCAAAGGAACAGACGCTCAGTGGTTGGGCGAAAAAACCGGGGAAAATTCCTTAGTTCTGGGCACGACTTTAGCGATGAGTATTGACGGCGAAGCATATATCATTACTGTCATGGACAGCCGCAGCGGCAGCGATACAGAAATTCGCAAGTCTATTTCTAAAATTGCAGATTATATCACTAAAAATCCCGGCTTTTGAAAATGTGAAAAAATGGGAAAAATCTATGTACCTGAATCCAGGGTATATTTTGCACGATCGCTACCAAATTATCGGTAAATTAGGGGAGGGAGGGTTTGCGATTACCTATACGGCTAACGATCTAGACCAACCAGAAAATTCTCCTTGTGTCGTCAAGGAAATTCAGCCGCCTCAATCTACAGTTACGGAGGTTTTGCAGCAAGCAAGCCAGCAATTTCAAAGGGAAGTTGAAGCTTTGCGCCTACTCGGTCATAACTCGCGCATACCGGAGTATTATCATAGTTTTCAAAACCAGGAAAATGGAAATTTTTATTTAGTTCAAGAATACATCGAAGGACATCCGCTGAGCCAAGAATTCACGAATGGGATGCAGTGGACTGAGGAAGAGACGGTGGCGCTGCTGCTAGAAATTATTGAAATTTTACAGTTTGTTCACCAGAAAAATGTCATCCACCGCGATCTTAAACCCTCTAATCTCATCCGCCGCCAAAGCGACGGGCAAATCGTTTTAATTGACTTTGGAGCTGTTAAAGAAATCAGCAGCTTGGAGATTACTGAGTCTGGAGAAACTAAAACGCGAACTATTTACACGCCGGGATATACTTCTCCCGAACAAATGCACGGTTGCCCGCAATTTTGTAGCGATATTTACTCAGCAGGAATCATTGGCATTCAAGCTGTCACCGGATTGCGTCCTGCTAGCGATTTGCTGACGCATCCACAAGGAGATATAGTCTGGCGCTACTCTATTCCGAACCAGCCGATGGTAGAGATTAGTCTCCAATTGGAAAATGTTTTAAATAATATGGTGAGTTATTATTTTCCAAATCGCTATCAATCCGCTGCTGATGTTTTGCAAGATTTGCGATCGCCACCGCCACCGCCGCCGCCACCGCCCGATCGATTGAAAATCGGGTTGTCGATCGCGATCGCCCTGGTTGCGGCCGCAGGAGCGATCGCGGCTTATTACAGCATTTTCTCATCAAAAACTAATTTAGTCCTCCCAGATGGTTTAAGTGCGGGAGACAAAATTCTCGTGACAAGTTCTAGTCCTTGGTTGAAGCAAAGAGCAGTTGACGAATTTGCAGCTTCAAAGTCTCAGTCTGCTTTTAATTCATTCAAAGAATCGTGGAACAAAGAAGATGGCAAAGATCCAGAAACTTTAATTTACATGAATAATGCCTTTCTGGAGGCGAGAAATGTTTCTTATTACACAATTGCTGTTGCCGTTCCCATTCGTCGGAAAAATCCAGACAGTTCTGCTATCCTTGCAGACCAGGCAAAAGAAGTTCTGCGAGGCGTAGCTCAAGCGCAAATGGAAGTGAATTTAGGCCTGCGCGATTTCAGCACTAAGGACTTTCCAGGTCAAGGTTTTTTAGAAGGTAAAGCCATTAAAGGCAAAGGACTAAAAGTAGTTATTGCTGACGATGCCAATAGCAAGTCAGAGGCACGAGAAAGAGCAAAATCGCTGGTGAAGCAACCCGATATTTTAGCGGTTGTCGGTCACACTAACAGCGACATGACGATGCACGCTGTAGATATTTACGATCGAAACAACCTGGTTTTAATTTCTCCCGGAACTTCCACGGAAGAACTGACAGAATTTCCTAGAAAATATTTTTTTCGGACTCCCTATACGAGCAAGTTAATGGCTAAAAGTTTAGCGGAGTATTTGACCGAAAAAAATCAAAAAAAAGCAGTAGTTTTATACAATCCGGCCAGTCCGTTCGGCGCGTATTTTCAGCAAGAATTTAAAAAATCTTTTCAAGACAGCAGAAGAGGAAAAATAGCCAAGATTCGCGATTTCGATTTATCTAAAAAAGACTTTAACGCTCAAAGAGCAATAAAGGAAATCGAGGCCAACGGAGAAACTGCGATCGCCTTAGTTCCAGACGCTCAAGTTACGAGTTCCCTAGACAGCGCGTTCTTGATAGTTAAATTTAACCGCGATCGCAATTGGATTGTCGGGGCCTGGACGCTGATGCGGCCGCAAACTTTAGAACTTGCATCGCAGCAACACCTTTTTAAGAAATTAGTCTTTTCTGTCGGCTGGCATCCGTTAAACAGTCCTAATAAAAAATTTCCTCAATCCGCTCGATCGCTGTGGGGAGGAGAGGTAAATACCCGTACAGCTTTAGCTTACGATGCAGCGCGCGCGCTGATCGAAGCATTGGAAATGCCGCAGCCCAGCCGCGAAGGAATGCAAAAAACGCTTGCATCTCCAGATTTTAGCGCTTACGGAGCCACAGGAACCATTCAGTTTGACTCGCCGAACAATGGCGATCGGAAAAATCCTCCCAGCGATTTGGTGCATATTGTAGAATGTCCAAAAGAGCAGTTCGGCCTCGCTTTTGTTCCCGTCAAGTATCCGACAGCGGCAGCGGCAGGTTTAAAGTGCGATCGAAATAATTTCTGAGTGATTTTATTCTCGGTAGTGTTGCATAGTAAGGATAAGGAGTTATAATTCAATTTAAATCTACTAATTAGGTGAAAAACATTTATTAAAGTTTAATAATTTGTGATACAGCGTATCCCAGGTTTATGAAGTGCAGTAGGGACACGGCTTTTGGAGTGTCCCTACGGGGATCGATCCGAGGTTTACTTTATAAACGTGGAATCTGCTGTAAGTTTTAAGCTTTGTCAATTTTATTTAATTCGCTCGATCCCCTAATCAGAAAATGCCGCATCAAAAACTCAGCGTTTCCGTCAAAGGACAAGGATTTCCCATCCTCTGCTTGCACGGCCATCCAGGTTCCGGCTACTGTATGTCCGTCTTCACAGAACACCTCTCAAAGCGCTTCCAGACGATCGCCCCAGACTTGCGCGGCTACGGTAACAGCCGCACCTCAAATTCCTTTGAAATGACCGACCACTTGCTTGATTTAGAAGCGCTTTTAGACAGATTGGGAGTCGATCGGTGTTTGGTCATCGGATGGTCTTTGGGAGGCATTTTAGCCCTGGAATTGGCCATGAAATATCCGCAGCGAGTCGCGGGTTTGATTCTCCTGGCATCCGCAGCCAAGCCGCGAGGAAGTCACCCGCCCGTCTCTTGGCAAGATAACCTTTACACCGGTTTAGCCGGAATTATCAACTGGGTGGTACCCGGTTGGAAGTGGAATATCGATACTTTTGGCAGGCGATCGCTCTTTCGCTACTTGATACAGCAGCATACAGCGACCGCTTACGGCTACCTGGCCGCAGCAGGTACTCCCGCCTACTTCCAGACTTCCAACAAGGCTACAGCGGCTCTAAATACCGCTCTCAGGGCCGGATACGATCGGCTCCTCCACCTCGGCGACATTCAATGTCCCTGCTTGGTATTGGCCGGAGAGGCCGATCGGCACATCACCTCGCAATCCAGTTTAGAAACAGCCCGCCACCTCCGCGACTGTCAGTGGCACTGCTATCAGAATACAGCCCACTTGTTCCCGTGGGAAATTCCCGATCGGGTACTCGCAGACATCGATCGCTGGATCGAAAAATTCCCCCAAGCAGCGGGCAATGGCGAGTGTTGAGTTTTTAGTGTTCGTTTAGCAAACAATCGCCCAAAAGTCAAGAGTTTTGAATTTTCAACTCAACGCTCAAAACTTTTGCTCGATCGTTGCTACTGGTCGCTAAAAAACAGGCAACATCTCTTTCTCACCAAGCTTTCCCAAATCATCTGCAACCGTCAAATTAATAGGTTTGCAGCGGTAAATCGAAACACTAAGACCTTCTGCACCTTCACTTTCTATGTCTTCTACATATCCTGCTTTTGCAGCTTCCGCCTCCAAAGAAGTCAAGAACGGGCCAAAATAATAAATGCAGCGCGGCGCTGAAGTTTTAACTTCAACCCACCAAGCCAATCCGAAAAAATTGAGCAAGCTAATCAAGAATTCTTTCATCTGATTTTCTAATTTATTTAACGGTGTTTTCAGGGTGCTGCGGGCACGCGCTTTTGTTATTTACACGTGGCTGTACTGCTGGTACTAAGAACCTCTCCAAACCTATTTAAAGCTGATATCTAAATAGATTGGTTTCGAGCTCCTGTTTTAAAATAGGGAGAAGGCTCCCTTCTACTTTCGCCTGTCTGTAAGGATAGCCGATCGGCTATCCTTACTTGTTCGGGATGGGCGGTCGATCGAATTTTAGCGGCATTCACTCTTATTCGATCGCCCTAGCTGTTGACCGACCGGGAATAACCGGCATTGCTTTCAAGTCAGAGTTATCTGTTTGTTATTCAGCTTTAGCTCTAATTTGAGCGCCTGTGCGGTGTTTTCCCAGATGACATTTTACTCGGCTTTCTGCTAATAAGGTCTAAGTAGCTGCAGACAGCGATCGCCTGACTTTAGCTACTTAATAAACTACTCTGTTGCAGTCTTTTTTTCAACCACCTTCACGATCCGTGTACGTGAAACTTTTTGGGCCCGCGCTGGCGGTAAATTTCGTATAAAGCCATCCCCGTTGCCACCGAAACATTCAAGCTAGGAGTATTTCCCCTTAAAGGAATTGAAACTAATCCGTCACAGCCGCGCTGTATCAAAAGGCTCAAACCGTCAGCTTCACCGCCCACAACTAAAACAGTGGGCCCAGAGAACTTGATTGTATCTACCGAGTCACCCACCCCTGCTGCAGTGCCGTAAATCCAGAATCCAGCTTCTTTCAATTCTTCCAGCGCCCGGTTCAGATTGACAACCCTCGCTACTGGCAGGCTTTCCAATGCCCCGGCTGCCACTTTTCTGACTGCTGAGGTAATCCCGACGGCCCGCCGCTGCGGAATCACTATGCCCTGAGTTCCCAGCGCTTCTGCGGTGCGAATAATCGCCCCTAGATTGTGGGGGTCGTTGAGTCCTTCTGCTACCACAATTACCGGATCGGCGCAAGCAGACTTAGCCTTCGCGATCAGTTCACTCAAATCCAGGTATTCGTATGCTGATACTTGAGCGGCTACGCCTTGGTGGTTTGCCTTGCGCGTGATGTAGTCGAGGCGCAAATCGTCAACTTCGTCAATGATGCTGCCGTTAGCCTTGGCTTCGGTTAGCAAGCTGTGAAAGCGGGGATCGTAGCGCAGGTGCGGCACAACCCAGATCCGGTTGATCACTTGGTTTGCTTCTAAGGCGGCCTGGACTGCATGGCGCCCGTAAATCATGTCTGAGTCTGCGTCTGGCTGGACCACGGTGTTTGAGAAACTGTCAACCGGGCGGGTGTCTCTGTCTTTGTCTCTGTCTCTGAAATGGTTTCCCCGGAATTCCTGCGGGCTGCTGTCTCTGTCTCTGTCTCTGTTTTTGTAAAAATTACCCCGGGATTCCTGCGGGCTGCTGTCTTTGTCTCTGTTTTTGTAAAAATTACCCCGGGATTCCTGCGGGCTGCTGTCTCTGTCTCGGAAATTGTTGCGGGCCGGCTGCGGGCTGCTGTCTCTGTCTC
>JAUBOG010000169.1:8215-12470 GCA_036700105.1 Microcoleus occultus BM001215583
GGCCGGCTGCGGGCTGCTGTCTCTGTCTCTGTCTCGGAAATTGTTGCGGGCCGGCCGCGGGCTGCTGTCTCTGTCTCTGTCTCGGAAATTGTTGCGGGCCGGTTGCGGGCTGCTGTCTCTGTCTGTGTCTCTGTCTCTGTCTTGGAAAGGATTATTACGGAGAATGGAAGGTTGGCTGTCGGAATCGCCTCTGCGTTTGAAAATTCCTCGCACGGGCATTTCTCGGGATTGGGGCGAGAAGGTCGATCGTTTTTGAGGGGCGTCTACTCCTGGGCGAGTGTCGGGACGGGGCTTGCGTTCAAAGCGGGGAGATGATGGCCCAGAGTCTTGACGGCGGCCTTCGCTTTTGAATGGCTTGCTGTCGGAATTCGATCGCGAAAAGTTTGGTTTGGTAAATTTTCTCATTGGTTTCTGGTGAGAGTCAAAGCAATTTGAGATTTGAGATTGAAGAATTGCAGAATTGACGGATTAATTTTGGGGCTTTGAGATTTTAGAGAAAGCTGGGGAGGGAGCAAGGATTTTGCTGTGCTAAAGTTGCTAATTATTGCAGGGTAAATCCTGTTCGCTCGATCGGGCTTTTTGCTGTTTTAGGTTTGCCTGCTTGCAGGAGTTGTTAGTTAATCCCTCGCGATTGGCAACTCTTAACTGCTAAATCTTTTAAATCTCAATTTCTAAAAGTGCCAAAAGTTCGGTCAATCTTTCGGGATCTGTGAGGTACAAATATCCGACCAATGTTTCCAAGCTGCTGGCTTGCTGGTATATTTCTGGATCGGCTCGCTTGGAACGGCCCGCTGCGGCATTGCGGCCGCGCTTGACAATTGCTAATTCTGTACTGTTCAAGTAAGGAGAGATAGATCGCAAGTGACGCGCTTGAGTTTCGGCTCGTACTTGCCCCACCACCAATTCGTGATAAGCTTGCAATCTTCTGGGCGGCACTAAGTACGAACTCCGAACGTAGAGTTCGTAAACTGCATCTCCCAAATATGCCCAGGCTGCGGGCGAAATCCTTTCTATTTCGGCTGCTGTAGCCCTCGCAGGATGCACTCGATTTAAACTGATATCAGTCAGACTCAGTTTGAGTCCGTCATCTGCGATCGGCGACATACTTTTTTAAATAAAACTTCCGCACAGCTTGGTTTGTCTCGTCACTTAGTTATTTAGTCTTCCGTCACTTCAGCAATTATAGCGACTGCACGATTTTGTTAACGCGACGATCGCTAAGAGCTCTGAGACCATTTTTCTGCGTGCTTGCCACACATATTTTACTGCCACTCTACCGGATCTCAGAGCATCGGAGGAAACAGAGGCAATACCTGTGGTAGCTTCTGGGAAAATGGGTATTGTTTTACCAGCACAACAATAAAAATTTGCTATCCAGCGTTGAGAACCGGATAGCTAATTAAATCCACTGTGGCGTCAAGCATCCTTGACGTTTTTTACCGCCTCATCAACCGAAGGCTGCAAAGACAAAAATTTCTCTAAGCGAACCAGTTTAACAGTCTGAGTTACGCGGGGATTTGAGACAATTTGCAATGTCCCCTCCAAGGTTTGGGCTTTCTTGACAAGTTGCACAAGTGCGCCCAAGCCTGAACTGTCCACAAAGTCTATCTGAGACAAGTCCAAAATTAGGTGTTTTGGGCCCTCGTCAATACATTTGCTCAGTACCTTCCGAAAAGTGGCCTCAGAAAAAGCGTCCAGCAGGCCCGTCAGGCGAAATAACTGATAGTTATTCCTGACTTCGCGAGTGCCTCTGAGGCTAACGGTCAGGGTCAATGACTCAGGAATGACACCCTCCTAGCTAGATATGGCTTAAAGTTGAGGATTCATTATACGAGTTTTTTGGTCTTTTGTCTACTGTTTTTTAGTCAACAGTCATCGGTCATCGGTCATCGGTCATCGGTCATCGGTCATCGGTCATCGGTCATCGGTTATTGGTTAGCTGACTGTTGACTGTTGACTGTTGACTGCTGACTAATGACTAATGACTAATGACTAATGACTGATTTTCTCGCATTGACTGCACGAATCGATCGAACAAATAGTCGGCGTCGTGCGGGCCCGGACTGGCTTCGGGGTGGTACTGGACTGAGAACAGCGGCAGGGTTTTGTGCTTCAATCCGGCTACGGTGCGATCGTTCAAGTTGAGGTGAGTAATTTCTACTTCCGGGACTAAGGAGTCTGGGTCGATCGCAAAACCGTGATTTTGGCTGGTAATTTCCACTTGCTGGGTTAAACCCGCTGGATGATTCAATCCCCGGTGGCCGAACTTGAGTTTAAAAGTTTCTGCACCCAAGGAAAGTCCCAGAATCTGGTGTCCCATGCAGATGCCGAATACAGGTTTGTCCGACTTCAACAGAGCTTTTGCAGTCGCGATCCCCTCCGTTACCGCCGACGGATCTCCCGGCCCGTTCGACAGAAAAATGCCGTCCGGGTTGTATTTGAGGATTGCTTCCGCCGAGGTGTCAGCGGGGACAACAATCACCCGACAGCCGTAACTCGCCAAACGCCGCAGGATGTTGCGCTTGATCCCAAAGTCTAGGGCTACCACCGTCCACATTTCGCCGCTAGCGGGTTTGACTGTGGGACTGAACTCCCATACGGCATCTGTGGCTTCCGACCACTCGTAAACCTCGCGCGTGGTCACTTCCCGGACAAGATTCAGCCCGTCCATGCTGGGGGCGTCTTGGACTTGCTCCAAAAGCTCCGCTTGGTCGAGAATCAAGGTGGAAATACCGCCGTTGATCGCTCCCACCGTGCGAATTTTGCGCGTCAGGGCGCGGGTGTCGATGCCGTAAATGCCGGGGATACTGTACTGTTTCAGGTAGTCTTGCAGAGATTGCGAACACCGCCAGTTGCTGGGGCGGCTGCATACGTTGCGGGCGATCGCACCTCGAATTTGCGGGCCCTTCGATTCTTCGTCTTCGAGATTTACCCCAGTATTGCCCAATTCTGGATAAGTAAAAGTGACAATTTGGCCGCAGTAGCTGGGATCGGTCAATACTTCTTGGTAGCCCGTCATTCCCGTATTGAATACTACCTCGCCAACGACGGTGGCGTCAGCGCCAAACGACCAGCCTCGGTAAGCAGTACCGTCAGCCAGAACTAGGAGAGCGGGTTTTGCAGTTGAAAGTGACATGGCATCCTTAATTGTTTTAAGTTTAGTTTGATTTCATTTTTATCCCTAGCAGGGACTTCTGGTCGATCGGCCAAATAAAAACCTTATTTTATTTTCATATAGTAATTTTCGGCTGTATTTTTTTTTACGGTTTGTGGCTCGATCTCAAAAAAATTCATACAGCATACTTTGGTACTTTTGACTTGCGAGCCTTCCGGTCTCAATTACTCAAACAAATTGTCGGTCATTTGTCAAGCATTTTTTGACATAGCGTTCTCCCAGCACAAAAAATCCAAGCTGAAATCCCCAAACAAAGCCTCAACGCTAAATCTACACCAAAAGGCAGTTGTCGTTGTTACGATCGACTTACAGCTTTCAAACAAACTATGGCCCGCAAATCTCCCTTGCCTTTACTCTCCCGCTCAAAAAAGCCGGTGCTGAACGCTCAAAACCCGCGCCAACCTTTACTGGCTCTAACAGCGGTTATTTCTCTGAGCAGTTCAATTCTAATTTGCACCGCAGTCAACTCCTCGCGAGTCGCCGCTCAAGAAATCGAGGGATGCTTCCTCCGCAACTCCAAGGGCCAAACTGTCAACTTGAGCCGCTCTGTCTGCGGTTTTGGGCCCCAAGAATTGAGCCCCGCGACTGCGCCGGAGACTAACTCGGGAGTATTTCAGGTCAAAATCAAACGCCGAGATGCAAATATCCCAGTCATAGAAGTCACCTTTAACGGCAAACAAAAGTTCGATATGATGGTAGATTCTGGAGCCAGCCGCACAGTAATTACGCCGGCAATGGCTGCTGCTTTGGGAGTAGTTGCCAAAGGAACCGTGCAAGCACAAACTCCGAACGGAGTGGCAACTTTTTCCCTCGGCAATGTTACTTCAATCGAAGCTGGCGGTTTGGCAATTAAAGATGTAGTTGTACCGATATCGCCAGCACTAAATATCGGACTGCTGGGTCAAGATTTTTTTGGTGATAAAGATGTGACTATTAAGCAAGATGCGATCGAATTTCGATCGCGCTCTTAATCAGAAGTTAGTTGTTGTATCAATTCCGATTGCATCGGAATTAATATCACCCGAAATCAGGACACGGCACTGCCGTGTCCCTACAATCGATCGCGGCGCAAGAAACGGC
>JAUBOG010000016.1:0-4441 GCA_036700105.1 Microcoleus occultus BM001215583
CCTTAATAAGGGGGGACTCGCGGGGGGTGAATTTGACGAGAGCAAGAGGTCTAATCTAAAATCGTTACACTTTCCCAAATCGGCGGCTGCGTTTCTGGTAAGTAAACAAAGCGCGGTGAAATTCGGAACGATCGAAATCCGGCCACAGCGTTTCAGTAATGTAAATTTCCGAATAAGCCATTTGCCACAGCAGAAAATTGCTCAACCGCATTTCCCCGCTCGTCCGAATCAATAAATCCGGGTCGCAAACATCAGCAGTATACAGATAGCGTTTAAATAAAACTTCATCAATCTCCTCCGGCTGCAGCTTGCCTTCCTGCACCTGAGTGGCGATCGCCCGACAAGCCTGTACAATCTCCTGGCGCCCCCCGTAATTCGTCGCCACCGTAAACAGAATCCCCTGATTGTGCTGAGTTGCCGTCACAGAACGCTCGATTTGGGCCTGCAAAGACTTCGGCAAAGCCAGCAAATCCCCCATAAATTGAATTTGCACGTCCTCGTCCACCATCTCCCGCAATTCTTCCCGCAATTTCCCCTCAAACAAACTCATCAAAAAGTCCACCTCCCCGGCCGGCCGCCCCCAATTCTCCGTCGAAAAAGCATAGGCCGTTAAAGCTGGAATCCCCCAATCTTTGCAGCAGCGCAGCAGTTCTTTGAGAGCGCTAGCTCCTCGGCGGTGTCCCGCAATCCGCGGCAACCCCTTATTCTTAGCCCAGCGCCCGTTCCCGTCCATAATCACTGCTATGTGCTTAGGCAGTAGTTCTTGTTGCAGATCCTCCGGCAACTTTTGCAAGCAAATTCCTTGACTCATGGTTTCTCCCGATTTCCCGACCGCCGCATTATCCGCTTTAATAGTGTCACTCCCTTCAATCCTATCTGCCGTCCGAGATTGCCGATCGGAATTGGAGCCACAGCTCTTTCTCCCTCCGACGGAAACAGCTTTGCTTCCAGCAATTCCTTCAGTTTGCTGCTAGTCAAAGGTCGATTTAAAGTTCCCATCTGCGCCAGAGAAATAGAACCCGTTTCCTCGGACACCACCACGCACACGCAAGCTTGCACCCGTTCCGTAATTCCCATCGCCGCCCGGTGGCGGGTTCCCAACTGCCGCGACGCGCTGCGATCGGACAAAGGCAAAATTACCCCCGCCGACACGATCCGCGAAGCTCGAATCAAAACAGCCCCGTCGTGGAGCAAAGTTTGCGGTTGAAAAATAGTCTGCAGCAATTCCTTAGAAACTTCAGCATTTAGCTTCACTCCCGGCACTGAAAAATCCCGATCGTCGATCGGAGAATCTGTTTCTACAATTAGTAAAGCGCCCGTGCGGTTTTGCGAAAGTTCTTTTACTGCGTCCACAATTTCATCTATGACGCTATCCGGTGCGGGAGTAGGCCGCCGATCGCGTCCAAACAACTGTATAATTTCCCCCCGACCCAATTGTTCCAGAAATCGGCGAAACTCTGACTGCAATATTACCGCCATTGCCACAGCCGAACCAGTCACCAAGCTGTTGAGAGCAACGTGCAACAGCCTCAATCCGGCCCAATTGCTCACAGCAGCAGCCAGCATTAAAATAATAAATCCCCTTACCATCCACAGCGTCCTGCGCTCGCCGACAATGACGAGCACCAAATACGCCAGCGCAAAGACAAGTGCAATATCGATCCCTTGAATCAATAAAGACTGAACGAGGCCAAAGTCATAGCCAGATTGTTGATTGTTCATGGTTCATCGAACGCTACCGCCTGTGAACCGCGAACCGTGATGCACTCGAACCCGTGAACCATGAACAGTTGTGATAAGGAATATGCAGAAACTCCCGCGCTTTTAAACCGGGGATTGTCAATCACATCGCGTGAATGAACAAGACAAAAGTTAAAAGTCAAAAAGCAATCATCAGTAACTAAACATCAATTGTCTTTCTTTTAACTTTTAACCTTTAATTTTTTACTTTTGACCTGCGAGTCTTTCGGGAAGGCGATCGAACTTCAGCAAATCTTCGACAGTTTCCCGCTCTACGATCGTCTCAACTTTACCATTGCTCACCAAAACCGCCGCCGGTCTGGGGACTCGGTTGTAGTTAGAAGCCATGCTGTAATTGTATGCCCCTGTAGCCGGAACGACGAGAATATCTCCCGCCTGACACTCTGGCAACTGAGCATCTTTAATCAGGATATCCCCTGATTCGCAGTGTTTGCCAGCAACTGTCACTTTTTCCGTTAAGGGCTCAGACATTTTGTTGGCGGCGAGAACTCGATAAACTGATTGGTAGGTAATTGGACGCGGATTGTCCGACATACCGCCATCCACCGATAAATACGTCCGGATTCCGGGAATGACTTTTTTAGAGCCAACCGTATAAGCGGTGACGCAGGCTGTACCCACGAGCGATCGACCCGGTTCGCAAAGTAATTTGGGTAATGGCAACTTCTTCTTGTTGCAAGCTGCTACCATTGCGCCGCAGACTGTCTTAGCCCAATCATCTATGCTTGGAGGATCGTCGGATTCAGTATAGCGAATACCCAACCCACCGCCAATATTAATTTCTGTCGGCTTCAACCCGTGGCGAATTGCTTCTGTGAAAGCCTCAACAATAACATCCGCTAAATCGTGATGGGGTTGCAGTTCAAAAATCTGAGATCCGATGTGAGCGTGTAATCCCACGCAAGATAAAGACGGCTGCTTGCTGAGGAAAGTGAAAACTTCCTTGAGAGAGTTGGGATCGAAGCCAAATTTACTGTCGATTTGACCAGTTTTAATGTAGTCGTGAGTGTGACACTCAATGCCTGGGGTAAACCTTACCATAACTCGTGTCGGCTCACCAGCTTTGTGACTGACACCCGCTAAGGCCAACTTTGCTAGATTCTCTAAATCCCACCAATTGTCTGCGACGATCGTACAACCGCTTTTGACAGCTAGCTGGATTTCCTCGCGGGATTTGTTATTCCCGTGAAAGTAAATTTTGTCTGGATTCACGCCAGCTTGCAGTGCTGTCTTAATTTCTCCAGAAGATACCACATCTATACCTAACTTTTCGTCCGCCGCGATCGCGCAAACCGCCAAACAGCTCCAAGCCTTAGAAGCATACAGCACTTGAGACTCACCCGGATAGTACCGTTTAAAAGCCTTTCGGTACTGGCTGCTGGTCGCGCGCAGCGTTTCTTCATCTAAAATGTAGAGCGGCGAGCCAAAGTCCTTCACCAAGTCTGTCACTTTGCAGCCTCCGATTTCCAGCTCATCGCCGTTCACCTTGGCTGTCAGCGGTAAAAGTTCTTGATTGGGCGATCGAGTTTCCCTGGCTTCTTGAGACTCAGACAGATTCTGAAGTCCAGATTCCACCACGATAGGTTGAGTTAATGTCATCGCGAAATAACTATCCTTACTGTGTTCTCCAGTGTACAATTGACCGCAAGCAATTGGGTCATCAGCGCCCAGATTGATGCTTTTGAGTCATTTTAAAATCTAAAATCTAAAATCCCCTGTGCGTTTTATAGAAATTAAACATCTCGCCCCAGAACACCTGCCTGATGCCGTAGAACTCGATCGACTTTGTTTTGGGGGAATTTGGGCGATCGGAGGCTACAGGCGCGAATTAGACAGTCCTAACAGCGATTTATTAGGTTTGTGGATGTGGGAAACTGAGGACTCTGAATCAGGTCAAAACCGGGCGGGCACGCACCATCCACCGCCCCTACAAAACCGGGCGGGCACGGGAGCACCGCCCCTACAGGTTCCCCCAATGCTCATCGGTATCGGTTGTTTGTGGGCAATTTTAGAAGAAGCTCACATTATCATGCTGGCAATTCATCCTCAGTTTCAACGTCAGGGTTTGGGACAAGCTCTGCTTTGGGCTTTGCTGAAATCTGCTTGCGAGAGACACTTAGAGCGATCGACTTTAGAAGTGCGGGATTCTAATTTAGCGGCTGTTTCCCTGTACAAAAAGTTTGGTTTTAAAGAGGCTGGACGGCGCAAGCGATACTACGAAGACACCGGAGAAGATGCTCTGGTAATGTGGCGCAGCGGCCTGGAAAAACCGGAATTTCAGGAGTATTTAGCGGTTGAGGAACGGGAGATGTGCGATCGGCTTTACCAGAAAAAGTGGCATTGGGCGATCGATAATTTTGAGTCGCGAGTGTAATTTGTTAATAATTTAATAAGCAATGGAGGACACGGCAATGCCGTTTCCCTACCCGGATTAATTGTAGGGAAACGGCACTGCCGTGTCCAGACTGTGGGTAATACATGAGTGCCCAGAAACCGGGTTTTTACTGACAAGACGCGTTGCCACCCGCAGATTCGGCAAAAAACCCGGTTTCTTTTGTCGAAGTGCGTCCACGACTGTTTAATATAATTACTAATATTTTCAAAACATCTAGTTATTTTCGCCTCAAAAACTCTAGTAAATTTACGGATTTACAATACCGATAAGAAGCTTTAATTTGTA
>JAUBOG010000016.1:4541-32534 GCA_036700105.1 Microcoleus occultus BM001215583
TTCTGGACTTTGCTGATGGCTTAACTCCTGTCACCTATACGGCCAGTGATGATTTCAACTTCCCAGATAATCCTGTTTTGTTTTTTGAGAACGGAATTCCCTCTCAATTTGGAATGCAAGTTGCTCCGGGAAATGGTGGCGGAGTTTGGGGTGGAAATAACGGATTTATGTTTGTAGATCGCAAGACATTTTTTTTCGTTTTGCGAAATGGATCTATTAAAGGTGATGCGAGCGTGACCTTAGAAATTAACGAATCTCCTCCTGAACCTACTCCGGTACCGGAGAACGCCTCCCCATTGGCCTCATTTTTGGCTTTTTTGGGCTTAGGTGCAGCTCACTTCTGGAGAAAGTCTAAAAAGGCAAACAACTAATCATCTTTACCAACCTAACTTGAGAGGAATAGACAATGACAGTAATAAATACTCCGTTTTTGGTAACAGGTGGCGAAACTAACAGACCACCTAGCAATGCTTTTAGTCCTAGTCAGCGTCAAATAAATATCCGTGCGCCCTTCTCCATTCCCTCTGCCGATCAATGGAGTGGTGAAAAAGTATGGCTGCTGATTCCTGGTTTCACAGCACCCAGCGATTCTTTTGATGCAACTCTGGCGACAGCCATCGATGATGCTAACCCAAACGATACAGTTTTAGCCCTTGACTGGACTCAAGTGAGCGGCACCCCAACAAATAATGCAACATTAGGGATCTTGAGAGGAGACCTTTACAGGTCTGGTTCGTGGATTACCCCAGTGGCAACAGCAATCCAAAACAAACTTGTTGAGTGGGGAATGCCAGCCGCAGCACTCAATATTGTTGGTCATAGTCTTGGTGCTCACCTTGCCAGCGAACTTGCCGCCAGTTTCAATACTACCTATGGGAGTCAAGTCGGTTCGGTTACGGCCCTTGACCCAGCATCAAATAGCGCAAGAGGCCTGAGTCCCTACGATATAACTAATGGCTTCGATACTGACCTATCAAATGGATATGTAAAAAATGGAGGAATTGCAGACCCCATCAAACGCTTAGACCTTGGTGCTGCGGCTTCAAGAAGTTTTAATGGCATCAGTAGTGTAGCGGGAAATGAAGCTCAAGCTGGAACTGCCAGGGAATCTTTCCTGTTTGATTTCGGTAACACTGGGAACGATCAGCACAGCGCTGTCGTGACCGCTTACACAAATTTGGTGACAACTAATGCAGCCGGTAATTCTCGTTTAGCCACTAATATTCTGGGTCTGGATGACACGCAGGCCGATCATCAATTTCGACCAAACTTTTATAAAGGCGATTCTCCTAACTCTCTTCAAGTGCATGAAGGAGTGATTCCGGTTGATGCTCAAAATAATCCTTTGTTTCTGGTTGCTGCTAAAGCTGCTGGCGAAATCAACGATCGCTTCATCTATGGGACTAACAGAAATGACACATTAATAGGAACTGGGATTTTTGGGAAATATTACAACAACAATGGCAACAATACTTATTACTTTGGGGATGGGGACGACATCGTTTCTGCGGGGACGGGTAATGACATCATCTCTGGCGGGAATGGAGTTGACGCCCTTGATGCCGGAGAGGGGAATAATTCGATTTTTGGTGAGGATGGTAATGATTTTCTCAGTGCTGGCGCAGGTAATGACACCATCTTTGGCGGGAATGGCAATGACAACATTACCGCTAGAAATGGGAACAATACTATTCGCGGCGACGAGGGCGATGACAATATCACGGCTGGTACTGGTAATGATACGATCTTTGGCGGGGGTGGAAATGACAACATCTTAAGCGGAGATGGCAGGAATACCGTTTACGGTGAGAATGGCAATGATTATCTCACTGGTGGAAACGGCGTTAATATCTTGTTTGGTGGTTCTGGAAACGACACTCTCGCAGGTGGTGCCGGTGTGAATATATTAAGAGGTTCCGAAAACAATAGTTTGTCTCGTGCTGAGGTAGATACTTTAATCGGCAATAGCGGTCAATCTCTTAACACATTTTATATTGGCGATAATACAAGAAATTGGTATTCAGTTGCTGGCGGGAATGATTATGCCAAGATTGTTAACTTTAATGCAGACACTGACGTAATTTTGGGCGGGGTGAATATCGAAGCGCAAAACCTCATCACTCAAACCTTTCTCTGGTCTGGAAATGAATTGATTGCCAAGATTGACGGTCTCTGGGCTTCGCGAATACAGTTCCCTACAAGGATATTTTAGGCTTAACCTCTCCCCGGTTTTGCAGAGGCTGCCGTAATTCGTCAGTCTGACCAAAACCTACAAATACAGCAGTTTAGAAGCGGATTTTGGTTGCAAATCGCCCCTCCAAGCAATAAGTTTTATTAAAAAACAGCCCTACACTTTGAGAATTCCCAATTTTGCAGCTACATGAGAGCCAAAAAGATTATGCTAGAATCCATCAATACGTAGTCGTAGGTTGGGCACAGGCCGAGAAGAGCAATCTTCTTGCAGTCTAGGGGAGGTTGTAGGTCAGCCACCATTTGGGTCTTCCCAGTTGAAAGCCACCCTGCAACATGAGCCTAGAATCTGCAACCGCTTGGACAGCGCGGCAGATCGGTTGGGAGAGTCGCGCTAGAATAAGCAGTACGAGTAGGGACACAGCACGGTGCGGTCTCCCTGCGAGAACAAAAACGCTCCTTAAGTGCGAGCGTGACCTCGAAACGGGCACACAGCAGCAGGTGATGGGAATAAATCATGTTTGAACGCTTCACAGAAAAAGCAATAAAAGTAATCATGTTGGCCCAGGAAGAAGCACGCCGCCTGGGTCACAACTTCGTAGGGACAGAACAGATCCTCCTAGGGTTGATCGGTGAAGGAACCGGAGTCGCAGCGAAAGTCCTCAAATCAATGGGGGTCAACCTCAAAGATGCTCGGATTGAAGTTGAAAAAATCATCGGGCGCGGTTCCGGCTTCGTAGCAGTCGAAATTCCGTTCACCCCCCGCGCCAAGCGGGTTCTAGAACTTTCCCTCGAAGAAGCTCGCCAACTCGGACACAACTACATCGGCACCGAACACCTGCTGCTGGGTCTGATCCGCGAAGGTGAAGGAGTAGCGGCGAGAGTCCTGGAAAACCTGGGAGTAGACTTGTCGAAAGTCCGCACCCAAGTGATTCGGATGCTGGGAGAAACCGCAGAAGTCGCAGCTACCGGCGGCGGCGCCCGCACCAAAACTCCAACTCTCGATGAGTTCGGAGCCAATTTAACTCAAATGGCGGTCGATGGCAAGCTAGACCCAGTAGTCGGACGCCAAAAAGAAATCGAACGGGTAATCCAAATCCTCGGTCGCCGCACCAAGAATAACCCGGTGCTTATCGGCGAACCCGGAGTCGGCAAAACGGCGATCGCCGAAGGCCTGGCCCAGCGCATCGCTAACAACGACATCCCAGACATTCTCGAAGACAAGCGCGTCGTCACCCTCGACATCGGCTTGCTGGTGGCCGGTACGAAATACCGGGGGGAATTTGAAGAACGCCTCAAAAAAATCATGGACGAAATCCGCACGGCGGGTAACGTGATTTTAGTCATTGACGAAGTGCACACTTTGATCGGTGCTGGTGCGGCGGAAGGGGCGATCGACGCGGCGAATATTCTCAAGCCGGCTTTGGCGAGGGGCGAACTCCAGTGTATCGGCGCTACAACCTTAGACGAGTACCGCAAGCACATCGAGCGCGACGCAGCCCTAGAACGGCGCTTCCAGCCCGTGATGGTCGGCGAACCGACTGTAGACGAGACGATCGAGATTCTCTTCGGTCTGCGGGAACGCTACGAACAGCACCACAAGCTGAAAATCTTGGACACGGCCCTGGAAGCCGCAGCCAAACTCTCGCACCGGTACATCTCCGATCGCTTCCTACCAGACAAAGCAATTGACCTCGTAGACGAAGCAGGTTCCAGAGTCCGCTTGATCAACTCGCAACTTCCCCCCGCAGCCAAAGAACTTGACAAAGAACTCCGCCAAGTCCTGAAAGATAAAGACGAAGCGGTGCGTTCTCAAGACTTTGACAAGGCCGGAGAATTGCGCGATCGAGAAATGACGATCAAAGCCGAAATCCGCGCTATTTCCCAAGCCAAAAAAACCGACTCGGCCCGCACCGGCGAAACCGACCCATCGCCAGTAGTCACCGAAGAAGACATCGCCCAAATCGTGGCAAGCTGGACGGGAGTTCCGGTCAACAAACTGACCGAATCCGAATCCGAAAAGCTGCTGCACATGGAAGATACCCTGCACCAGCGCTTGATCGGCCAGGAAGAAGCAGTGAAAGCCGTTTCCCGCGCTATCCGCCGCGCCCGCGTCGGCTTGAAAAACCCCAATCGCCCGATCGCCAGTTTCATCTTCTCCGGGCCCACCGGCGTCGGCAAAACCGAACTCACCAAAGCCTTGGCCGGCTACTTCTTCGGTTCCGAAGACGCGATGATCCGGCTGGATATGTCCGAGTACATGGAACGCCACACCGTCTCGAAACTCATCGGTTCTCCGCCAGGGTACGTCGGCTACAACGAAGGCGGCCAACTCACAGAAGCAGTCCGCCGCCGTCCTTACACCGTCGTGCTGTTCGACGAAATCGAAAAAGCTCACCCCGATGTCTTCAATATGCTTTTGCAAATATTGGAAGACGGCCGCTTGACTGATGCCAAAGGTCGCACCGTAGACTTCAAAAATACGCTGCTGATCATGACCTCTAACATCGGTTCTAAGGTGATTGAAAAAGGCGGCGGCGGCCTCGGTTTCGAGTTCAGCGACAACCAAGCCGATGCCAATTACAACCGCATTCGTTCTTTGGTTAACGAAGAACTCAAAAACTACTTCCGCCCAGAATTCCTCAACCGACTCGACGAAATTATCGTCTTCCGCCAGTTGAACCGAGAGGAAGTCAAGGAAATCGCCGTCATCATGCTCAAAGAAGTGTTCGGCCGCTTGACAGAGCAGGGAATCACTCTGGAAGTTACGGAAAAGTTCAAAGAACGGTTGGTGGAAGAAGGCTACAACCCCAGTTACGGAGCCAGGCCCCTGCGCCGCGCCATTATGCGGTTGTTGGAAGACAGCTTGGCTGAGGAAATCCTTTCTGGCCGCATCAAAGATGGCGATATCGCTGTTGTAGATGTGGGCGACGACGGAATTGTCAAGGTGCTGCAAGGCCAGAAGCGGGAATTGCTGCCCCAAGGTGCTGAGTAAGTGCGATCGCGAGTAAAGTTTTGAGATTGCAAATTGCGCCATCGCAAACAACTCAAAATCCTTACATAAAAAAGGTAGAGAATCTTAATTCTCTGCCTTTTTTATGAGTTAATATCAACAGAATGCACGCTGATTTTTGGGAGTATTTTCGTCTCGAAAAACATCAGAAAGATCGACTCGGTTTCTGGAGAAGCGGCATCAAGGGCGATCGGGTTTATGAATACCCAAACAAAGTTTTATATCAATTCCGGCTGCACCGGAATGATAAGTGAGGACACGGCACTGCCGTGTCCCTACAATCAATTGTCGTAGGGAAACAGCACTGCCGTGTCCTCCGTTTATATCGTTCCGATGAAGAGAGGACATGATATTACGTTTAATTAGAGCGACCTGCTTCAAGGGCAATTAGATAATTACCAGCAACTAAATAGCGAGGAATTTCATGACATCTGAAAATAAGAATTTGGGTACAGAAGCAGCAGAAAACCTACCTGAACCTTGGTGGCAAAAAGCGTGGAAATCTAGCTTTGAAAATATTCAGATTGTGATTATTGCTTTGGCTTTAGCAATCGTGATTCGAGCGTTGGTCGCTGAACCGCGCTTCATACCCTCGGATTCTATGTTACCAACTTTGCGCATAGGCGATCGCGTCGTAGTCGAAAAAATATCCTACTACCTCGAACCGCCAAAAACTGGCGACATCGTAGTATTTTCCCCGCCTGAAAAGTTGCAAGAACAAGGATTTACCGAAGACCAAGCATTCATCAAGCGGATAATTGGTTTACCGGGTCAAACCGTCGCTGTTAAAAAAGGTCTAGTCTACCTCAACGACAAGCCGATCGTCGAAAAATATATTGCCGAACCTCCTAAATACCAGTGGGGGCCTTATCGCGTCCCGGAAAATCAATACTTTGTGATGGGAGACAACCGCAACAACAGCAACGACTCCAGCAGGTGGGGCTTTTTACCCCAGCAGAATATCATCGGCCGCGCTGTAGTGCGGTTCTGGCCGCTAGAACGCATCGGGCAAGTTTGAAGAAGTCATTAGTCATCAGTCATTAGTCATTAGTTATTGGTTATTGGTTGGTTGTTAGTTTTAATAACCAATAACCAATGCTTTTCGGGCCATCAGGCCATCAGGCCCAATGCTTTTCGGGCCATCAGGCCCGATGCTCTTGGGCCCGATGCCAGATGCCTCTCCTGTACGGACATTGCTACTAATTGTTACGCCTTGAAGGGTAGGGACTTCCTCCAGCAACTGATAAAATAGTGTAATAAGCAGCGGGAGTTCCCGCTTGCATGAAAATTAGTTCAAGATTAAAAAATTAGGAAAGCTATGGGATTTTTTGATTCAGAAATTGTTCAGCAAGAAGCCAAGCTGTTGTTTGAAGACTATCAATCTCTCATCAAACTAGGCGGCAATTACGGCAAGTTCGATCGCGAAGGCAAGAAAATGTTCATCGCTCAGATGGAATCAATGATGGAGCGCTACCGTATTTTTATGAAGCGTTTCGAGCTGTCTGAGGACTTCATGGCTCAGATGACTGTAGAGCAGTTAAAGACGCAGCTCAATCAATTTGGCATCACGCCCCAGCAGATGTTTGAGCAAATGAACTCAACGCTGGAGCGGATGAAATCCGAACTGGAAAAACAATCGTAGTTTCAGGAGGAAGTTCGGCAACGGATTAGCTTTCTTCGGATCTAACCGATGTAAGGGATGTCAGGAAGAAGGAAGAAAAAGAAAGTATTCCCAATGCCCAATGCCCTGTTTGGCCAATGCCCAATGACTAATGACTAATGACTAATGACTGATAATTAAGGCCGCTCAAAAGATGAAGCAGGTTTGAAATCTTCTTCAGGAACGCCCTGCAAAGCTTGGCTCATAAAGTCGCGCCAAACGGGGGCGACAATTGTACCGCCAGTAGCACCGTAGCTCATCGGTGTGTAATCGTCGTTGCCGATCCAAACAGCCACCGACAACTGCGGTACGTAACCCACAAACCAGATATCCCGTTCTGAGGAAGTTGTACCAGTTTTCCCAGCAGCCGGCCGCCCGAGTTGGGCCGCCTTTGCAGTACCGTTGTAGATTACGCCTTGCAGGGTGCTGTTGACAGATGCCGCAGCCCAGGCATTGAGAACTAATTTGGGTTTGGGGGTATTGTCGAGCAGTACGTTGCCGCTGCTGTCAGTGACTTGCACGATAAAGGTGGTGTCAGAATGCCAGCCGTTGTTCGCGAAGGTAGCAAAAGCTCCGGCCATTTCTAAAGGAGTGAGGTCAACTGCACCCAAGGGTAAGGAAACCACGGGTTCCATCGGACTTCTGATGCCGAGGACGCGACAAATCTCAATCACTTTATTCAATCCGACTTCTTGGCCGAGTTTGACGGCGGGAATGTTCAGCGATACTTCCAGAGCTCTGCGGATGCTGACAGCGCCGGAGAAGCCGCCGCCGTAGTTTTGAGGGTAGTAGTAGCCGTCGCCGTCGCGGTATCCGACAGGAGAGTCGTAGACAACGGAATCTGGGCCGTATTTGCCGCTAGCAAAGGCAGCGTAGTAGATGAAGGGTTTAAAAGAAGATCCGGGCTGGCGCCGAGATTGAATGGCGCGGTTGAACTGGCTCTTTTCGTAATCGACGCCCCCAACCATTGCCTTGACGAAGTGGGTGCGGGGATCTACGGCTGCTAGGGCGATTTGACCTTGATCGCGATCGTAAAAAAGTCCTTGACCGTATAGCCGATCGTGCCACGCTTTGACGGTTTCTTCGGCTATGCGCTGCATTTTGAGGTCGATCGTGGTTTGAACCCGCATTCCTCCCTTAACCACGGCATCTCGCCCGAAACGCCGAGTCAGCTCCTGGACGACGGCTTGTGTTACGTAAGGAACTTGAGAACCGCCAAAAGAGGTAATTTTGCCCAGCTTAATTTTTTCCTTGCGGGCGGCAGCCTCTTGGGCCGGCGTAATCCATTTGAGATCCTTCATGCGGGTTAAAACGATTTCCTGCCGCTCTTTTGCCAACTTGTAATTGACGAAAGGACTGTATTCTTCGGGGGCGGAAATTAAACCGGCCAGCATCGCCGCTTCCGAAAGAGTCAAATTATTTGCTGACTTGTTGAAATAGCTTCTTGAGGCTGTCTCTACGCCGTACAAGTTGTGACCTAAATAGATTTGATTCAGGTACAGCTGCAGAATTTGGTCTTTGTTGAGAATTTGCTCCAAGCGGATAGACATTACCGCTTCAGCTATTTTGCGGCTGAATTTTGACTGGGGAGATAGAAACAGGTTCTTGACTAGCTGCATAGTCATAGTCGAGCCGCCTTCAACGGTTCTACCTTTTTCTAGGTTGACTATGAGAGCTCGGGCTATCCCGCCGGGGTTGATGCCTTTGTGGGTGAAGAAGTTGCTATCTTCGATCGCCAGAACGGCCCGTTTCAGGTTGGGAGAGATTTTGTCAAGGGGTACGACATCCCGGTTGGCTTCGTCGTGGATGCTGGCTAGGGGCTTGCCGTTGATGTCGTAAATGTGGGTGGTTTCTGTGGGAGAGTAGGTTTGCAAGATGCGAACATCTGGCAAATTGCGGAAGCTGATCGCTAAGCCAACCAGTCCGCCAGCGACTACAGAACTGGCAAGCATTGTCATGCTGAGTATGGTTCCGGCGGTCACTTTACTGACTGACTGAACAAACTCGAATACGGGGGCTGAGTTTTCCGTGTTTTTGCGGACTGCGTTGGTTGACACGTGGATTTCACTTCCTCACTCGATTTGGGGTTTAAGACTTTTAATTTTAGATGCGGGAGCTGACAATTTCCACCAGAAATGTTGGCTGGTGAGCTTTGGGATTATAGTAGCTTGAGAGTTATGTTTTTATGCGTCAACCAGTGAGTGTAACTAATTCTGCTGCACTTTGGCAAAATATGATGGACGATCGCTCCCCTATGATTTCTTCTAACTTTTCTGGAATTTACCGCGGCATCAGCGAAATTTTTCCCGATCGACCTGATTCTAGCAACCCTGACGAAAATTTGGCTCAATTGCTGGCAAAAGTCGATCGGCCGCTGCGAGTCAAACTGGGAATCGACGCCACAGGGGCGGACATTCACTTGGGACACAGCATTTGCTTCCGCAAGCTGCGAGCTTTTCAGGATGCAGGCCACACGGCGGTACTGGTCATCGGAGATTTTACCGCAAGAATTGGCGATCCGACAGGGAAATCCGAGACCCGCGCTCAGTTGACGGCCGAACAAGTGGCCGAAAATGCCAAGACTTATTTAGACCAAGTGCGTCCGATTCTAGATTTTGAGACCCCCGGACGTTTGGAAATTCGCTATAACTCCGAGTGGTTGTCAAAATTGGACATGGCGAAGATTTTGGAACTGCTGGGCACGATGACGGTGCAGCAGATGCTCGCTAAAGAGGGATTTGATAACAGGATGCAGCAGGAAAATGCGATTTTCCTGCACGAGTTTCTGTATCCAGTAATGCAGGGTTACGATTCAGTAGTCTTGGAAGCCGATGTGGAGTTGGGCGGAACCGACCAAAAGTTTAATATTGCTGTCGGGCGAGATTTGCAGCGGCATTTTGGGATGAAGCCGCAGTTTGGTTTGCTGATGCCGATTTTGATCGGGACTGACGGGGTACAGAAGATGTCGAAGTCTTTGAATAATTATGTCGGTTTGTCCGATGACCCGCTGACGATGTATTCTAAGTTGGAGAAAATTGCCGATAGTTCGATCGCCCAGTATTTTGAACTATTGACAGATTTGCCTCTGGATGCGTTGCCGGAAAATCCGCGAGAAAAACAGAAACTTTTGGCTTTGGATATTGTCAGTCAGTATCGCGGTGCGGAGGCGGCAAATCGCGCTCAGTTGGATGCAATTGCGCTGGTTAAAGGTGCTGCGGGCGAAGCTGACGCGGTGCCGGAGTTTTCTTTGGCAAGCGTGCAGTTTCCGGCTAAGTTGTTTTATATTCTGAGTGCTAGCGGACTTTGCAAAAGCAGCGGTGATGCGCGGAAGTTGATGCAGGGCGGTGGGGTGAAGCTGGAGGGCGATAAAGTTTCTGATGTTAACCTCACTTTTGAATCGCCTGCTGAATTGGCCGGTAAGATTTTGCAAGTTGGGAAAAATAAGTTTGTGCGTTTGGTGTCTTGAATAGACATCTCCAATAATTATTGTGGAACAGGCATCTTGCCTGTTCAAAACAGGCTTTTATGGAGATGACTAATCTATTTTTTAACCGCAGATGAATTACTGAAGATGAACGCTGATGAACGCTGATAATCGAATTATTGTGGCTTTGGATGTTTCGAGTTTAGAAAGTGCGATCGCCCTGGTTGACAAACTCCCCGATGTATCTTTCTGGAAGGTAGGTTTAGAGCTATTTGTGAGTTCGGGCCCGGAAATTATTGCGATTCTGAAAGAGCGGGAAAAGCGGATATTTCTGGATTTAAAATTTCACGACATCCCGAATACTGTTGCTGGTGCTTGTCGTGCTGCTGCTAAGTATAATGTCGATTTGTTGACAATTCATTCTACTTGCGGTAAAGATGCTTTGAAAGCGGCACAGTTGGCTTTGACTGAAGGGGCGATCGCAGTTGATAAACCGAGTCCTAAATTGATTGCAATTACTCTGTTGACGAGTTTGAATTCCCGACAGTTAGCTTTTGAGCTTAAAATACCTTTAGAGTTGCCGGAATATGCTTTGCACATGGCTCTTTTGGCCAAGGAAACGGGTTTAGCCGGTGCTGTTTGTTCTCCGCAAGAGGTGGAACAGTTGCGGAGGAGTTGCGGGGATGATTTTCTGTTGGTTTGTCCGGGCGTGCGTCCGAAATGGGCCGATGGGGGCGATCAAAGGCGATCGATGACTCCCAAGGCTGCGATTAATGCTGGTGCGGATTATCTGGTGATTGGCCGGCCGATTACTGCTGCGATCGATCCGGCGGCGGCTTTTGCGCGTATTTGTGAAGAGTTGGAGTAACAATAGGAATGTGTTTTTTAACCGCAGATGAACGCCGATGAACGCCAATGGAATTTTATCTGCGTTCATCTGTGTTTATCTGCTGATATCTGCGGTTGGCGAAAAGAAATTAAGCTGCTATTATTACAGCAGATAAAAAAATAGCTAGTTTCTACTCTTGAGTAATTTGGTAAGACGTTACAATTTACAAGTCTCGACGCGAGATGGGGATTCTAACATTGATGCGTCTGGAGTCTCACCCTGACTAACTGCAATGTCTGTCTTTAATCCTAAACTTTTCAACAAACCCATAAATCGGTAAATCTCTTCTCCCCCTGATCCTTTCAGCAATTCCTGAAGTTTCTCCCAATTTTGTTGTTCGCCGACCGTCATGATAGAGAGTTTATCTTGAGCTTTAACTACGTCTTTGAGAACCGTCAGTAACAGTTCAGATTCCGGTTCTTTTTCTTCTAAAATTGCTTGAATATAAGCAGCAGATTCTTCAATTTCTTGGAGGGATTTAATCAGATAGTCATGGTAGCTATGAGTTTTAGGCATCGTTTCTACTCCTGAATTCTATCCAGTATTCTTTGGCATTGCGAATATCTCGATCTTGCGTACTTTTATCTCCACCGCAGAGAAGCAGTACAATAGTTGAGTCTCTTTCTCCAAAATAAACCCGGTAGCCTGGGCCGCAGTCAATTTTTAACTCACAAACACCCTCTCCTACTGATTTACAGTCTCCTAAATTACCAAGAGCAACTCGCTGAAGTCTACCTTTTATTTTAGCTTTCCCTTCGCGATCGCGCAAAGAATCAAGCCACTCTTCAAAAGGGATTTTTCCCTCTAAAGTTTCATAGGTTTGAATTTCTCTGGGTTGGACTTCCATGATTTCATTTAATACAAACCTTAGCGTCAATCGATAAAATTTTAGTGAGTGAGGGCGGCTTTTGTAGATTGTGGGTGAAAATTAGAGATTGTTGGTGAACCCGCCCCTACAAATCACCACTGAAAATTTATTGCTATTGCTCTTTTAATTCGTCATATTTTGCTTTGATTAACTGCATATCTTGCCACATATACCATTTCGGAGTTTCCGGTTCGCGGGAGGGGTTTCGCAGCAAGTACGACGGGTGAAAAATTGGCATACACAAACGATTTTCCCATTCGATCCACTGACCCCTAATTTTGCTAATGGGGCGCTTGTCGCTTAGCAAGCCTTTGAGGGCTGTTGCACCGGTTAATAAAATAATTTTGGGGTTTAAAATGCGAATTTGTTCTAGCAAATATGGTTTGCAGGCTTCTATTTCTTTTGCTGTTGGCGGGCGGTTGTTGGGCGGGCGGCATTTGATGACGTTGGCAATGAATACGTCGGTTTCTGTATTGAGTCCTACTGATTCTAAAATCTTATCTAAAAGTTGACCCGATCGCCCGACGAATGGCAGTCCGGTTTCGTCTTCGTTTTGTCCGGGCGCTTCTCCCACAATCAAGATTGAGGCTTGCGGATTGCCGCGCCCGATGACGGCGTGAGTGCGGCTGTTGCCCAATTCGCAGCGGTAGCAGCGGTTGCAGTGCTCGCCTATTTGTTCGATATTTTGATAAGTGCCTGGAGGAATGGGAATTTTGGCATTTGTAGGTATTGAGTCGGTTGCTAAAGAGGTATTTTGATTGTTGTCAAAAAGGGACAGTTGCAAGTCGCTGGACATATATTTAAAGATAAGAGAGCTTTTTTTGAGGCTAGAGTTTATAGTTTAGATCGGGTTTGCTCGCACACGCAAAAATATGTTGTCTACCCCGTTTTTTGAGAATCGCGCTGATGCTGGCGAAAAACTCGCCGCCGCAGTTCAAGCAGAGCTCGGAAAATTGCATTTAACCGCAAAGGATGCTGTTAAACCGATTGTTTATGCTTTGCCGCGCGGGGGTTTGCCGGTTGCTGTGCCGGTGGCGCGTTTGTTGGGCTGTCCTTTGGATGTGGTTGTTGCTAAAAAAATTACTCGTCCTGATAATCTAGAGTACGCGATCGGCGCTGCAACTGCTGACGGTCACGTCCTCTGGCAAAAACAAAAGCAGTACAATTTGCGCTTGCAAAAATCAGCACTCGATCGAGCTCAAAATAATGCTCTATCTCTGCTGGCGGATTTGTCTCCGGGATGCCCGAATGTCAGCGCTGCGGGGGCTTTGGCGATTTTGGTGGACGACGGGATTGCGACTGGGATGACGGTGGCTGTGGCGGCGAAGGCTTTGCGGGCGCAGCAACCGGCGGCTTTGTGGATTTGCGTACCCGTCGCACCGCCGGATTTGAGAGGATTTTTGCAGGAAATGTGCGATAAGTCGATTATTCTGGAAACTCCTGACCCTTTTTACAGTGTCAGCCGCTTTTACGCGGAATTTCCGCAGGTTGAGACGGCGGAGGCTTTGGCGTGTTTGCAGCTACAGATTGAATGGCGATCGTAAGTTAAACTAAAAAGCTAAATCCAAAAGTTCGATCGCTAACTAAATGAGACCTTGGCAATATTGGTTGGATACTTTGATTTTGTCTACTCAGCACAATCCGCCTCGGTTTGTTGAGTTGGTGATGTTGACTTTGGCGATGATTTTGCTCGGGCTGTGGAGTGTAACATTGCAGTGGCAGTATTTAACGCTGTCTTTGAGTTACATAATTGGTTCGTCTTTTTCCATTTTGGTGCGGGAATCTCTGGGCCCGCAGCCTCAGTTTCAGCTAACTCACCTGACAGCATTGCTGTTATTGATTATCAGTTTTTATAGTTTTGCTGAACTGATTAGGTAGTTAAGGCTGTTTTGACTTGTATCAGCGGGTTTTACAGTGTCCTTGCGAATATCGCGAAGCAATTGCAGAAGTTAGATCGCAATCCGGGGCGGGTTGTGAATTTGATGTTTTTTTTGAACGAACCGCGAAGACGCGAAGGAAGGGAAGAGAAGATCGAAAGTTGACAAATCATCGACCGTTATCCGAGATTATGATGCGATTGGTGCAATATTATGCGGTTGCCGGCCGGATCGAAGGCGTAGATTTCTAAACCGTGGGAAGCTTTGATGATTTCTCCGGCGGGCGGATAACCTAAAGCCCAAATTCGGGCGATCGCAGTTTCGATATCGCTGACTTCTAAACACAAACTCATGCCTGTTTTGGCTCGACTTGCGAATTCCGATTTGTGGGAATCTTTGGGTTTGAATATGCCGAGTCTTAAGCCGGGAAGCTGAAATTCAGCGTAGGTATTCGGAATGTAGGGGTTTGGTTCTAGGTCGAGAAATTTTGTGTAAAATTTAACTAGAACTTCTTTGTCAAGGTCTGCTAAAGTTACTAGGGCCGCGCTGTATTGGAAACTCATATAAATTGATATTTGGTAATTGGTAATGGGGAATTGGTAAGATTATAACTTTCTATTTATTTAAAATCCTCCGATTCTTCCGACTATTTGGATTTTACCTTCTTTAGATCCTTTGAGAATCACAGCTTCGCCGCTTTGCGGTACAATATCAGTAATCGCGGTAATATTTACTTGATGCGTTACCGTAATAATAGCGCCTTTTGTGTTGCGGTTGTCAACAATTAATTTGCGGATTGCCGCTGTTTGTCCCGATTTTTTGCTGCTGTCGCTAAAAAACGAGTTCAGCGCTGGGAACGGTTCAACTTTTCCTAAGTTTAGCAGTTTTGCTGTTTCCAAACACCGGCACCACTGACTCGATAAAACTCTGGCAATTTTGATGTTTCGCTTGCGAAATTCGGCTCCGATTTGCTTGGCTTGGGTTTGTCCCTGCGGTGATAAATTGCGCTGGGTGGAACAGTCGCCCAATTTAAAGTTAGCAGGATCGCCGGTGCCTGGGGCGATCGCGTGCCGCATTGCTACTACCAACCCCGTCTCGCCCCGCTGCAACAATTGCCACCCTGCTTGAGTTTGCCTATGGGTTGCTGCGTCAGAGGTTGCAGTTGCAGTAATTAAGCCGATCGACAATACTAAAGCTAAGGAACTTAAAAACCATTTCCAGTTGAGGTGAATCCGCGCAGCCATTGTTCCAAAAGTTAAAAATTATTCTATGATATTCTAATACAACAAATGTTTCTCTATGGAAATCACCAATTTTATTGCTCTGTCTGTGATTGTGGTCGCCGCGCTGGGTATTGGCGCGGGAACAATGACTTGGGCTTACTTCGGCAAGGGCAGCATTTCTGTACTGTTTAAAGAACCGATTTTAAACTCGCCAGAATTTCCAGCGACAGACAGCGGTAGCAAAGCTGCGGTTTATTTCCAACAAGGTATTGAAGCTTATCAGTCGGGAAATTACCGCAAAGCAAAAGATAAATTTACCAGCGCTTTAGAACGGGTTGCAATGGCAGAAGCGTACCACAATCGGGGTTTAGTTTTTGCGAATTTGCGATCGGACGGCGAAGCTGTGGCAGATTTGATCCGTGCCAGCGAATTATACCAGCAGCAGGGGAATGGAAGTGCGATCGACACGATCAAACAAAATCTTGCAGCTTTGAAGCAGCGCAAATTAGAACGAGAAAATAAAAAAGCAGTAGCGACAGGTTGAAAGACTGGGACTTTGCAGTGTTGGGGTGCGGAGTTCGCACCCTACAAGTAACGTCGGCGCGTCTGTTCTAAAATACTCAAAATTTAATCTTATCCTTTGATTTTAAACTTGTCTGTTATCTTCTATGCTGTCGATTTTAGCAATCAGCATTTCTCTGCTGGATGCCACAACTCGATAATTAGTGATTGGATCGTAAGCTTCCCACTCTTGAGTCACTTCGCTGTCTTGCCACAAAAACCATTCCCGGTAAATTTCGCCGTCATCAATGTCGCCGCACAGAGGAAGCCAATCATCTCCTCCAAAATTACTGTAGTCTCCTCCTACTAAGTCAATCCAAGCAGCGGCGATACAATAATCTATGTTACTATGAGAATTAGCTGCATTATTATCAGCATTAACTGTGTTAGACACAACAGAATTTTCGGGAAAGCAAAGTGCGGATTTCATAAGCTGTACCTGAATGTTATGTTATTAATTTATCCAAAATTCCTCGGCGGCAGTGAAACTAGAATGCCGCTATCCCAACCTCCACAGTTCCTGCAGGAGAAAAATCTGAACCCGAAAGCGCTCGAGTGCCGCTGCTGTATAACTTGAGAGCGCTTTGGGGTAAACTCGCAGCAGAGGCTTAATTGAGCCAATTTGCCAACTGGCACAGGAAAAAGCTCGATCGGCAAAATAATCCCGGTTGCTGCGATCGCGCATCCAGGAGCGAATCCAGCGCGGCTGCCGATTGTATACTGGGTAGGTTGGCGGGTTTCAGTACAGTTTTTGTGATAAAATTAGCAGGTAGCGGACTTTCGCACCAACAGCTTATTTTGTCAAAAGTTTTTTACAGGTGCTGCGATCGCAATTTTTGATTTGCGGTGAATTTGGGGTAAATGCCGATCGGCTATTAGGGGGAAAATTTATGGAATCAACCAACCAAAAAACAATTATTAATCTGACCATCCATTATACCAACGGCAAGGAGCAACACTTCGAGTTCATCCCGCCAGAGGTAAGAGTAGGAGAGCAAGCAAATTTAGGCACTCGCCTGCACAAAATGCTGACAGCAGACCCCGTAATTATCGAATTGGCCGATAAACTTCTAGTTATCCCAGTTCACAACATACAAAGTATTGAAATATCGCCGGTTCCTCCCAAATTGCCCGAAGGTGTTATTCACGAAATGCGAGAAATCAAGAAATAGCTAAGCTGTGGCGGCATCTACAATTAATTGAAAGCCTGTAGCAGATTTTAAATAAACAGAAACATCCCGATTAAATGCGAGACAACTTAACTTACTTATTGCAGCCAACAGATTTAACTCATAAAAAAACTGGTCGATCGCAGTGACGGTATATCTCGCGTGAGTGATGGGAATAATTGCAGGTTTCGCCGACTTTAACTTACTCGAAAAAAATGCTAGAACTTCACTGTCACACAACTTATTCCGACGGTACTCTCACCCCTAGCGAACTCGTAGCAGCCGCCGCTGCGTCAGGAGTTCGCGCTTTAGCGATCACGGATCACGATACGATGTCGGGTTGGGACGAAGCCTTTGCGGCCGCTAGCTCGTACAATCTAGAAATAGTACCGGGACTGGAATTGAGTACAGTACATAACGGTCGATCGCTGCATATTTTAGGTTTTTATCCCGATGCGAATAAACTGCGAGTTCCTTTGAACGATCGCATAGAAGGCCGGTTTAGGCGATCGCAGGAAATGGTAGAAAAATTAGCAGCAATGGGATACGCGATCGAACTGCCGGCCACATCGCCGGGAATGGCACCGGGAAGGCCTCACATTGCCTCTGCACTTGTAAAAGCGGGTCACGCCAAATCAGCGCGGGAAGCCTTCGACAGGTGGCTGGGAGACAACGGCCCGGCTTACGTGCATTACGAGAAATTCTCGATCGCCGAAGGCATAGATTTGTTGCGCAGTTGCGGCGCCGTACCAGTTTGGGCGCACCCTTATTTATTTCGCGGCGGAGATGTTGAGGAAGTATTAAACGAATTAGTAGATGCGGGTTTAATGGGAGTTGAAATATACCATCCCAGCCACAGTTCCAGCCAGATTGAAAAGCTGAAAAAAATGTGTCTCGATCGCGGTTTGCTAGCAACTGGCGGCAGCGATTATCACGGCCCCGATCCTGAAAGGAAACCAGCAGATAGCACGCAATTGAATATGCTGCATTTGCCGCTAGAATTGCTCGAACCGGTGAAAGTTGCTGCGGCAAGTTTGAAGTAGAATTTGACCGCAATATGAATTAATGTGAATCAAAACACAATTTGTGAGTAAGGTGCGCATTGCGCACCCTACTACAGCTAAAGTTAGCGTGTCAGCCAACAAAAATATTAATTAATATTAATCAAACACAATTGGCTGCGAGTTAATTGTAGAATGGTAAAAACATTAAATTGCTTAGCGGAGTGTTTTATGACTGCACAAGACAGAGCGAAGGCGATCGGCAAAAATGTAGAAGGCAAAGCTCAGGAAATTTTAGGAAACATCACCGGCAGCAAAAAAGACCAGGCTGAAGGGAAAGCAAAACAAGCCGAAGCAGCCGCCCGCCACGCAGCAGAAGATGTGAAAGATGCGGTGAAAAATCTGACAGATAAGGCAAAAAGGTCGATCGACAAATTGTAAGCTGTCGGGCATCTCAACTGTATTGTGGGGCGGACTTTTTGCTCCACCCCACAATAATTTTCATCAAACTTGAATGTCCTTTAAATCGTTCGCTTCGATTTAAAGCGAACGGCTCCGATCGGGAACCGTAAGATAATGTGCTAACAAGTTTTACGAACTTAGGTATCCGAAAATTAGAGATACAAGATGATGACACTTATAGTTGCACGCAAACACAGGAATTTACTGTATCAGTATCGCAAACAGGGTGTTGTAAAACTACAAAAGTTTATAGTAATTACTTGTTGTGCGATCGGTCTAGCATCATGTGGAAATGCACCTTCGGCGTTAGTCTCCGAACCGCAACCGGGAAAAAGTGGACGAACATTTGCTGATTGGTGTCTCGCGCGAGCAAATTTGATTCCTGAAGCTGAACATACTGTTGAGGTGCTGTTGCAGAAAGCAGAGACTACTGAGTGCGATGCTGCTAATCAAAAACTTTCGAGTCTCACGCGACTTGAACTCAAGGAGAGTCAAATCAGCGACATCAAACCGCTAGCATCCTTGACTAAACTGACTAATCTAGTCCTCAAGGAAAATCAAATCAGCGACATCCAACCGCTAGCATCCTTGACTAACCTGGATTATCTCGATCTCAACAACAATCAAATCAGCGACATCCAACCGCTAGCATCCTTGACTAAACTGACTAGGCTCGTCCTCAACACCAATCAGATCATCGACATCAAACCACTAGCATCCTTGACTAAACTAACTCATCTCGTCATCAGCAACAATCAAATCAACGACATCAAACCGCTAGCATCCTTGACTAAACTGAAGGATCTCAGCCTCACCAACAATCAAATCAACGACATCAAACCGCTAGCATCCTTGACTAACCTGACTGATATTGGCCTCAACAACAATCAAATCAACGATATCAAACCGCTAGCATCCTTGACTAAACTGAAGGATGTCTACCTCAACAACAATCAAATCAGCGATATCAAACCGCTAGCATCTTTGACTAACCTTACCGATCGGCTCGTCCTCGACCACAATCAAATCAATGACATCAAACCGCTAGCATCCTTGACTAAACTGAAGGATCTCAGCCTCAGCAACAATCAAATCAACGACATCAAACCGCTAGCATCTTTGACTAAACTGAAGGATCTCGACCTCAGCAACAATCAAATCAGGGACATCAAACCGCTAGCATCCTTGACTAACCTTGATACACTCTACCTCGACAACAATCAAATCAGCGATATCAAACCGCTAGCATCTTTGACTAACCTTGATACACTCTACCTCATCAGAAATCCGATCGCTCCCAAAACTTGTCCTCTCAAGCCAGAGTCTATCTGTGATTGGAATACGGAACCCCTCAGATTGTAAATTCTAAAATTTGACAATGACGCCCGATCGCATTTAAACATTTAACTTACGATCGCACCTTTAACCCGATCGCAAAACACAACTGACAAATACACCTAAACTCTGCTTAAAAACCAGTATCTAAGCGGGGCGGGTTTACGAGATATTTAGTTTTCAACATAGATGGTTGGTAAAACCCGCCCCTACGATCGCACAAATTATCCAATAACCAATCAACATATTTCTTAAAAATCGGATTCGGCGGCCAAAAGCTCGATCGACAATTCCATCTGTTCCTTCCCCCGCGCCAAAAAACCTTCGCACTGCTGCAAACACTCCACAGCCACCGCAAACTGCTCGAAAACCGCCTCTAAAGGCAATTCTCCCGATTCCACCCGATCGATAATCGCTTCAATTCGATCGACCGTTTCCTCGTAATTCCAATCCGGCCGATTTCCGGGCACATCAATCATGTCTCTTCCGCATCCAATATTTCAACAATCTTAACTCTCAAAACGCCCCGGCTCAACCTCACCGTCAATTCCTCTCCCAATTCCAAACCCTCAGCCGTGCGAATTACCGTACCGTCACTTTGTTTAACCGCAGCATAACCCCTTTGCAAAACCGCCGCCGGATTCAGTGCAGATAACTTTTCTTGCAGCACTTCCAGTTTACCACTTGCCTGCCGCAAACTTCGCGATGTCACAGGCAAGCGTTTTAACCTATTTTGCAACCGCTGCAAATGCTGTTCTTCTGTTTGAAATCGTGTCCGCACAGCACTTGCTAAATCGAGCATTCTCTGCTTGTGTTGAAAGTAAATATCTGCCAAAACCGGCACAGCTTGTTCGGCCGCTGCTGTGGGAGTGTGAGCTCGTTTGTCGGCGGCTAAATCTGCTAGCGATTCATCTCTTTCGTGCCCGATACCGGTGATAATTGGAATTGAACAGTTGACGATCGCCCTGACAACTCTCTCATCGTTAAAACAAGCCAAATCTTCCGCAGAACCGCCGCCCCGGGCTAAAATAATCACATCCGCCCTACCGTCCAATTCTACACGGGCGATCGCCCTGACAATTTCCGCAGCAGCCGATTCTCCCTGCACCCCTGTCGGCGACAGCAACACCCGCAAACCCGGATATCTTTGAGCTAGAGTGCGCTGAATGTCCCCCCAAGCAGCGCTGCTATCGGAAGCCACAACAGCCACAACTTGCGGGTGTGCGGGAATCGGGCGCTTGGAGGCGGGATCGAAGCAACCCTCAGCTTCCAAGCGCGATCGCAATTGCTGCAACCGCAAAGCCTGTAACCCTTCCCCAGCGGGTAGTAATTGTACAGCATTCAACTGGTACTCGCCGCGCTTGTTGTAAACCCGAATGCTGCCCAAAACGATTAACTGTTCCCCTTTTACCGGGATTTGTACTAATTTTTGCCCCCGATTGTTCCAAGCCACGCAGCGAATTGCAGCACTTTTGTCAGGATCGGACAGAGTGAAATAGCAGGCTGTGGGGTATGGCGAAACGTTAGTCACTTCGCCTGTGAGCCAAACCGATCGCAAGTAGCGATCGCCCTCCAGCAACTCTTGCAGGTATGATGTCAATCCGGCTACAGATAAAGCTGTATCGGGGAAAATTCGATCGGGAGTAATTGAAACCATTCAATTTTAGATTGGCGATTTGAGATTTTAGATTGGGGGATTGCGATTCGGATAAATCCGTTCTCGGGTTAGGAAGGATGGGATATTTTTTATGTGTTCGCGGATAAATCCCGTGGCTGGTGACTGAATTTCTTATTTCTAATTTTACACAGCTAGGCTACTATATTTAAGGTAATTTATGTTTCAGCCGCTGGGGCGATCGCAAATCAACTATCAATAAACTCATGATATCAGATCTAACGACTACAGTGAATATGCTGCGCCAAGAAGCTGCGGCGATCGGCATTAGCGAAGCAGAAGCTAGAAAATACGGCGACATTCGACACAGAAGAACTTGGTCTTTGGCGATCGAACATCACCTCTCGATGCAAGCAGAAGCCTCGCGCCAAAAATCATCCTCGGAAACTGACTATTCCGATTTATCCAATCTCCCCAACGACTCTCAATCGGCTGAGAATGTCGGAGAATCGGAAACATACACTATCGATTTCGCACAGAATCAAGGCGAATCCGTGCTGACAACCCAGAATCAAAGAGCAACTCCTAGTTTGCCGCAACAGCCAGGGCGATCGTACAATAAAGCCAGCCAGCGCATCAGACAAGCTAGAGGTTTTGAGCAAGTAGTTCAAAATCATATCAAAGCTTTGAAAACCGCAGCGGTTCAGACAAATCAGTCAATTTTGTCGAGCGACAATTGGGTTTGTCCTGAGTGCCACCCGACAGACGAAATTAACTGTTACCTGTGTGCGGGTACTGGCAATGTAGACGATATTGCCGCCATTGGATGGACGCTAGCTTATATGGAAATGTTGGGCTGTTCTGCTCGCGAAATAGAGCCGTTGAGGAGATTTTACCCGGAATCAAATATTTTGGAATTGAATCTAAAAGTTTGTGTTGCTATCAAAGAAAGTAGCGAAGTTTTAGCCCGTACTGAAAAATGGGTAATCAGTCATTAGTTATTAGTTATTAGTTATTAGTCGCGGTCGCCCACAAATAACCAATAACAAACAACAAATAACAAACCTGAAAATTAATTCAAACTAAGTATTGATTCTAGCTTTTTTAAAGCAACTTCCAAATCATCATTAACAACCTGAAAATCAAATTCGCCCGCAGCTTCAATCTCCTCCTTAGCGCGCAGCAACCGGCGGGCGATCGCGCTTTCGGAATCTTGACCCCGGCTCCGCAGCCGCCGTTCCAACTCATCCCAAGAAGGAGGTAAAATAAAAATTCGCAAAGCCTCCACAAACTTATTTCTAATTTGCCTTGCTCCTTCGAGTTCAATTTCCAGGATTACCCATTTTCCCTCAGCGATTCCTTGCGTGAGAGCAAAATAAGGAGTACCGTAAAGATTGCCCGCAAACTCTGCCCATTCCGCCAACTCGCCAGCCTCAACCATTTTCTCAAAACGGCTGCGGCTGACAAAATAGTAGTGTTGTCCCTCGATTTCTCCCTCGCGGGGGCCGCGCGTAGTAACTGATACCGACAGATACAAAGTCGGATGGCGATTCAGGAGCGATCGTACTAGAGTGCCTTTCCCCACACCGCTAGGCCCCGTCAGAACAATTAATTTACCGGATTTCATTTTTAGCAGAGAAACTTGTAACAATTTAAGTTTCTGCTTACTCTATACTGTCAGAGCTCAAATTGCAACTGAAAAATCTCAATCATCCCGGCTTTGACCGTCTTTGCCGATCGCAAAACGATTAGCAACCGTTTCCGGCTGAATCGCCGAGAGGATAACGTGACTCGAATCAGTAATAATAACCGCCCTCGTGCGGCGGCCGTAAGTAGCGTCAACCAGTTGTCCCCGATCCCGCGCATCAGTAATTATACGCTTAATTGGCGCTGACTCGGGGCTGACAATGGCAATCACTCGGTTAGCAGACACAATATTACCAAAACCGATATTAATTAGTTGAATATCCATGAAAATCTTAATCTATGGGTGAACGAGTAACTATCAATCCTTAATTATTATCATATATAAAATATTTTTTATGACAATCCTCAAATTAATTTAAACTGATTTTTTTAGTTTGTACCTAAAATTTTTACCTGTTTGACGCCGAGTCCCCCGCTCTTTATCAAAAATTTAAAAAAACACCCCTGTTGCCCGTCTATATTAAAGATTTGGTAAAAATCTCGATTTTTAGTTGCTAATAAAAGCATTAGCTGTATCGAGAGAAGAATCTCTAAATATTGCGAAATATAAAGTTGATTTTAGCTGCGAGCCGAAGTTAAGTATTATCACTGACAAACACCGCAGCAAATAGCTTTTTACACTGACAGTAATAACACTGATGCTGCTTTGGCTGGCAGTCAACTCAAGCTAAAGCCGGGCGGCGATCGCGCTTTCTCCCCAATTTTCCACAGAAACATTGGGGATGATGTGCCAAACTACAGATGTTTATGGCATGATGTCCTACAATAAAATCGGTTTGTAGCGATGACTGAATTCCCGATCGAGTTTGAGAACTTTAGCCCTCACCGCAAACATTTTGAATTCAGCAGAACTCAGACCAAAAAGTGGTTTTACGCGTGAATTATAGCGGTAAGGTGCGCACTGCGCACCCTACACATAGAGGATATGCGTAAATTTTGTCCAGCCAAAAACCGGGATTGATCCAGCTAAATTCACCTGCATCAATCCGCAGTTATTCCCCACTGAATTAAGCCGCAACTAAACCGCTGTGTCTCAACAAAGCGAGGGTGCTCGGTTCCCGTCCCCGGAAAGTTTTAAACACTTCCATCGGGTGCAAACTGCCGCCCAATCCCAACACTGTATCGCGGAAGCGCTTGCCTGTAGAGGCGATCGCACTTTCATCTTCCAAACCCGCTTCCTCAAACGCCGCAAAAGCATCAGCGCTGAGCACTTCCGCCCATTTATAGCTGTAATAGCCCGCCGCGTAGCCGCCCGCAAAAATGTGTCCGAAAGCGCACAAAAATGCGTCTTCTTCCAAAGGAGGCAACACAGACGTATTTTTAGCGATGCGGTTGCGGACATCGGCGACAGTTTCGCTGCCGCCCGATCGGTAGCGGTGGTGCAATTCGATGTCAACGCTGCTAAAATGTACTTGTCTGAGCATGACGCTGCCGCTCATGTAGTGGCGCGCTGCGAGCAGTTTTTGGTAATAGTGTTCCGGCAAAGTTTCCCCCGTTTCGTAATGCTTTGCCATCCCGAACAAAGTCGCGCGATCGTAACACCAATTTTCCATAAATTGACTGGGCAATTCCACCGCATCCCACTCAACATTATTGATGCCCGAAGCCCCAGGATAGTCTACCGTTGTCAGCATATGCTGCAAACCGTGACCGAATTCGTGAAACAAAGTTTCGACTTCCAAGAAAGTCATTAAACTCGGTTTGCCGTCAACCGGAGGACTTTGATTGCATACCAAATAAGCCACCGGCAACCGTGTTGTTGTTTTTCCCGCTTCCACAAACTTAGCGCGCACCACGCACTCGTCCATCCAAGCACCGCCGCGCTTTTCCTCCGGGCGGCTGTAGGGGTCTAGATAGAAATTGGCGATCGTATTTCCGGCTTCGTCATCTATTTGGAAATAGCGCACATCTTCGTGCCACACAGGAGCTTTACCGTCCGCCGCAGTTACTGTTACGCCGAACAGCCGCTTTACCAATCCAAATAACCCGTCCAATACCTGCGGCAAAGCAAAATAAGGACGCAATTCTTCGGCACTGAAAGCAAACTTTTCTTCCCTGCGCCGTTCCGACCAAAAACCGATATCCCAGTGCTTCAAATCCGCAGCTTCCGCAGCGCCTTTTTCGGCCGCAAAAGCTTTCAATTCTTCTAAATCTTTGACAGCAGCATCGTAACTAGCGAGGCGCAATTCTTCTAACAAAGCCTCGACTGCTGCAACGTCGGGAGCCATTTTGCTCGCCAGACTCAATTCGGCATAACTGCTAAACCCGAGCAAAGTCGCTTTTTCGTGGCGCAGTGCTAAAATGCGATCGGTCAAAGGCCAGTTATTCAACTCTCCGCTGCTGGCTCTGCCGATAAAAGCTTTGTACAACTTTTCGCGCAAGTCGCGGCGGGTGCTGTGCTGCATGAAAGGGCCGTAACTCGGAAAGTCTAAAGTGATCCGCCAAGGGCCGTTTTCGGCATCCGCATTTTCGGAACCCGCGCTGCGAGCGGCTTGAGCTGCTAAACTCAACAAACTCGGCGGCAAACCGTCAATTTCGTCTTTGTTTGTGAGGGTGATGCTGAAAGCTTTGGTAGCGTCGAGGACGTGATTGGAAAATTGGGTAGTAATTTCCGCCAATTCTAATTGAATGGCATTAAAACGCTCTTTTTGCTCTCCTTCTAAACCGACGCCGGAGAGTTGGGCATCTCGGAGGGCGGCTTCGACAATTCGCTGTTGAGCTGACTCTAATCTGTCCCAATTTTCGCTCGCCCGCAGCGCTTTAAAAGCTTCGTAAAGCGGTTTGCTTTGACTGAGCTTGCTCCAAAATTTTACTACTTCCGGCTGCACTGTTTCGTGTGCCGATCGCAGTTCCGGGCTATTTTTCACGCCCATCAAATGTCCGACAATGCTCCAACTCCAATTCAAACGTTCTCCGAGCCGCTGCAAGGGTTCTACTAAGCCGCTCCAAGTCGGCTCGACAGAGGCTTCTAAGGCAGCTAGCGAGGCTTCTAGTTCGGTCAGCAGTTGGGTAACAGCGGGGACTACGTGTTCGGGTGCGATCGCGTCAAATGGGGGCAATCCTTGACCGATTAGTAATGGGTTATCAGCAATAGTTACGGTTGCAGTCATTGATTTTTATGGTAACAGGTTTAAAACAGGTGAACTAGACAGATTGCCTTTTCAATTTGTAACACAGTTGTCGAAAAAGTTGGACTCCAGCCAGGAGAGGGAGAGGGGGAGAAGGGGAAAATCTTCCTTCTGAGTGATGACTAATTACCAATGACTAATTATCAATGACAACTGCCAACTATCAACTGCCAACTGTCAACTAAGAAGGGCGGGCACGGGAGCACCGCCCCTACCTGTCAACTGTCAACTGTCAACTGTCAACTGTTTTGTGTGTGCTGCAACTGCTTGACAACCGAGATTAAACGCTTGAGGTGAGGTTTGACAACTTCTTGCTGCTCGTGTTCCAAACGGTGGATTTGAGCTTGGACGATCGACAAATCCGCAGTCGATGGCGCGGGAGCTTGCAGTTGGCTTTGCAAATTGGCCATGACTTTTTGGATTTCCAAAAATCGAGTATTTACTACTTCCCAGTCGTCTCGGGTAATCGCAGTTTCTGCCAAACCTTGCGTCGCGCTTTGCAGTTGCTCTATTGCTTGTTCCACAGCTTCGAGATTTGCCGGTTTCCCCACCGATAAATCTTGCAGTTGTTCGCTCACTTGCTGGCGAACATCGAGCACAGCAGACGCCACGATTTCTTGCAAAGAAGCTACCGACTCTCCCAAACTCAGCAACTGCCGCTCAATGTCGATCGACTCTTCAAAGCCCTCAGCCCTAGGAAGTGCACCCATTTGCTGGCGCAGCGCTGCAATATCTGCTGACAACTGCTTCCGCAATTTAACAATTACCGTCACCGCCGTTTTTTCGACCTTATTTACAGACTTTTGTACTTGGGCTATTTCTGAAGTTTGATGAACCCGCACTTGCTGCTCGAACCGATAGCGGTTAGCCACATTCAGCGACAAAGCCAAAGTTAAGGGAGCCACCCCGTAAAAAGCTTGACCCGACACAGCCACCGCCAGGGAACCCACACCAGAGGCCGCCAGAGAGGCGTATTCTGCCAGCTCCAGCCAGTGCCTTTGAGGGAAACTCGGCCTCAATTGGTTTGCCACAGAGGGGTTTGGCTTGGGCACGGCTCTTTGAGTCATAGTATTTTCTCGTTGTTGATAGGGTTGCGAGACTGGGTGGAGCATAAATTTATATCCTTTTTTCAGTTATATTTTTTAGATTACTTCCTCGCACCCTTCTATTTTTACCCGATTGAGTGAGTTAAGGATGACTGACATATTATTATCTATTTGGGAACTGGTGGCGATCGCCCGGAATTCCGGCTGTTAAAAGTAAAAGGTAAGCTTCAACGCGCCCTCTATTTTACACGACGCCGGCGATCTCCGGTTCGGGCGATCGACAAGAAGCCGCCCAAGAAGGCCAACCCTAATACCAAACTTTGAGATTTGAGATTTGAGATTAAAAAAATGCGGGTGCTGAAGGCGATCGGGGTTGGGAGCTGGAAGAGAGTTGCATTTTTGTCTGCCCATTGGTATAATCTACTCGTTCTCAATTGCCCCGATCGAATTTACTGCAAAAATTGACAAACATGAGTTGTAAAGAATGAAGTCAGAAAAACCCGAAAATGCCGATCGGCTAAAATCTATTTTCAGTATCGCAACCTTTATCATTCTCGTACTAGCAGTAGGCTTTTTAAGCATGAATTTTATTTCAGCTCTCTATGCAAAATTTTCTTAAAATTAGGACTTACGCACGAGCAAGGTCGGACACGGCAATGCCGTTTCCCTACCCTGATTAATTGTAGGGAAACGGCACTGCCGTGTCCTCACTGTGGGTAACATTAATTATCCCAAATAATCCAATACGGTTCAGTTAAAACTGTTTATTACTCGGAGATCCCCCTAAATCCCCCTTAAGAAGGGGGACTTTGAGTAAGTTCTTGT
>JAUBOG010000170.1:0-12419 GCA_036700105.1 Microcoleus occultus BM001215583
ACTCGCGGGGAGGGTTGGGGTGGGGTGCATTATATTTTTGCAAGAGTTCTAATTTACGCATTAATACCAAATAAACCCGGTTTTTCATCTGTTTTAAAGGCTCAAATTAAGTATTTCTGTAAAAAAGCGGGTTTATGCGTTCAGGAATACTCTACTTATTAGTTTAAGCAATACTGCCGCGCTTCCGTGTTTCTTTAAAAGAAATTCCGACATTTTTTAAGCCGGCTTTAATCATTTGCTGTTCTAACAAAGCGAAAAAGCGAGTTCGATCGCCCCCGGTGACAACGGCTTGATTGTGAGCTTCTGCTAGCGTCACGGGATAGCCGCCGCCTTTGTGTACTTGAGCCAGCATCATTCCTAATGCTAAATCCAGTTCTGCTTTATCTTGCGCTACCCATTCCGGCACTTCTATTCTAGCAATTTCTGTGCCGACATGAACGTAACAGAAATAGACGGAATTAATGCCGTACAAATCTAAGATTCGAGCTTGGGATTTCCACAAAGGGCTTCTTTGTCCGGGCGACAGGATTGTTGACCACAAGATGACATCTCGCAAGGGTTCAAATTCTTGACAAGGTGCTTTTTCGTCAAAAGCACTGGTGGCGGAAAATCCGACGTTGGGGCAGTTTGTCATGCAGTCTGGTACTTCGTGGGTGCAAGCTTCAAACCGCAAAAAAGATAAACTTTCGCTGCTGCGAGAAGCGCTCAAATATCCTAAGAGGGGAATTTTTGCTAAACGCAATTTGTCCCAAGCTTCTAAAATTGGCTGCAAAATTCGATCGCGCGCTTCGCTGGGTAACTGTTCCAAAAACCAATAAATCAGGGAACCGTCTACCATTGCTAAAGCTGGCGCTGGCAATTTATTGCCGTTAACTTTTGCCCAATTGCAGCCCATTTCTGCCAAGGCGATTGCTTCGGAAACGGCGCGGCGGTATCCCATCCATTCTTCGGTTCTAATTCCCCACTGGCGCGAAGCATACAAGTCTTCTGGTTTGTAGAAAACCTCGGGCACGCTGTCTAAAACAGGGTGGCGGCTTTGGCCGTAGTGCAGCATGACTGTGCCGACATTTAGCAGGTAGCAATAGGCTATTTCGTGATGGTTGGGCGAAATTTGCGATCCGTCTGTAGCGAAGACTGTGTGGGCGGTGGGGGGTGCTGCGATGTAGGTGCGATCGTCCAAGGGCTCGATCGGCGTGGCTGCATTGAATAAAGTGCGATCGCTCCAACTCTCTTGCAATTCTACCAATTTTTCTTGTCCCGCTGCGGCCTTAACCAGCAAATTTTGAGCCACTTGCAAACGCTGACGAGCCGCATGAGCTTCCACATTCAAATGTTGGCTCATCCCCTGCATTGCCTTAGCTGCTTTAGTTAAATCGAGCATTAGTTTTAAGTCTCAATATTAGAAAGCTTTCAAGTTGATTTCGCGATCGCACTTGCAGCTTTGAAACCCGATTTCTGAGTTGATTTAACCCAAAACTCGTAGAAACCGGGTTTCTCACCCGATGCGCCAGCCCTAAATCTGAGAAATCATCAAAACACGTTTCAAATTTTCGGTTCCGAAGCTTGCTTTTTTGCCAGAAACTGGGTTTGACGGGCGAAACTACAAAAATTATAACCCGTAGGAACAGTAAAAAAATTGGGTTTTTTAGCTCCTAACAGCCTCAAAACTGTATCAAAAAAAAATCGATTTTTTTTTTCAATGTCCTTGCTTTTTTGGGGAATTACTGTTATCTTTATCTTATAATGGGAGTGTGTCTAAAAATATTATTTTCGCAACCATCCCATTATATAAAAATACCATGATAGCCCCGCAGCAGTCAACCCCAAAATGTAAAAAAATGCGGATTTTTTTTTCACTCTGGCAAGCGAAAAAAATCCTACCCGCCAACAAATCTAACATCAACATCCGTCGGGTAGCCACTCGGCAAAATCTCCGGCAAACTGCGACAGAGAAAGCAATTGAACGGACGGATTTCGAGCCATAGATTCCCGTTCTGCCAAAGTATTGTAACCCCAATCAGCCAAAAACAACCTTACCTGAGATAAATCCGGCTGCTGCTTTACCGACAGCAAAGTTTTTAATCGGTCTTCCACAAACCAAATAGTCGCATCTTTGCCAGACGCGGCCAAGAATTCCCGCAAAATTTGGTGCTTCGGCTTGTTGTATTCCTTGCCAAAAATCAACTCGGGCGGCATTTGTACGCCTGCTAGCTGCAAAAGTTCCCGCACGAAACGGCCTTCCTTCGTAGTGACGATCGCCACTTTAACCGAACTATCCTGCAAAGAGTGCAGGCGATCGGCTACCCCTGGATAAAAGCGATGCAAAGACAGCCACCCAGCTAAATCCTCAGCAATCCAATTATCGCGCAATCCGTCTAACATCGCGCCGACAGACTGGGCTTTTAAATTATTTTCGGTCAATAACTGCGGTACAATGTTTGGCCAGTCTAGCAAAATTTGCTCGACTGTAATTCCTGTCAGCAGGGCGCGGATCAGCAGCGGCATTTCCCAACCGGTTTCGATCGCAGGCCGCACTCGGTAAAAACTCTCAGCTAAATCTGGATCTGGCTTGGTTTCGGCTGGTTTCCAGATTTGACAGTAGGTACGCCAAGCTGTTTGGAAATATTCGATCATTCCGTCACAAATCACGCCGTCAAAATCAAGGGCTAGAATATTTGGCAAGTTATTGGTCATTAGTCGAGAGTCATTAGTTGTTAGTCAAGTGTCATTCTTAAAAAGACTGAACCAGGGGTCGATCGGCGATCGAATCGAGATTTTGGGACTTCAACAAGTGCCTCCACTCTGCTGTCAGCACCGCATCGTCAGGAGCTTTACGGAGCATCTGGGCTAGAGTAGTCACAGTATCGTACCAAATCTCATTTTTAGCATAAGCGATCGCCCTAGCCATAGGATCGGGATTTGCTAACTCGCTGGTGAGACTTGGCACAGGTTCAATTCGCTGTACTAACCCATCAACATAATAATCCGTAGAGCGATCTTCTGGGTCGCAAACCACCGAAAATGCCCATTGATATTCCTTGCCAACCTCAAGAGATTTCTTGTTGTCACCAGTAGCAGGAATGCTAACTCCAACAATCCCGGGTTTTTCAACTGTGAAAGTAGTTTCGTAAATTAGCGTATTGTATGTATCTTGAGTTTGCAAAATAAACTCGACTCGAGTCGAAGCTTGAGAAATGTAAGCAAAGAAAATGGGAGATTCTGCTACCGTTAAACCGCTATTGCTCGGAGGCATTAAAGCAATAATAGATAAGTCTCTCGGACAGTTGTCGAGACCAGCCTTCGTCGGCTTTATCCGATTGTCCGGTGCCGTTACATCGGGAGGTTTAAAATTAACATTTTGACTCAGCAGAATTGGCGCAGAGTTTGCCAGAATTGACGCCGACAAACTTGGGGAAATACCTGCGATACCCGATAAAACCACCGAAAATACAGCACCCTGTAGAGAACGTTTCATTTTTTCACCAATTTGTACATATTTTACCGCTCTCTGTGTACTGCGAGTCAGGAGTTAAAACCCCTGGCGCAACCAAAAAATTTGTCAACCTTGCTATCATATTAGGAACGACAAAGCCCTGAGAGATAGCCAGCATTAAAAAGACTGAACTAGGGGTTGATCGGCGATCGATTCTAGTTTTTGGGACTGCAACAATTGCGTCCACTCTGCTTTCAGCATCGGATCGTCAGGAGCTTGTCGCCGCATTTGGGCTAGAGTAGAAATAGTATCGTACCAAATCCCATTTTTAGCATAGGCGATCGCCCTGGCCATCGGGTCGGGATTTGCCAAATCCTTTTTGAGAGTTTCCTGCGGTTCAATTCGCTTCACGAACCCTTTAAAAGAATATTCCCCAGCTCGCTCGCCAGGATTGCAAACCGTCACAAACCACCACTGATATCGCTTGCCAACCTCAAGAAAATTTTGGCTAGATCCTTTTTTAGGAATACTGACCTCAACTATCCCGGGCTTGTCAACTTTGAAAGTAGTTTGGTAAACCTCGGTTAGTTTTTCATCGTCAGTTTGCAAAGTAAACTCGATGGGAATCGAATTGGGAGAAATATAAGCAAAGACTGTGGGCGACTCTGCTACCGTTAAACCGATATTAGTTGGAGGCATTAAAGGAATAATAGATAAATCCCTCGGACAGGCGGAGCCTTTAGGTGTTCCTTGTTGTCGGTTTTCGGGGGCTATGACATCTGGAGGTTGGAAATTAACATTTTGACTCAGGAGAATTGGCGGAGACTGGGCCTGCATCGGTGACAGCCAATTAGGGAGAGTAAGTGCGATCGCCAATACGGCGATCGCCAGTGCAACCCCATTTAGAAAACGTTTCATTTTTTAACGGCATAGCAGGAAGGTTGGGGCTGGCATTTTTATTCATCCCTGGGAGTTTGAATGTCAGCGGGCATCGGCTTAATTTGTCAATTTTCAGATTCTCATAAGAAGGAAAAATTAAGCCCTGAGAGATAGCCAGCATTAAAAAGACTGAACTAGGGGTCGATCGGCGATTGGATCGAGCTTTTGGGACTGCAACAATTGTGTCCACTCTGCTGTCAGCTTCGCATCGTCAGGAGATTGACGGCGCATCTGGGCTAGAGTAGCCAGAGTCTCGTACCAAATCCCATTTGCAGCATAAGCAATTAACCTCGCCTTCGGGTCGGGATTTGCTAATTCGCTCTTGAGACTTGGCTGCGGTTCAATTCGCTGCATCCATCCTTTAACAATATAATCTCCCGATCGCTCTTGAGGATCGCAAGCCAGTGCAAACGACCACACATATCGCTTGCCAACTTCAATATTTTTGGTCTTGGCTTTGTCAGAAAGGCTAACTCCCACAATTCCGGCTTTGTCAATTTTTAAAGTAGTTTCGTAGACTACTTCCGATTCATCTTCGTTTAGCAAAACAAACTCTACTTGAGCCGCCGGTTGAGAAACATAGACAAAAAATGTGGGGGATTCTGTTAGCGTTAAGCCGATATTGCTTTCTGGTATTAAGGGAGTAATCGATAAACCCTCCCGCAACTGACAGCCTCGATGCGTTCCCCCTTGCCGGTTGTCGGGGGCTGTGACATCGGGAGGTTTGAAATTAACATTCTGACTCAGGAGAATTGGTGCAGGTACGGCCAGCATCGGTGTCAGCAAACTAGGGAGAGTAAGTGCGATCGCCAATGCAGCGATCGCCAGTGCAGCAAAGTGTAGAAAACGTTTCATTTTTAACCGCATATAAGAAAACTTTGGCTTCGCATTTTGAGTCCTAGCTAGGAGTTTCAAGGCTAGCGGGGCGATGGCGTCCCGCCCCGCAAGCTACGGCTGAATTTGTCAATTTTCAGATAGATAATAGGCAGAAAAACCAGACAAAGCATTGAGAAATATGGAGGTTTAAAAAGACTGAACTAGCGGTTGAGCAGCAACTGATTCTAGTCCTTGGGACTGCAGCAATTGCGCCCACTCCGCCCTGGCTGCCGAATCGTCGGGTGCGAGGCGGCGCATTTGAGCTACAGTAGCAAGAGTATCGTACCAAATACCGTGATTGGCGTAAGCGATCGCCCTAGCCATTGGGTCGGGATTTGCCAAATCTTTCTTGAGAGTTTCCTGCGGTTCAATTCGCTGCACGATTCCTTTAACAAAATAATTCCCCGACGGATCTTCATTGCAAGCCACCGAAAACGACCACTCGTATCGCTGGCCGATCTCAAGAGATTTTTTGCGATCGCCCTCCGCAGGAATACTAACCTGAACTATCCCGGGTTTGTCAGCTTTGAAAGTAGTTTTGTAAACCTCGGTTCCTTTGCTATCGTCAGCTTGCAAAGTAAACTCGACTTGAGTCGAAGAGTGAGAAACGTAGGCCAAGAATGTTGGCGACTCTGCGAGAGTTAAACCATCATTGCTTTTAGGTATTAAAGGAATAATAGATAAATCCTTGGGACAAGCCTCGCCTCGATGCGTCGCCCCTTGGCGGTTGTCGGGGGCTGTGACATCGGGAGGTTTGAAATTAACATTTTGACTCAGGAGAATCGGCGCCGGTACGGCCAGCATCGGTGTCAGCAAACTAGGGAGAGTAATTGCGATCGCCAATGCAGCGATTGCTAGCGCCGTAAAATGTAGAAAACGTTTCATTTTTTACCAACTTGTAGAGAGATTACAGATCGCATCTGTACTGTTAGCCCGGAGTTTCTACTCCGGGCGCGATCCGGTAAATTTGTCAAGTTTTTGATTGCAGACAAAACCTCAAGAAACAGCGAGTTTTAAAGAGGCCCAACCAGCGGTTGAGCTGCCACGGATTCCAGTCCTTGGGACTGCAAAAGTTGCGTCCACTTGGCTGTCAGCCTCGCATCTCCCGGTGTCTGGCGCCGCATTTGGGCTAAAGTATCGAGAGTTTCGTACCAAAGCCCATTTTTAGCGTAAACGTTGAGCCTTGCCATCGGGTCGGGATTTGCTAAATCGCTGGTGAGAGTTGGCTGGGATTCTATGCGCTGTACGAAGCCTTTAACAACAGAGTCAGCCGATCGATCTTCGGGTTCGCAAACCATTGAAAACGACCACACGTATCGCTTGCCAACTTCCAGGGATTTGTTGTTGTCACCGGCAGCAGGAATGCTAATTCCCACAATCCCGGCTTCGTCAGCTTTAAATGTTTTTTCGTAGACTATTTTGTCCTCGTTTTCGCTCAGCAAAGTAAACTCTATTTCGGCAGAAGTTTGAGGAACATAGACAAAAATTGTGGGAGATTCTGTGAGGGTTAAACCGATATTTGTGGGAGGGACTAAAGGAGTAACAGATAAACCCGCCGGACAAAGCGGGCTGCCGCGATGTGTTCCTCCTTGGCGGTTGCTGGGGGCTGTGACATCGGGAGGTTTGAAATTAACGTTCTGACTCAGCAGAAACGGCTGGGATTGTCCGCGTACCGATGTCGGTAGACCCAGAGCGCTAGTGGCGATCGTAGAGACGGCTAACGCAAGTGTAGCCCCATGTAGAAAACGTTTCATTTTTTGTACCTTTGACTATAATATTGCAAACACAGGCATTCCCTGACGGCTAAAAATATTTTTGAGCGCCTAGTCGAGAGCGCAGATACACAATTTGACCTTGACATATCATCAATAACATTAATTAATTCGATCGGCAAGTCGATTCTCGCGGCAGAAAATCCAGCAGTGGAGGTCGCCAGTATCGCCGCACACACATTCGCTGGCGGCGCAGTGTAAAATTTTGTTACAAAGCGGTCGCAGTTTCCGGGTGTTCTAAGATGGAGGAAGTCTAGCTGCTGGCGGCTGCCCGTGCGAAACAACTGCTGTTCCAGAAACTAATCAAACTTTTATGCTGGAATAATGAGTAAAATATCTAACAAAATTCGATCGGCAATGGCTCAATTGAGTCAAAGGTATAAACCATCACTCTTCTTTGCTAGGTCTGTATTAATTGCCAGCGCGGCAGTAACATTATCCTTGATGGGAGCCAGACAGCTAGGAATACTAGAACCGTTAGAATTAAGCGCTTACGACCAGATGCTGAGGTGGCGTCCCGACGAAAAGCCAGACCCGCGCTTGCTAGTTGTGGGGATTACCGAAGGAGACATTCAGAGACTCAACCAGTGGCCGATATCCGATCGCAAAATAGCTGAAATCTTACAAAAACTCGAAAAAATGCAGCCGGCAGTCATCGGTTTAGATGTACTGCGAGACGTACCTTTAGGAGACGGGCGCGAGGAATTAACTCAAGTTTTAAAGAAAAGCGATCGAATTATCGGGGTGTGTTTAGTCACCAGTGGTAGCGCCGAAACTCCCGGTTCGCCCCCTCCCCCCGGACTGCCCCCAAACCGTGTAGGATATGCTGATTTTGGCATCGATCCGGGCGGCGTACTCCGCAGGGCTTTATTATTCATGCGACCCCCAGCAATTGAGGGCAATTCGCCCTCAAAAAAACATCTTTGCAATGACAATTCTCAAATCATCGCTTCCTTCAACCTTCAATTAGCACTCCGCTATCTGGAACCCCAAGGAATTACCGGCAGAACGGAAGCAGACAATTCTTTATGGCTGGGTGCAACGCAATTAACACAATTGCGAAACAATGATGGAGCATACAAAAATGCCGATGCCCGGGGATATCAAATACTAATTAACTATCGTTCCCGGCGAAAAGTCGCAAACCAAGTCACACTTACAGATATTTTAGAAGGAAAAATTGACCCGAATTTAGTCAAAGATAAAATAGTTCTCATCGGTTATACCACCGAAACTGTCAAAGATTTCTTTTATACTCCTTACAGCGCAGGAAAGCAAAGCAACCAATTCATGCCGGGGATCGTGGCACACGCACAAGTAGTCAGCCAAATTTTGAGTGCTGTTTTAGACAACAGACCGATGTTTTGGTTTTGGCCGAAATGGGCCGAAATCCTGTGGATTTCGGGATGGTCAATTGTGGGAGGAACCTTGGCATCGCGGATGACTCACCCTGTGCGGTTGGCGCTGGCATTCGGAGCCATGCTGTCGGCGTGTTGCGCCTGTAGCTTTGGGATTTTTCTGTTGGGAGGGTGGGTGCCTGCTGCAGCGCCTGCGATCGCATTAATCGTAACTGGCGGCAGCATTGTATCAGCAGACAGATTCAATAAAGCCGGATACGGGAAAGTAATTAGCGATCGAGTAAAACAAGTTTTCAAGATCGAAATAGACCAAGCCAAAAAAGAACAGCAAGTCGCAGAAATCACAGAATCTGATTTCTTTAAAGAATTGCAGCAAAAGAAAGATAAACTGAGGGTTAGCAAAAAAGAAACTTCTGAAAAAGCAGATTCCCAACCGCCAGAAATAACGGATGGTGTCGCAGAGGTTCCCGAGACCCAAAGTGACACAGACGAATACTTAGCTCAGTTGCAGCAAAAAGCTTCACAGCAGAAGCAACGCGCCGCCTTGACAGAATCATCCCAAAGCGGCCCGACGAGTGCGGTAAATGCCGGCGACGGTGCTAGTTGGGCCGCAACCAAATCCGATGGCGAGTTCGGGGATTTGCAAGCCAAGGCCAAACAGATGCGGCAGCGCCGGGGCGCAGAAAAGAGGATAAAAGATGAAAAGATTGATAGTTTAACAGACCAGGAGGATTTGGGGGGAAACGAAAAATGAGATACAGCTCGACTGCATTGAGAATTGCATCATAATTGATTCTCGTTGTTTCTTACCCTCATACGCATATCATGTCCAAAATCATCTCTGTTCACTCTTATCGGGGTGGAACCGGCAAATCGAACACGACTGCAAATCTGGCATCTATTATCGCTCGCGGCGGAAATCGGGTGGCGATTGTAGACACAGACATTCAATCGCCGGGGATTCACGTACTGTTCGGTTTCAGCGAGAGCAACATGGATCGCTGTCTGAACGATTATCTTTGGGGTCGGTGTCCGATCGCCGAAACAGCCTACAATGTGAGTTCGCTGCTGCCAAAATTAGCCACTAACGGCAATCTTTACTTGATTCCTTCAAGCATTAAAGCAGGAGAGATAGCGCGAGTGTTGCGCGAAGGCTACGATGTGGGACTGCTTACCGACGGCTTCGGCGAACTGATCGAAGTTCTGGACTTAGATTATCTGTTTATCGACACGCACCCGGGGCTGAACGAAGAAACCCTTCTGAGCATCACCATTTCGGACATCCTGCTGCTGATTCTGCGTCCGGATCAGCAAGATTTTCAAGGAACGGCTGTCACGGTAGATGTGGCCCGCAAATTAGAAGTTCCCAAGATTTTGATGACGATCAATAAAGCGCCAGAATCCTTGGATTTCGATGATTTGAAGCAGCAAGTAGAGAGTATTTACAACATCCCAGTGGCCGGGGTGCTGCCCCACAGCGACAAAATGATGCTGCTCGCCAGCAAAGGGGTGTTTGCGCTGCACTTCCCTAACGATCCTCTAACTCAGGTGGTGGAAGGGATTGCGAAACAGATTGTGGGTTGATGGGTGCAGCCAGAGGCTTCTGAGCAGCCGCTCTCGCTCTGAGTTTCGAGACGGTGGCTGCACGGCGATGTCAGGATTGAGCGATGGCGAGGTAGGTGGAGGAACTTTCAAGCGAGCCGGAATATTTGCTGAGAGAGTCAGAAGAATGGCGACAAAATGAGATACAAATAGATTATGAGAATTTGTTAAAAAACTTTAGGAGGAGAACTCATGGATTTTGACTTCCGCATACTAATAGTATTGATGCCGGTCTTGTTGGCGGGCGGCTGGGCTTTGTACAATGTAGGCGCTGCTGCTCTCAAACAAGTGCAGAAATTGCTGGACAAGCAAGCCTAAACCGGGCATTTTTTCGCGTAATTTCACAGCCGACTGTTTCTTGAGATTCAAAAACAGCCGGCTGATTTGTGCATTGGCTCTGAAAAAAGCGATGGCTGATTTTTGGCCCGCGTGCAATTTAAGACTGTAGAGAGATGCGGCGAAACCAAAGGAAAAGTTATGCAAGAAGGAAGTTCGGCAACGGATTCGCTCAACGGATACTTCGACCCTTCGGCTTCGCTCAGGGCGACGCTTCGCGAGCGTACAAGTGTAACGATGTAAAGGAGAGAAGGAAGAAGGAAGAAGGCTGTCTTTAGCGAAGCTGAGCTGGTAAAAAGAAGGGAGAAGGAAGAAGCGATCGACCACAAGGATTTAAGCATCTTGGTCTTTTTGGGATCTCAGCAGTTGCCAGGAGAGTCTAAAACAAATATTTTGCAACCGCGTTCCTGCAGAAAATATGAGACAATCACAAAAGTATTTGCCCTCAAAATCATCCAAAAAACTGCGGAGTTTAAGCGGTAAGGAAGATCGGGCAAATTGTCAATGTTTAACTCCTATATCTTTAGATAGATTATGCTTTTTCCCCGATCGAGCGGCATTCTACTCCACCCCACATCTTTTCCCAGTCGATTTGGCGTTGGGGACATGGGAATAGAAGCATATCGCTTTATTGACTTTTTAGTAGAGAGCGACCAGCAATACTGGCAGATATTGCCGCTGGGCCCGACAGGATACGGCAATTCTCCTTATTCGTGCTATTCAGCAATGGCTGGAAATCCGCTGCTGCTGAGTCCGGAAATCCTGCGAGACGAGCAATTGCTAAGCGATCGAGATTTAGATGGTTCGCCGGAATTTGCTCTCGATACAGTAGAATTCGATCGGGCGATCGCGCACAAAATACCCCTGCTCAAAAAAGCCTGCGAAAACTTCAAAGCGAAAGCATCGATGGTGCAGCAAAGAGAGTTCTCAGCTTTTTGCCAGAGCAAAGCTGTGTGGCTGGAAGATTATGCCTTATTTATGGCACTAAAAGACAGCTTCAACGGCACTAGCTGGCATACTTGGGAACCAGAAATTGCCCACCGAAAACCGGAGGCTCTAGACAAGTGGCGCCAGCAGCTAAATACTGAAATTTATTACTACAAATACGTTCAGTTCGAGTTTTTCCGCCAGTGGACAGAGTTGAAACGCTATGCGAACCTGCGCGACATTAAAATTATTGGCGACATTCCGATTTATGTAGCTCACGATAGCGCGGATGTGTGGTCGCATCCAGAAACATTTTGCTTGGATGAAGCAACTGGAGAACCAGCTTTGATGGCGGGAGTTCCCCCAGATTACTTCAGCGAAACGGGTCAATTGTGGGGCAACCCGGTCTACAATTGGGAAGAGTTGCAAGCAAATAATTTCGAGTGGTGGGTGCGGCGTTTTGAGGCGATTTTCTCTTATGTAGACGTGACTCGGATCGACCATTTTCGAGGATTTGATGCTTATTGGGCTGTGAAGCGCGGGCAGACAACTGCGATGGAGGGAGAGTGGATTAAAGCGCCGGGAACAGCTTTGTTTGAGGTAATTAACGAGAAGTTCGGAAACTTGCCGATTATCGCTGAGGATTTGGGGGTAATTACTCCGGAAGTGGAAGCTTTGCGCGATCGGTTCGAGTTTCCGGGAATGAAGATTTTGCAGTTTGCTTTCGGCGCTGGGCCCGGCGATCCTTTTTTGCCTTTCAACTACGCCCGCAACTGTGTAGTTTACACCGGCACTCACGACAACGACACGACTGTGGGATGGTTCAACCAACTGCAACACTACGAAAGAGATGAGGTTTTGCGTTATTTGGGCTGCATAGATCCCCAAGGAATTCACTGGTCTTTAATCCGCATGGGTTGGATTTCTATTGCTAATTTGGCAGTTGTGCCGTTTCAAGATTTGTTGGGTTTGGATACTGACGCGCGGATGAATTTTCCGGGGAAAGCAGAGGGAAATTGGGGCTGGCGGTATCGGCGGGAAGCTTTGAATTGGGAGGTGCGCGATCGGCTCAAAAGCATGACTTACATCTGCGGGCGTTCTCCCCAGAAAAAATGATTGCGGGGAATTGGGAATGGGGAATTGGGAATGGGGAATTGGGAATTGGGAATTGGGAAT
>JAUBOG010000171.1:0-12403 GCA_036700105.1 Microcoleus occultus BM001215583
AATTTGGGATAAATGGGCGATCGGGCTATAATACAGAAAACTTGACAACAAAAATAACTGTCATGAGAGAGTTAATCCAACAAGAGTTAGAAAAGTTCGATCGAGAACAACTAAAACAAGTATTTGAATTTATCGAGCAATTATCTTTATCTCAAGAAAGTGCGATCGCTCGTTCCCATGAAAAAACAGAATTAGAAACAACTTTCCACTCCTTAGTCGAACAATGGAAAAGTGAAACTCGCGGCATTTCATCCACCGAACAAATGTCAGTACACCCAGCCTATCAGCAAATTATTGGCATGGGCCGCGATGTGATTCCGTTATTGTTGCGAGAATTGGAAAACAATTCGGGGCGCTGGTTTTGGGCGCTCAAGTCAATTAGCCGCGAAGAACCGGTAACGCCCGAACAGCGGGGGAAAACCAAAGAAATGATTGCAGCTTGGTTAAATTGGGGCCGAGAAAAAGGTTACAAATGGTAGGAAATGAAGCCTGGATTGCTAGGGTTAAAGTTTGGATAGAACGGGATTTTCCTAAGTTGTCAACTACAGGTTATGAAATTACTAGCCCCGATACAATCGATTATAATTGCATCGCTTGGGCGGCAGAAGACAACGAGAGATGGTGGTGGCCGGATTCACAAAATATTGATTATTGGCCTGCGGGAGTACCGCGCGAAGTGACGATAAATGCTTTCATGCAAGCTTATCAAACTATAGGTTATCAAGTTTGCGATCGTCCGAATTTAGAACCAGGATTTCAAAAGATAGCCATCTACGCTGATTCTGCGGGAAAACCGACACACGCAGCCAGACAGTTACCTAATGGGAAATGGACGAGCAAACTCGGTCAAGATGAAGATATTCAACATGAAACTCTCGAAGGGCTGACGGGTGAAAGTTATGGGAATGTTGCTTGTATTATGCGGAAAGCTATCGAATGATTCACACAACAGTAATACTCGCCATGAGTGCCGATGGCAAAATTACAGATTGCGCCCTCACCGCCGCCAGATTCGGTTCAGCTAACGACAAATCCCACCTCGAACAACAAGTCGCCAACAGTGACGCAGTTCTCTTCGGAAACGGCACTTTACGCGCCTATGGCACCACGATGAGAGTGATTTCGCCGGATTTGCTCAAACAGAGGGAAGTGCAAGGAAAGCCACCGCAACCGGTGCAAATTGTGTGTTCGCGATCGCGCCAATTTGACCCCAACTGGCGATTTTTCCAGCAACCGGTTCCCCGCTGGTTGTTAACTGGGCAAGACGGAGAAACGGCAGAAGAGGAGACGGCAATGCCGTTTCCCTACCCGATGAAAGACTGTAGGGAAACGGCATTGCCGTCTCCATCTCCGACGCAAGACGGTAAGTTCGATCGCACTTTAACCGCCAACACCATCGACGGAGAAATCGACTGGATCGATGCTTTTCAACAGCTAGAAGACCTCGGAATCAAACGTTTGGCAATTTTGGGAGGCGGAAAACTCGTCGCCTCAGTGCTCGCTGCAGGCTCGATCGACGAACTCTGGCTGACAGTGTGCCCGCTAATTTTGGGCGGCGCGGATGCACCCACACCCGTGGAGGGAAAGGGTTTTTTAGCGGATTTAGCGCCGAAATTGCAGCTTTTGGCGGTAAAACAGGTCGAGCAAGAGGTGTTTTTGCATTATCGGTGCGATCGAACCTCAGAGGGCGGGCACTCTTGACACCGGCCCTACACTCACCTAACGTGGCAGTTTTAACCACTCATCAGGCAACATATTGGCAACAATATCGAATTTGCCGTCCGGCATTGGTTTGACAATGTAAGCAACCCCCTGGGGTTCAGGATAAATCCCAGTGGCAGCATCAAAAACATCATCATGCCCAACAATGACAGTGTTAGTTCCTGCCGCTGGAGGTGCCGTTAACATCGGCATGATTCCACTTCGCATTTGGGCTTTCTGAGCTTCGGTATATTCTTCTGCTTTGGGGAAGTTAAGACCGGCAACCTTTTGATAGCGACCAAAAGCCAGATCCGCTGTTTGCCAAGCGCGACAGTATTCGCTCGAATAAACTGTACCCACAGGCAACTTCAATTTCTCAAAACCCTCACCAATCATTCGCGCTTGCTTCCAGCCTTCCTCGCTGAGCATCCGCTGAGTATCGCATTTGCCCATCACCGCGCTCACCTGATCCGCGTAGTCCTTCTCGGTTTGAGCGTGGCGGAAGTAGATAATGTAGCCACCTTGACGCAGGGCGCTGACTAACTCCGCGCCACTCAATTTATCCTGAAACTCCGGCTGGGCATCGCCTTCGCCACCTTGAGCCACTATCCAGCCCCCAGCATCCGCTGTTCTCTCGACTGGAATCTCACTTTGAGCAACCGATGGGCGATCGATTTTTGCATCTACTGAGCGAACAGGAGTTGCCGCAGTTGCACCTGAAAGAACGAAAGCTCCCACGCCTACCCACATTTTTACCGCATTCGACTTCATAACTCACTCCAACAAATATCAATAACTAAGTGAACAACCGATCGTGTAAAAAATGGCACTTGAGTCCGAATTCTCAATAGTAATTTGAGATACAGCAACATCCACTCTCTGGAACCCATATTGCCGTAATGACAAAGGCTTGCATTAGTTAAGATAAAATTACCATAATTCTCCGATTTTGAAAAACCGCATTCTGTCAAGTACCTTCAATGATTCTCTGTATTGCTGACGTTCTGACTGCCCAAGAGTTAGATGCTATTAACTCCGCCCTGCACAGCGCCAAGTTTGTGGATGGCAAAACTACCGCAGGTTGGCACGCCCGGCTGGTCAAACAAAATACCCAACTGCAAGATGACGGTTCCGCCCCGGTTCAAAATCTGAAAACGTTGGTGTCGCAAGCACTGCAGCGGAATTCGCTGTTTCAAATGGCAGTGCTGCCAAAAAAGATTCGTCCGGCCTTGTTCAGTCGGTATCAGAAAGCGATGTCTTACGGCAGTCATGTTGATAATGCGGTGATGGGACAATCAGAATTGATGCGGTCTGATGTGTCGTTGACGCTATTTTTGAGTCAGCCGGAAAGTTATGATGGGGGCGAGTTGGTGATTGAAAGTTCCCAGGGAGAGCAAGGCTATAAACTGCCCGCAGGTTCAATGATTGTCTACCCTTCGACGACGCTGCATCGGGTGGAAGCTGTGACAGCAGGGAGCAGGCTGGCAGCGGTAACATGGGTACAAAGTTTGGTTCGAGATTCTGCTCAGCGAGAAATTCTGTTCGATTTGGAGACAGCGCGTCAGATATTGTTTGAGAAGTCTGGCAAAACCTCTGAGTTTGATTTGATTTCTAAAAGCTACGCCAACTTGCTCCGTCAGTGGGCATCAATTTAATTTGGCTTTGCCAAGGTTGATTCAATCCTAAGATTACACGAGGTGGGGAAATTGTATTAACTTAAATGAAGTTCGATCGCTCTACGCTCAAATCTCCCTATGCTGAAACAGCCAAAACCTCAATATTCTGTAGCCTGGATTAGCAAACTAGCAGAAATCCCGCAAGCATCCTGGGATGCCTTGGCGATGCCGCTCAAAACGCCATTTCTCGAATGGGATTGGCTGAATAATCTCGAAACTTCCGGTAGCGCGACAGGTAAAAATGGTTGGCTACCACATCACTTGACTGTCTGGCGAGACAAACAGTTGATTGCTTGTGCACCGCTTTATGTCAAAAGTCACAGTTATGGCGAATTTGTATTCGATAATCAGTGGGCCGATTTAGCTCAACGTTTGGGTATTGAATATTACCCGAAATTGATGGGAATGACTCCGTTTACTCCGGCGGAAGGCTATCGATTTTTGATTGCTGATGGGGAAGATGAGGATGAGTTGACTGGTATCATGGTAAGTGCGATCGATCATTTTTGCGATCGCCACAATATCTCCGGTTGCAATTTCCTGTACGTCGATCCGGTTTGGCGCGATCGCATGGAACGGCACGGTTTTAGCGCTTGGCTGCACCACAGTTATATTTGGCAAAATCAAAGCTATCAAAATTTTGACAACTATCTAGGCGCATTTAATGCCAACCAGCGCCGCAATATCAAGCGCGAACGCAAGGCTGTGGAAACAGCAGGTTTGTTGGTGAAAACTTTGACTGGTGATGAAATTCCCCAAGCGATGTTCGGGCAGATGTATGCTTTTTATGAGAATACTTGCGACAAGTTTGGCTGGTGGGGAAGCAAGTATTTGACGAAGCGGTTTTTTGAACAGTTGCATGACAATTATCGCGATCGAGTTTTGTTTGTCGCCGCCTATGATAAGGAGGACGAGAGACAGCCGATGGGAATGTCGTTTTGTTTGTATAAGGGCGATCGAATGTACGGGCGCTATTGGGGCAGTTTGCAGGAAATCGACTGCTTGCACTTCGATGCTTGTTACTATACACCGATCGAATGGGCGATCGATCGGGGAATTCAAACTTTCGATCCGGGTGCCGGCGGGCGGCACAAAAAACGGCGCGGCTTTCCAGCAACGCCAAATTACAGTTTGCACCGATTTTACAACAACCGCCTGGCGCAAATTCTCAAGTCTTATATCGGTCAAATCAACGAAAGAGAACAGGAAGAAATTGATGCAGTAAACGAAGATTTACCATTTACTAAGTTACCTCCTTTGTCACTAGGGGATTGAAAGAAACGGCAGAAATTAGGCCGAAATAAGGACACGGCAGTGCCGTTTCCCTACAATTAATTTGGCGATGGTTACAGATATCATCGAGTGCTGATGATTATTTTGAGGTAGGGAAACGGCAATGCCGTTTCCTCTTTTGCTAATTCAAAATTACCTTGCCATCTTCCTGAACTTCCATCGATTTTGTATCAGCGCCCAAGTCAGTTGTCGCGCCGAAACTGACTTGCAGCATTCCCGGCGTCGCGGTTGCTTGCGGGTTCACCAGCAACAATCCCCCGTCTGCACGCTGGTAAGTGAGGGTGATCGGTACTTTGATATTTTTGAGCAAAATTTCCGATTGTTCGCCCAGAGTGCGCGGTGGAGTAACGCCAATCACTTGATAATTGATGATGGCATTGGTGGTATTCACGAGTTTAATTGCTACCATACCGTCCGCCGGCATTACTCGTCCGCTAGGCATCGGGAAGCGGGCGGGGGTGTCTTGGGGTGCGGCGGGCATTCCGTTGGGTCTGGGGCTGGCAGCGGGGCTGGGAGTCGCAGCGGGACTGGGTTCGCTGACGGGTTTTCCTGTTCCCGGAGTGGCTGCGGGAGTGGGTTGGGAAACGGGTTTTCCTTGCTGGGGCGGCGGGCCTCCGGCTTGTCCGAGTGTCGCGAGACTGACGAGTAAACCCCCGCAGGTGGCTGCTAGGAAGCTGATTTTTTTGAACGGTAGATTGTGGCGAAACATAAATAACTCCTCACAAGTTCGATCGAGGTTTTCCAACAACGTTTATGTTAATCTATGGCGGAATTGAATTTTAATACCTGGGTTTGGGTACGAGGTAGGAAGAATCAGGGTTTGAGGGAGAGATTTTTTTTAAACCGCAGAGGGCGCAGAGGGCGCAGAGGAAGAGAGGAAGAGGGGAAGTTTTAGGGGCGAGATGCTTCTGATTTGCGGGCGGGGAGGGTGACGGTAACAACTGTACCTCGATCGAGTTGGCTGTCGATGTGGATTTGGCCTGTGTGATTTTCGACGATGGCTTTGGCGATGGCTAATCCCAAGCCGGAACCGGCGGCGCTGCGGTGGGTGCGGGCGGGATCGGCGCGGTAGAACCGATCGAATATGTGCGGGATTGCTTCTGGGGAAATGCCGGTGCCGGTGTCTGTTACTTTTACTTGCACTGCTGGATTTAACATCGGTGAATTTCTTTTGCTTTTTGCTGCAAGCTGCAATTCTACTTGAATTTCGCCACCAGAAGGCGTGTACTGCACGGCGTTGCTGAGGAGATTGGTAAACAGTCGGGCTAATTGATCCGAGTCTCCCAATACTGTAAAGTTGTCTTCGGTGTTGGGTGAATCGATGATTTCCAAGCATAAAGACAGATTTTGGGTAGTGGCGATCGCCAGTTGTTCTTCAATCACCTCAATCAGCAAAGCATCGAGGGGAACATCAACCCACTGCTGCTGTACGATGCCGCTGTCTTGTCTGGCCAAAAATAACAAATCGTCAACCAAGCGCCCCAAACGGCGGGTGAGGCGTTCGATAACCTGTAGCTGTTGGTGCTGGTGCGGTTCGATCTCCGGTTCCGCTAAAGCGACTTGGACGTTAGTTTGAATAGTGGCGATCGGATTTCGGAGTTCGTGAGAAGCATCCGCAGTAAACTGTTTGAGACGCCCGTAAGATTCCCGCACCGGTTTCATCGCCAATCCCGACAGCAGCCAGCCAATAGCAGCCACGCAAATCAATGTTAAACTCGCCCCCAAAATCAAATCTATAATTAGTTGGTGAATCGGTTTTGTCACCTCAAACCAAGGATGGCTGACTCGCAAATATCCCAAAACTTGGCGGCCGATTTCTACTCGCTGCGTCACCTGCCTTAAGGAATAGTTTTGAGTAGTCCGAATGCTAACAGGTTTTGTCGAGACGCGATTTAAATTTTGGGCGATCGACCTTGGGCTATCTAAATCTCTGCTTTCTCTTCCCTGCGCCCCCTGCAACTCTGCGGTTAAATCCCTCTTCTCTCTTCCCTCCCAAAACCGAACATTTTCCATATTCATCCGCGTATCCGCGTTCAAATCCGTGTGATGCGCTTCTTCCTGCTTTCCTCCCTCAAACCGCAATTTATGATTAACCCAAACCGTTTGGCCGGCGCGGTTAGCGTGAATCGGAATATTCAGCGGTTCCGATAAAGTAGACCACAGCAATTCACCTGTAGGACTGAACCACTCCAAATCAATGTGGTCATCTTCTACAGCATCGCTGCTGTCTCGAAAACTGGCCGGAATATTCACTTGAAATTTAGTTCCCGACCCCGCAGCAGAAGGGCTGCTAGAATTTTTGATAGGTTCGATGACCAGGGAACGTTCTACTATTTCCACAACGTGATTCAGGGTATCGTCAATGCGATCGATTAAAGTATTGCGGACGTATAAATAGAAACCAGTCGCGAATAATAGTAACAATACAGCAGTAACAGCAGTGTACCAAATCGCAAGGCGGCGGCGGGTAGTTTGAAACATGGGGAATTTGGAAATAACGAACCGCGAAGGCGCGAAGAGCGCGAAGTAAGAAAAGAGGAAGAGAATTTTAAAATAATTGTGAACTAATAACTCTTAAGAAACCATTGACAATCATAACACTCTTCTCTTCTTCTCTTCCTTCGCGTCCTTCGCGTCTTCGCGGTTCGTTAAAAAAAGCCTTCCCTTTCTATTTTTAATACTTCAGACAGATGTGAAAAGAGCTGTCACCCTAGTATTCTAATCGCTAAACTTTATAGGTAAAAGCCTGTGACCAAATTTTTATTTCGAGCCGCGATCGGGCTATTGATGGCATTTTTTGGGGCAATCACCTATTTTACCAACGACGTACAAAATCCGGTAACTGGAGAGAGACAGCGGGTGCAGCTTTCTCCCCGCCAAGAGGTAGTTTTGGGATTGCAGGCGCGAGATCGAATGGCCGCCAAGCACGGGGGGCTTTATCCCAGTCAGACAATCCAGCAATATGTCGATCGAGTAGGAGAACGAGTTGTCAACGGTTCGTCGGCGAAACAAGCGGGTTATCCGTTTGAATTCCACCTGCTGCGAGACGCCCAAACAATCAATGCTTTTGCTCTCCCCGGGGGACAAGTTTTCATTACCGCCGGACTTTTGCGGCGGCTGAATTCCGAGGCGCAGTTGGCTGCTATACTCGGGCACGAAAGCGGTCACGTGGTGGCGCGCCACGGTGCGGAACACTTGGCAAAACAGCAGTTGGGGAGGGCTTTGGTAACGGCGGTTGGGGTGGCTACCAGCGACGAACGCGGGGGCGGACAACAAGCAGCATTAATTGCTCAAGCTGTCAATCAAGTTGTCGGTTTGCGGTACGGTAGGTCTGATGAACTTGAGAGCGATCGGCTCGGTTTTCGGTTTATGACGGAGGCGGGTTACGATCCTAGAGGTATTGTTGAGGTGATGCAAATTCTCGGTTCTGCGAGGAAGGGAGAAGCGCCGCCGGAGTTTTTGAGCTCTCACCCGAATCCTGAGAATCGAGTTGAAAAGTTGCAAGCTTTAATCGCGCAAAATTTCCCTAACGGTGTTCCACCTAATTTAGTATCTGGACGCGAAGAGTTTGCTAAGAATGTCTCGGGCGGTTAGCCAGAATTGCATAGATATTCACAACAATTCATGCTAAAGGCGGATCTAAGTTCGATGGTAATTGGGCACGATCGACTTAAAGAGCGATCGAGCTTTACAAAAATGATGCAATCTTGGATGATTATCGGCGGCGTGACTTTCGCAGTCGCCTTCGGCACTCTGTTTTTCAAACTCCGCGATATTAACTGGGCCGTCAAACTTCAAAGACCGGATTGGATGTTTTTCGAGCCTGCAATTCCGTTAATTTGGACGGTAATTTTTGCGATGGGGGCCGGTAGCGCCTCTGTCGTGTGGGAACAGGAACCGGGAAGCCTCAAAACATGGCTGCTGATGGCTTTGTACTTGCTTTTAGAAATTGTCACAGTGGCTTATATTCCCGCTACTTTGCGAGCCAAAAGCCTGAAAGTAGGGACGATTTTGGGAGGCGTTGGCGAGATTTTGGGAGTTGTACTGCTGTTGGCTGTTTTGCCGATTTCTCAAACCGCCGCTTTGTTACTTTTGCCCTACGCGATTTGGGGCGCGATCGGCACTTATACTACTTGGGAAATGATTGAGTTAAATCCAGAAGCTGCATAAATATCGGGTGTCAAATGCAGACCTAACGAACCGCGAAGACGCGAAGCTCGCAAAGAAAGAGAAAAGCGATTCAGAAGTAATAACTAAACTATTAACCAACCATTCACAAGTATAACCATCTTCTCTTCTTCTCTTCCTTAGTGTCCTTAGCGTCTTCGCGGTTCGTCAAAAAAAACATTGTTAATAATAGCAAATCCGTGCTACAGGGTTAACCGACCCGATCGAGTGAGGAAATCCGCTTGACACCCCGTGCGTATTTGATGAGAAAATAAATGAATTAAACTGCTTAATATTAAAGGATGAGCGTTATCAATGGCAATTAAAGACCAGCCCCAACCGCCTCGTTTTAGGCAAATTAGCAATGTTTTGTTATTGCTATCAAGCTTGTTTCTGCTGGCAAACATCTTTTTGCCCAATTTGTTCGGTCCCCAAATTCCGCAAGTACCTTACAGCTTGTTCGTCCATCAAGTCCAAGAACAAGATGTAGTCAGAGCTTCGGTAGGTCAAAATGAAATTCGCTACCAACTCAAAGGCGAAGGCGACAAACCCGGTCAAATTCTGTCAACTACGCCGATTTTTGACTTGGAACTTCCTAAACTTTTGGAAGAAAAAGGCGTTGAATTTGCGGCAACTCCCCCTTCCAAAAATGGCTGGATCGGCAGTGTTTTAAGCTGGGTAGTACCGCCGCTGATTTTTGTGGCGATTTTTCAATTTTTCGCGAACAGGCAGGGCGGCGGGCCGCAGGGCGCGCTGTCGATCGGCAAAAGCAAAGCTAAGGTGTACGTGGAAGGCGAATCGGCGAAAATTACTTTTGCTGATGTCGCTGGAGTAGAAGAAGCTAAAACTGAATTGGTTGAAGTTGTTGAATTCCTGAAAACTCCCGACAGATTTACGGCAATTGGCGCGCGAATTCCGAAAGGCGTGCTGTTAGTCGGGCCTCCGGGAACTGGCAAAACTCTGTTAGCAAAAGCAGTAGCTGGCGAAGCTGGTGTACCGTTTTTTAGCATCTCCGGTTCGGAGTTTGTGGAACTGTTTGTAGGCGTCGGTTCTGCAAGAGTTAGGGATTTATTCGAGCAGGCTAAGAAGCAAGCTCCTTGTATTATTTTCATTGATGAATTGGATGCGATCGGCAAATCTCGCAGCACTAACGCTGCATTTGGCGGGAATGACGAACGCGAACAAACTCTGAATCAACTGTTAACTGAAATGGACGGTTTTGCTGCGGGCAATACTACGGTAATTGTGCTGGCTGCAACGAACCGCCCGGAAAGTTTGGATGCTGCACTGTTGCGCCCCGGCCGTTTCGATCGCCAAGTTTTAGTCGATCGCCCGGATTTATCCGGCCGCGAAGCAATTTTGAACATTCACTCGCAAAAAGTGAAGTTGGGCCCGGATATTGACTTGAAAGCCGTCGCCACTCGCACCCCCGGTTTTTCGGGCGCAGATTTGGCAAATTTGGTCAATGAAGCTGCCTTGTTAGCTGCCCGCAACAAGCGTCTCACTGTAGCGCAGGAAGACTTTTTTGAGGCGTTTGAGCGCGTTGTAGCTGGCCTGGAAAAGAAAAGCCGGGTGCTCAACGATAAAGAGAAAAAGATTGTGGCTTATCACGAAGTCGGGCACGCGATGGTGGGCGCTGTGATGACTGGTGGCGGCGAAGTGTCGAAAATCTCGATCGTCCCGCGCGGTATGGCTGCATTGGGTTACACGCTGCAAGTACCGACTGAAGACCGTTTCTTGTTGGATGAGTCGGAACTGCGGGGTCAAATTGCTACACTGCTGGGAGGGCGATCGGCTGAGGAAGTCGTGTTTGGTAGCATCACTACCGGCGCTTCCAATGACTTGCAAAGGGCGACTGATTTAGCTGAACGGATGGTGACAACTTACGGGATGAGTAAGGTTTTGGGGCCTCTTGCTTACGATCGAGGCCAGCAATCGTTCCTCGGCGATGGTATGGGAAATGCCCGCCGTGCGGTGAGTGCCCAAACTGCTGAGGCGATCGACCAAGAAGTCAAAGAAATTGTCGAAACCGCGCACCAACACGCTTTGGATATTCTGAAAGCCAATCGGGAGTTGTTGGAAACAATTACGCAGCAACTATTAGAAACTGAAGTAGTGGAAGGCGATCGACTGCACAAATACCTCGCTGAAGTGCAGCCTTTAGATAAAGCTACCGCTTGAGTTTAAAAGGGTTGAATTAAACCGTAGATTAACGCAGATGATTACAAATCATCTGCGTTTTTTGATTAGAGGTTATGATCTGTTTGTTTGCAGTTCAGTTTTTCTGAGGTAAGGTTAAAGTTGATTGTTGATGAAGATAGACAATTAGAGATTGTGCAAGCAATTGAGCGGGTGAGAGACGGAATTCTCTGGAAACCTGGAAAAGCAATGTCTCATTTACTCAAAAGGATTAATTTAGGCCATTTAGGGCCGGACGCGACTCTTGAAGAATATAATAGAGTTATCAGTTGTATGGTTAGGGATGCTGATGCTAAAGTTTATGTGTATGTTTACGGACAAACATTTTATCCGACAGTTACCAGCAGTGTAAACAACACAATATGGCTGGTAATGATGGGCTTGGATGGAGTTTTAGAAACGGCTTTTCCTCCAAACGAACCCGAAAGCTACCTGGCGAATTCAATGTTTATTTATGTAGGTTTAGTTAAGGATTTGTTATGAATATTTTGGTAAAAAACTATTGTGTGATGGTTGAATTTCCTGATGTGAGTGGGGCTGAACATTTAGAAATGTTGCAACTTAGAGATGAGTTGGCAAAAGTTGAATCTCAACTGAGTGAGGAAGAGAAAAGTTTATTAGCAAATGCGGATGGACGGTTAGTTGAACAAGCAAGGGAGTTTTATGAGGAGTTGTCAAAATTTGTGGATTTAACCCAGAAGCGCAAATTTGAGGAGATTACACCTCAGCGTTGGTGGTGGTATTTGGATGTTTTGGCATTGTTGCCGAATTTGAGGAAACAAGAGTTGACAAGCGGTGTTGTTTGAAGCGTTTATTCATTGTCGAGTTTTGATATACTGCCTCAATACAGGTGGGATAGTGTAAAGACTTTCCTGTTTTTCTATCAAGCAGCGCCGCGATAAAGATTGGAGCGCGTTGAGTAAATCTGATGATGATATTTGTCCTTTTTTTAGCAATTTTGCTAGGTTGACTGGCTGGTTTTCCCTAGCCAACAATGACATAACTTGTTTTTCTAGTTCGGAAGTGCGATCGTACTGCTGCTGTAAACTATCTTTCAAATCTTCGGGTAACAATATGGTATCATCTAGTAATAATTCTGTCGCGCTTATTCCTAACTCTTGAATCAGATTCGCCACACTTTTTAACCATAGCGGGTTGCCTTCATAGCGGTGAATGAGTGCTTCACTGTTGTCAATTTCTTCTAACCCATAATCTCTGAGTATTTCCCGTCCGGCTGCGATGTCTAAACCTTTGAGTTGTAAGGTACGAATAGGAGTATTTTGGTTTTTAAATTGAGTCACTTCTCTCGGTTGTTCCCAACCGATTAGCAGAAAGCAACTTTGATGGGATAATTTTTCTATCTGTTT
>JAUBOG010000172.1:0-12363 GCA_036700105.1 Microcoleus occultus BM001215583
GGGACACGGCACTGCCGTGTCCGAACTATCATTCCGATGCAACCGGAAACGATATAACTCTTTGTTACTTCAAACAATTAAAACTATTCCTTATTCCTCCTTATTTATTTATTTCTTTCTTTCTTTCTTTCTTTCTTTCTTTCTTCCTTCCTTCCTTCTTTTTACTATGGGTGACTTGCCCGCACGCAAGGCAGAAGGCAGCCTTCTTCCTTCCTTCCTTCCGTTCACTCAGTCAGGGAGTAAAGCTTTAATCTGATCGACAAACTCTTGATGATCTACTACGGGTTTAGATATGTAACCGTCGGCACCACTTTGATCCAGAAAAGTTTCTCTATCACCGGCCATTGCGTGAGCAGTCACCAAAATAATCGGCAGCGATGCCGTTTGCGGGTCTGCTTTAAGCAGTTGAGTAATCTTAATGCCATCTACTGCTTTTCCCTGATACACGCTGCGCGAAAGAGACACATCCATTAAAATCAAATCAGCTTCGCCGTTGGCAGCAATCTGCATCACTTCTTCAACATTTTCCGTGTGCTTCACGGCTAAGCCCCCCCGCTTAGTCAGAATTTTGGAAAAAACCCGAGCATTAACCAAATCGTCCTCTACAATCAGAACGGTTTTCATAAATAAATATGGGAAGTATGGAAACTTTGGGACTTTAGTCCAAAGAGGAACACGGCACGGGGAATACATTCCCCGTCAAAAATGCAGAGTTTTTAGCGCCATCAGCCGGGAACCCTGCAAAACCCGTATGTATAATATCCTTTAGTCATTAACTATGAGAGGGCGTACAGATGCCAGAAGCATCCAGTACCATCATTTAGACTACTACACACAGACAGTTTTGTTGTTTTTTTAGAACTAGACCTGACACTGGTGAGAGTCTCAAGATTCCCCCACCGCAGGTTTCTAGTATCGTCTCTTTCGATCGAGTGTCCGACTTGAGAGTCGGGAATAGGTGACAATTATTTTCTTTCCTGCTTTTAGAATAAAGCAATGTTTATTCGCGTACTCGGGCCGAAGCATTCTCAGTAGCGAATATAGCGGGGATTGTTGAGGATTCTCAATTCTCTGTTTTGGAGACGGCTTAATCGGTGCTTTCGTCGATCGAGCCGGCCGGGCCGAGTCATCCCCTCGCTAGGAGAGCTTTTGACTGCTGAATTCTTAAGGAGCGCCATTTGTGAGCGATTATAAGGAAAAGCAGAGCTGTGAACCAACCTTCTCACGGCGGGCGGTAAATAGACAGGTAGGCACAAAGGTCGGCAACATAGAGGTTAGGCTAAGAGTGGAGGGTAAGAGGCAAGTGTTCCACGTTTTTGGTACTCTGATTCTTCTTTCACAAGTTAAATTTATTTTTATCCTCTCGCGCTCGCGGTTTTGTCGAACTTTCGGTTCGCACGGCGGGCAAACGCTTTTAAAGGAGAGACAGGCAACCTCACGATTGTTGACAGAGGCTGTCTTCACTCAGGAATTAACGGACATAAGGACTCATGGCTAAACAACTAAACCTACTTTCCGGGCAAGTAATTTCTACGCCTCTGCACGCCGAGATGCAGCAATCGTACCTCGAATATGCCATGAGTGTGATCGTCGGGCGGGCTTTGCCTGATGTTCGGGACGGTTTAAAACCTGTTCACCGCCGAATTCTGTACGCGATGCACGAACTCGGTCTGACGCCAGACCGACCTTACCGCAAGTGCGCTCGGGTAGTTGGAGATGTTTTGGGAAAATATCATCCCCACGGCGACCAATCGGTTTACGATGCTCTGGTGCGCATGGTTCAAGAGTTTTCGAGCCGCTATCCAATGCTTGCGGGTCACGGCAATTTCGGTTCGGTGGACAATGATCCGGCGGCTGCTATGCGCTATACGGAGACTCGGCTCGCACCGATCGCCCACGAAGCCATGCTAACCCAAGTCGGCGACGCAACTGTTGATTTTACTGATAATTTTGACAGTTCGCAGCAGGAACCGATGGCCCTTCCGGCTCAGTTGCCGTTTCTGCTGCTCAACGGCTGTACTGGCATTGCTGTGGGGATGGCAACTAATATCCCGCCCCACAATTTGGGCGAGGTGGTAGACGGTTTAATTGCTTTGATCGAAAACCCGGAACTCTCTGACGAGAAGTTGATCGAGCTGATTCCGGGCCCGGATTTTCCGACCGGGGGGGAAATCGTGGCTGCAGAGGGCATCTTTGACGCCTACACTAAGGGTAAAGGCAGCATTGCGGTGAGGGGTGTGGCTGGGGTGGAAGAAGTGCCTGGAAATCGCAAGGTGCGCACTAAAACGGCGATCGTGGTGACGGAGTTTCCGTTTCAGGTAAATAAGGCCGGTTGGATTGAAAAGGTGGCGGAGTTGGTGAATGCCGGCCGCCTCGACGGTATTTCTGATTTGCGCGACGAGAGCGATCGCGAAGGCATTCGAGTTGTGATTGAACTGAAGCGGGAATTTACTCCCGAAGCGGTTCTGGCTCGTCTTTACCAGCAAACTGACCTGCAAACAAATTTTGGCGCGATTTTGCTGGCAATTGTCAACGGTCAACCCCGACAGTTGACGCTGCGACAGTTGCTGCAAGAATTTCTGGATTTCCGGGAGGTGACTCTTACCCGCCGCTACAATTACGAGTTGCAGGCGGCCGAACGCCGCTGTCACATTGTTCAAGGCTTGATGTTGGCTTTGACAAATCTCGATACCGCGATCGACATTCTGAGAAATTCTCCTGACGGGACTACTGCTAAGCAAACTTTCCAAGTTCGCCTCAATTTGAGCGAAAGTCAAGCTGATGCGATTTTGGCGATGCCGATGCGCCGGCTGACTGGTTTGGAAAGGCAAAATTTGCAGTCTGAGTTTGATGAGTTGATGGGGAATATTCGAGAGTTGCAGCGGTTGTTGAGCGATCGGCGCGAACTTCTCAAGGCTTTAAAGAAGGAATTGCGATCGCTAAAACGCAAGTATGCAGATCCGCGCCGCACTAAATTCGTGAATGTGGCGGGACGCCCAGCCAACGCCGAATCGCAATTTTCAGGTAAGAAAAATTCTGGGGTGAAACAGTTGTCGGCGGTAACAGTTTCACCTAACTTGTTACCCGTTCCAGAGGTAGAGGAAACTGTTGTTGAATTTACGCACAAGCAGTACGTGCGGCGCCTGTCGCCTGGGGAACGCCCGCGATCGAAAAGCCGCGAAAAATCGGTTTCGTCTTTAGAAAAAAATGAAGATTTTATTGTGACGGCAAACCTGACGAAAACCGATCGCACTTTGGTCGTCTTAACTCCTAACGGCAAAGCTTACCCGCTGAAAGTGGCGGATATTCCCAGCAGCAGCCCAAAAGACCGGGGAACGCCGATCGTCGGTTTGCTGTCGCCCAGCGCCACTAAAGAAAGTGCCGCCCGCGCTTTTTCGGAAATCACTGTCGCGCACTTTATTTTGCCGGAAAATTCGGAAGCGGCGGATTTGGTAACTCTGACTGGGCAAGGCAAAATTAAGCGCTTGCCGATGCAGGAATTTGCCGACCTGACTAATCGCGGCATTACTGTGGTTAAACTCAAGGAGGACGATCGGCTGCGCTGCGCGAGTCTGACCAAAGTTGGCGAGCAAGTGGCTGTCGCAACTTCGGGAGGCCGAGTCCTCCGGTTCGATGTCGATGACGAACAGCTTCCGCCAATGGGCCGCAGCGCCCAGGGTTCTCAAGTCACCAGGCTGCGGAAGCAGGAACAGTTGGTCGGTTGCGTCACTTTCGACCCGGACGACAGTCTGGTGCTGTTTTCGGAGTTGGGTTGGGCTAAACGGATGCCTGCGGGCTCTGTAAGGCTGACTAACCGCGGCGAAATTGGCACTCAAGCTTTTCGGTTCGCGGAACCGACTGATGCTTTGGTTGGCTTGCTGCGGGCCGTTCCGGGTACGGATGTTAAACTTTTTACCAACAGCGGCCGCTTGCTGCGATCGGGTGCTGATGCTATAGCTTTTTGGGGGAAAGATGCTGCGGGCGATCGGGTTTTTGACCTCAATCCGGGTGAAAGAATTATCAAAGTGATCGGCAGTCAATAGTTATTGGGCATTGGGAATTGGGAATTGGGCATGGGGGAATTAATCTGAATTCTGACCTCTGACTTCAACATCCATCCGTTAAATCATTTCAATCCTGTACACTCCTCGTTACCGAACTTCCTCCTTCCTTGAATATCCCAATTCCCAATTCCCAATTCCCAATTACCAAATCAGTCCGGGACGCAAAAATAGGTTTTACGCACTGCATATAGCGGTAAGGTGCGCACTGCGCACCCTACATAAGTCGGTTATGCGCAAGTTCTACAAATCTAAAATCCAAAATCTAAAATCTAAAATTGTTCGATGGCGCAAGTTGTATTAGAAAATATTTACAAAAGTTTTCCGCTCCGGCAAGGAGAACGGGAAAAAGCAACAAACAGCGTTGCAGAAAGTGTCTCGCCGGAGGCTCCCAGCTCGACGTCTAACAGCGTTTTGCGACGCATCAACCTGACTGTCGAAGACGGGGAATTTATGGTGCTGGTGGGGCCTTCGGGCTGCGGAAAAAGCACTTTGCTGCGATCGATCGCCGGTTTGGAAGTCTTGACGGCAGGCAATATCTGGGTTGGCGATCGGCTAGTTAACGATTTGCCTCCTAAAGACCGAGATATCGCTATGGTATTTCAAAATTATGCTCTCTATCCTCACTTAACAGTTTACGATAATCTCGCTTTTGGATTGCGCCGCTCCCAAACAGAGAAGGAAGAAGGAAGTTCGGCAACCGATTCTGTAACGGATTTAACGGATAGAAGGAAGAACGAACAAGGAAGTGCGGCAGCGGATTTTGTAACGGATGTAACGGATGTCAGTCCGAAGGAAGAGGGAAGAAGGAAGAGGGAAGAAGGAAGAGGGAAGAGGGAAGAAAGTAGAAGGAAGAGGGAAGAGGGAAGAGGGAAGAAAGTAGAAGCCAGCAGCGAGAAGAGACAAGGAGAAGGAGGAAAAGTTGAGAAGCCAGCAGAAATAAGAAATAAGGTTGAAGAGGTTCTTAATTATTTAGCTTCTCATAGTTTTAAGTTAAATAAGGAGCGGATTTATCGCTCGTTTGAGGATTTTTTAGTAGGAGCAACTCGCCCGCTTCCTCCGGGTTTGCGCTATTTTTCGGAACGGGAAAAGGCGGTAAGAGAACGAGTGTTGAAGGTGGCTCAATTATTGCAAATAGAAGGTCTTTTAAATCGCTTGCCGAAACAGCTTTCGGGCGGTCAAAAGCAGCGGGTAGCTTTGGGTAGGGCGATGGCTCGCAATCCGGAAGTGTTTTTGATGGACGAACCGCTATCGAATCTTGATGCGAAATTGAGGGCCGAAACTCGATCGCAAATTGTGCAGTTGCAGCGGCAGTTGGATACCACAACTATTTACGTGACTCACGACCAAACTGAGGCGATGACTATGGGCGATCGCATTGCGATTATGAATGCAGGCCAGATCCAGCAAGTAGCTCGACCTCTAGAGCTTTACAACAAGCCGGCTAATCTGTTTGTTGCTGAGTTTATCGGTTCTCCGCCGATGAATTTTTTGCCGGTGCAGTTTACAGCGCCGCTGTTGATTTCTCACCCGCAGTTTCGCTTTACTTTGCCTGATATTTGGGCAAAAAATTTGCAGCAGTATGACGGGAAAAAGCTAATTTTGGGGATTCGGCCCGAACATCTGAGCATTCACCCTCCTGCTACCAAAAATCTGTCGGTACAAGTGGAAATTGTGGAGGCTTTGGGACACGAAACTTATCTGCTGGTCTGTTTGACGGATGCTCCTGCCGTGCGGATGCAGGTGCGCGTTCCCCCTGAGCGATCGATCCGTGTTGGCGAGGAGCTTTGGCTGGCCGTCGCCCATGACAAAATTCATTTGTTTGACCCCGATACCGAGTTGGCCATTTTTCCTCGTTAGCTGAAATCACAAAGGTCGATCGACGGCTGTGACCGATATCACGTATCGCACACTTGCACTTTTTTCAAGGAACTGTTATATTTATTTACATAAGCCTTACAAAAGTTAACGAAAGGAGTTCGGACTATGCAAGAACAAAAGCGCAACGCTTGGAACTGGGGCTTCAGCGAAGGAGCTGAAAATTGGAACGGTCGTTTAGCAATGATTGGTTTCTCTGCCGCTGTGATTATCGAATTGGTTTCCGGTCAAGGCGTGCTTCACTTCTGGGGCCTGATCTAATTTTCGAGTTGAGAGTTTTCTGACACTGCAAAGCTTGGGAGTTCCTTTGGGGACTCCCTAAATTTTGGCAGTACGGTTTTGTCACTCGCGATCGGCGATCGGCACAAACAAAGTTTAAGAGCGATCGCTCGCAACTGCGGTAGGGGGTTTTCCCCCAAAAGAGTGCGAATCACTCTTTTGGGTGATGCTAGAGAATTACTCTAACGGATATATTCTTTCAAGATGCTGTTGCGGTTGGGATGGCGCAGCTTCCGCAGGGCTTTAGCTTCGATTTGACGAATCCGCTCGCGAGTGACGTTAAAGATTTGACCGATTTCCTCCAGGGTCTTCATCCGTCCGTCATCTAAGCCGTAACGCAGCCGCAGTACATCCCGTTCTCGGGGGCTGAGAGTGTCCAAAACGCTTTCCAAGTCTTCCCTGAGCAAGTTCTTCGAGACTTGATCTTCTGGCGTTTCCCCGTCAGATTCAATAAAGTCTCCCAGACGCGAGTCTTCTTCTTTGCCGATCGGAGTTTCTAGAGAAATCGGCAACTGTGCGGATTTAGCAATAAACCGCAACTTCTCGATCGTCATCTCCATTTTAGTGGCGATTTCTTCTTCCGTAGGCTTGCGGCCCATTTCTTGAGAAAGAAGTTTGGTAGTTTTCTTGATCCGCGAGATGGTTTCGTAAAGGTGAACCGGTAGGCGGATAGTGCGGGATTGATCTGCAATTGCTCGCGTGATCGCCTGACGTATCCACCAAGTCGCGTAAGTTGAGAATTTATAACCTTTTTCGTGGTCAAATTTTTCAGCAGCCCGAATTAGGCCCAAAGAGCCTTCCTGAATCAAATCTTGGAAAGACAAACCGCGATTCATGTATTTTTTGGCGATCGACACCACCAAACGCAGGTTTGACTGCACCATTTTCTCCTTCGCCCGGCGTCCGACGTGGAGTCGGTGGCGGAATGCTGGTAGTGCCATATCTACAGCATTCGCCCATTCGCTGTCTTTCGGTTCGCGGTCTAACTCTTCCAGCAGTTGTTCTCGAACTCGCTCTAATTCCAGCAAATCTGCAATCTTGCGGGCGAGTTCAATCTCCTCATCAGCTCGCAGCAGCCGAATCCGACCGATTTCTTGCAAGTAAAGACGAATAGAGTCTTCAGTATAATGCTTTTTCTTTGCCTGAGCTCGACGGCGGGCTTTGGCGCCTTTGATAGACTTAGTGTCGTCTTCCTCAGAGGGATTGTCTAAAAAGTCATCTCGATCGTCTTCTTCGTCGATAAACAGTTCCAACTCGGTTTCAGGTAAAACGCTTTTGGCGTTTCTAAGCAACTCGATTGTTTCCATTTCGGGTGTGATTGTGGTTTCGAGTACGGTGTTAGCCTGGATCATGCCGCCTTCCTCATGCTCCTGAATTAAAGAATAAATAACAGTGGAATAGTGTCTGTTTGTAGTTTAGACAAGTTAGCCAGTATTGACATTCCCGCAGCAAAAAAATCTTGGGATTTTCGCTCTGCCTGCTGAATTTGTCACCGACATTGCACCAGTTTTACGAGTCAAAGTTCGAGTTCTGCTTGGAATTGGCATCGCCTTCGATACTGCGGCCGACTTTAATGTCGCGACACAGGATTGAGTGCGGGGCTTTTTCTTTCACAGCAAGTTAGCGCCTCATTTGCGATACCTTGCTCCCAGAAACGAACGAGCTAGACGCGATCGATCGCACCTCAATAAATACTGGCTGTTTTACTCGGTACTTCGACTTTTTACCTGTAAAAGTTTTCCGGCACTGAGCCTGTAACTTTTATCTTCAAGGTGTCGAATTTTTGATTCGCCTGCTGCTTTGACTCTGGTTGTTAGACTTCACATCAAGTTGCACGGCGAATTTTCGCTACCCGGGATGCGCGTCTGCTGCCTCAAATGTAACAGCAGAGCGTCGAAGCACCAAACGGTGAGAATCGGATCTTGCAAAGACCTTTCCGATTGTAGCCTTTCTCACAAAAAATGGAAGTTGTTTTCCGTTTTTTGTCAAGAACTAGGAAAACTTTGTCAGCTTAGCTTGACAATACTGACTGAAGTCGGGATCTGCTAAATCCTGAGAAGGGCCTGCAAAAACTTTGCGGTTCGATCGAACCGCAAAGTTGGCTGCGAATATCTGGGTTAACGGCTGCGGCGTAGTTGGCCAGACAGTTAGCAGACAATTTTTGACTTGCCGGAATTGGGACCAATACAATCCGTGGAGATGCACCCATCTTTACCTGTTTCCCTGAATTAAATGTTAGGCAATCTGCGATTGAATAAAGCTTGCGAGCTTTAGCTGTAAGTCGGCAACTCTCGATTGGAGACCGACGATGACCCCAAGTGAAGCGTTGCGGGTTTAGTAGTGCAACAGGGGGCTTTCATTGTTAAGTTAGCTCAAATCTCAGAAATTGGGTTTAATTTTGACGTTAAATCACATTAAGTTGTTAACGTCACATTCTCATTTAAGCAGTTCGATACGAGTTTGTCTCGTCAGCGGCAAAAACCACCCGGATAAATTGTACTGAGAGTTAATCCGCCGCGCCGCTGGCTGCTGCAAACTTCTCTCAAATTGGTGGGCTTTAGGCTCGCATCGAGTGCGATCGCACCCGATCGGCAGCAACACAATTCGCCATCTCCCGAAAGCACTAACTTTACGCTTCCTTTAAATATATCGCGGCATTGTGAAGATTCGATAGAGCCCAGGCATCAATTTTAAGTACAATTGCTGAATTGTTTTGGTGGTTTCAAGTACGCAAAACAAAGTCGCAGCAGGCTTAATGGCAACGCAAGAGGGAGGATTTATTCAAAATAAAGGAAATTTATCCAGTTAGCGATGTGCTTGCTGTTGTAGGATCGGGTACAAGCTACTGGATGCAGTTAAAGATGTTGAGCGGTAAGATCGCGGGTGCGATCGCTAAAAATTTTGTTGCGTTTATTTACAGCGCCTCCTCCGCAAGAAAGAAGAAGTAATAAAAGCAACGCAACGGTTTCATCAATTAATATGATTTAACCTCGAACGACCGCAATAATTTTTTGGTCGTGAGGACGATCGCCTGAACTGCAAACATTTTGATTGCAGGTAATTGACGACAGGATACAAGAAGCCCGCCACTGTCTTGACGGCGATCGTGCCTAGTTTAACGGCCAAGAAAAATTATCACTGATTTCGCAGTTTAGGATTGACAAACTCGTTCAATCCTTCTCCCACCAAAGACAATCCCACTACCATCAAAGTCATCGCCAAACCGGGAAACAAAGCCGTCCACCAAATGCCAGTAGGTAGCGCATCCAGGGCCAAACGCAAATCGTGTCCCCATTCTGGAGTTTCTTCGGGAAGTCCCAAACCCAGAAATCCCAAACCTCCCAACGTTAAAATTGCATCTGCCGCGTTGAGCGCAAACAGCACCGGCACGCTCTGAATCACATTCAGAAATAAGTAGCGCGAAAGCACCGTCCAAGTGTCAGCGCCCATTGCTCGTGCGGCTTCGACAAATAATTCGGTTTTGACGCTGGCGGTGTGATTCCTGACGACGCGGTAGTATTGAGGGATGTAAGAAATGCTCAGGGCGATCGCAGCATTCAAAACTCCTTTCCCCACCACAAACGCCAGAGTCAAAGAAAGCAGCAATCCCGGCAAAGTATAAATTGTATCCATTAAAAATAACAGGATGCGATCGAGCTTGCCGCCCAAATAACCGCTAACCAATCCCAGCGGTACACCGATAAACAAACTCAAAGCCGTCGCTAAAATCACCACTTGCCAAGCAGCGCGAGAAGCAAACAGCGTGCGGGAAAAAACATCATAGCCGCTGCGGCTGGTACCGAACCAATAACTCCCCGAAGGCGGTTCGTGGATCGGGTTAATCAAAGCATCCGTAGGATTTTGCAGCCATCCCCAAGCCTGCATCGCTGGAGACAAGGCGGCTGCAAATACAAACAGGGCAGTTATTGCCAAACCCGCCCGCATCATTTTCATTGACAGGCTTGACGGTGAAGCAAGGTTGAGAAATCGCGGCAGTCGGAGGCGGCTTTGAGCCATAATTGATAATTGGTGCGTCAGATTTGTTTTCATCAGCATATCAATATTTACCGAAAACCATAGGAAGACTTTTTAACCGCAGATGAACGCAGATATACGCAGATAAGATGACATCAGCGTTCATCCGTGTTCATCCGCTGATATCTGCGGTTAAAAAGTCTTCGCTAATTTGCCTTTCTACAAATTGCTGGCAATCAACTCGCGGTACTGGCTTTTTGGCTTAACTCCCTTGAGTTCAGTCACCAAAGCTTTGTCTTTGAAATACTGAATCGTCGGCGTACCGGTGACGCCAGCATTTTCAGCAATTTCTGGATCTTCTTCGATATCGATTTCCACGTAGTGGATTTTGCCGTCGAACTCATCTACTACTTTGCTCAAAATCGGCTTGAGGCTGTGGCAAGGGCCGCAAGTCGGAGCGGAATATTTGACAACAATCAGCCGATCGCTATCGTGGAAAAGTTTCCGCAAAGCAAAACCTCCCTCGTGCCGCGTCTCTTTGATGTCAAAGTTTTCACTCGTAGCGCGCACTTTAGGAGTTTCCGGCTCGGAGGCTGGTTTGTGCGATTCCTCAGTTTGATGGAATTCCTGAGCCAAGCCGTGGAGCGACAGCCACCTTTCGGCGAGCATCGCCCCCATGCAGCCGCTGCCGGCTGCGGTGATCGCTTGGCGGAACTCGTGGTCTTGCACGTCGCCGACAGCGTAAACTCCCTCGACGCTGGTTTCTACCGAACCGTGTTTGGTCGCGATATAGCCTACTTCGTCGAGTTCTAGCTGACCTTGGAACAGTTGAGTGTTGGGAGTGTGACCGATCGCGTAAAAAAGCCCTTTCACCAGCAAATCGCTTTCGCTGCCGGTCTCGATATTTCTAATTCTCACCCCGTCCATTTTCCCGCCCGCTTCGCCCAAGATATCCACAGCTTCGGTGTTCCAGTGCACGGTAATTTTGGGATTGCTCAGCACCCGGTCTTGCATGGCTTTGCTCGCGCGCATCTGACCGCGCCGCACCAGCATATGTACGTGAGAGCCGTATTTTGTCAAATAAATACATTCTTCGGCTGCGGTGTCCCCCGCGCCGATGACGGCTAAATCCACTCCTTTAAAAATTGGGGTAGCGCCGTCGCAAATCGCACAAGCCGAAATCCCGTGACTCCAAAATACGTGTTCGCTAGGCAATCCCAGCCTTTTCGCCGTCGCGCCTGTAGCGATTACTATCGTGTGCGTTTTAATTTCCCTGTCGGACGATCGCACTGTAAACGGCCGCTCAGTCAAATCCACCGAAATTACATCTTCCGTGTATAACTCAGCACCCCAGCGCACTGCTTGAGCTTTCATCCGATCCATCAGTTGCGGCCCGGTAATCCCTTCGGGGAAGCCCGGAAAGTTTTCTACTTCTGTGGTGGTCATCAGTTGACCGCCGGGGATACCTCCCATTTGGTAGCCTTCAAAGACTACGGGTTTCAGGTTTGCCCGACCGGCGTAGATGGCTGCGGTGTAGCCAGCCGGGCCTGAGCCGATAATCACTAGGTTTTCTACGGTTTGTTCGGTCATAGCTGTTTAGCTGAACTCATAACGACTTCGTTTTAATTATTGTACCAGAGTTCGATCGAGTTTGGTTGGAGGCCACAAGTTCGATCGAGCATATCTATCTATTTTTGAGGGGATGAGAGCGATCGGCACAAATTCAGCTTAGCTAATAAGCAAAAACAATAGGAAAACTAATTTCGTTTTAAATGTTCAATCAATCTCCGAAAACCCCGAAAATTACCATCCCTCACTATTGATTCCATTCTCAATTGCTTGACGAATTTGCAACCTTTGAGCTATTATACAATTCTGAGAATCAAGGGGTGCTATGACAATTTTTGGATTTTAAGCCTGAAACCCTTTAAAATCGTTAAATTTTCAATTTTGCAAATGTAACATCTACAATTTTTTATGCTAAATACGCATTTTGAAGTTTAAGAATTGTAACGGAAATTTTGGCTGATTTGACAAAATACAGTATTTGTGATATGCAAGGTGCGATCGGGGAAAAAGTCGATCGAGCTTTTTGCTTTCTTCCCACATAGAAGATTATCAGAAAACTGGGTTTAAAACCCCGTCCTTCTAGGACGGCTTTTCTTGCTCT
>JAUBOG010000173.1:0-12261 GCA_036700105.1 Microcoleus occultus BM001215583
TACTACCGAAATGCTTCGCCCCTACGAATATATTTGCAAAAATGAGATGCACCCGGGCGGTGCAAAAAAAAACGCCCTTAAACAAGAGAAACCTCTCTCTCTTTCTTTCCTTCGCGCTCTTTGCGTCTTCGCGGTTTGTTCAAATAAATAAAAAGCGCTATAATCATTGATAACTAATAACGAATAACTAATAACTATGGTACAATTAACCGCAAAAATCTCCGCTCAGGAGTTAGCAAATTTGGCTGTAGATTTGATTCGGAAAACAGGGTGCGAGTACGGTGATGTGCGTTTTTGCAGTTACCGAAGGCAGAGTCTCTACGCGCGCGATCGATCTTTAAGCAATATCTCCGATAATGTTAGTTCCGGTTTTGGCGTGCGAGTGCTGCTAGACGGCGCTTGGGGCTTTGCTGCGAGTCACAATCGCACCCCGGCTGAGGTTGCCAGAATTGTCGCTTTGGCTGTAGAAATTGCTAAGGGCAGTCGCCTGACTCAACAGGAACCGGTGCGTTTAGTCCCTGTCGAAAAATATGTCGATACTTACGTTACGCCGATCGCTATTGACCCGTTTTCTGTACCAGTCGCTGACAAGGCCGAACTCCTGCTAAATATTAACGAGCGGCTGCTAGCACACGCTGCACAAGGCATCAAAAAAGCTTATTCTTTTTTGCAAGTTAACCGCGAAGATAAGGTTTTTGCTTCCACGGAAGGCTCGTTAATCGAACAAACAATTTACCGCAGTTTTCCAGGTTTTAGATGTACGGCAATTGCGGCGGGCGATGCCCAAAGTCGCGAATACGAACGCCCGCCATTAAATCTGGGTTACGAACATATTAACCCAGTGGATTTATTAAGTCAAGTAGATCGAGTTGCTGCTGAAGCAATTGAGAAAGTCGCTGCGCCAAAAATCCCGGCTGGTATTTGCAAATCCCTAATTCTCAAGCCGACAAATTTGTTTTTAACCATCCATGAATCAGTAGGACATCCCACGGAATTAGACCGAGTTTACGGTTATGAATCTAATTTTGCAGGGACAAGTTTTGCGACTACTGATAATTTGAATAAACTGCAATACGCCGCACCTTGGGTGAATTTTAAGTGCGATCGCACTCAACCGGCCGGCCGCGGTACGATGGGTTACGACGATGAAGGCGTAAAATCGCAGGATTGGTACGTTGTCAAGGATGGAATTTTAGTTGATTATCTCACCGATAGAGAGACGGCTTACCGCCTCGGACGTGCCACCAGCAACGGTTCTGCCTGCGCTGACAGTTGGTCTAGCGTGCCGATGGTCAGAATTCCCAATTTGGGACTGGAACCGGGCCCGGATGGCGGCAGTCATACTGCTACTTTGGATGAGATGATTGCTGATACGGAAGATGGGATTTTAATTGACGGTATTGGCAGTTTTTCGATCGACCAACAGCGGCGCAATTTTCAATTCGGAGGCGATGCTTTCTGGAAGGTGGAAAAAGGTAAAGTTGTGGGAATGCTGAAGGATGTAACTTATCATTCGATGAGTACGGATTTCTGGAATCAAGTAGATGCGATCGGGCCTGCTTCGGAACGAGTTCAATGCGGCACGAATATGTGCGGAAAGGGTGAACCGATGCAGGTAGCTCAAATGACTCATGCTTGCGTACCGGTGCGAGTTAGAAATATTCAAGTTGGGGGAAATTCTTAATTCGGAATGATTGAACCGCAGAGGACGCAGAGAACACAGAGAAAGAACTCAGAGATGAATTATTCAGATTTATGACAGTAACGACATCGCCCGCAATTTTAAGTGAAGACCAAGCCTTATCTTTACTAGAAAAGGCAGTCAAACAGTCGGAAGCAGAAGCTGTATTTGTCAGTCTTTCTACTGGCGAAGAATCTCTTTCCCGATTCTCGGAAAATCAAATCAGCCAAAATATCAGCAAAACTGTATTTAGCCTGAACGTTACTAGCTATTTTGGCAACAAAAGCGCTTCTGCTGCTGTGACAGATTTTGATGAAGATGCGATCGCCCAAACCATCAAACGATCGCAGGAATTGGCCAAAATTGCGCCGGCAGACCCCGAATGGATGCCGCTGTTGCCCCCTCAAACCTACGATTCGCCCCCGGCCGCCTTTGACGGAGCAACGGCCGCTGCATCGCCTCTAGCGCGGGCAGAAATGGTGCGGCAAGCGTGCGCGATCGCCTCCCAGGGAGGTGCCAATGCTTCCGGTACTTTGAGCACTGATGCGTCGCTGTACGCGATCGCCTCTTCAACCGGGCTGTGCGCCTGCAACCATTCTACAGAGGCGGATTTCAGCTTTACTGCCCGCATTGACAGCGGTTCTAGCTGGACTGAAAGCACGGCTTGGAGCATCAGTCAACTGCCGATCGCGCAATTGGCCCGAGAAGTTGTCGATCGCGCGATCGCATCCCGCAATCCCCGCGAAATTGCTCCCGGCATTTATCCTGTAATCTTTGATGGTGCTGCTTTTGCGAATCTGCTACCCAGGGTAATTTGGGGGATGGATGCGAGGGCGGCGGATGAAGGGCGATCGTTCATGTCGATCGCAGATGCAGAGGGAAAACCGGCTGGAAACCGCGCTGGCGAACAACTTTTCAGCCCTCTAATGCAGGTGCAGCGCGATCCCGCTCATCGTTTACTGCGATCGAATAATTTTTTCGGCGACGGATTGAGCAATAGCTATTTGGAAATCATCAAAAACGGCGTGCCTCAAAGTTTGTCTTATTCCCGCTATTGGGCCGCCCAAAAAGGCAAAGAGTCAAAAGGTTTTTATTACCCGATCGTGATGGCAGGTTCAGACCAAAGTTTAGCAGATTTAATCGCTCAAACCGAGCGCGGAATTTTAGTCAGTCGAGCTTGGTACGTAAACTACGTCAATCCCAAAACATCGGAAGTAACCGGAATGACTCGCGACGGTACTTTTTGGATTGAAAACGGCAAGATTGCTTACCCGATCAAAAACCTGCGTTTCAATCAAATTTTACCCGATATGTTGCGGGATATAGATGCCCTTAGCGAGGTGAAACGTTACGGAGGCAGCGTCGTGCCCGGAGTGCGAGTTAAAGCGTTTAATTTCACCAGCATTACTGACAGTTTGTAACTCGCGCAATATACCGTAGGGTGCGTCGCCACCAAAAATCTGCTTTCTCAAATCAACAATCTCGTAGCGACGCACCCTACAAAATATCGTACTATTATAAATTTAATTCAATCAAAAAATGCCTCAAATAGACATACGCCCAGTTAAAAACCAACAAGAATTAGAAGAAATGTTTTACCAGCGGTGGCTGGTTTTACGATCGCCCCTAGGAATGGATAAAGGCAGCGAAAAAGACAGCCACGAAGATACTGCTTTGCATTTAATTGCCATGTGCGATCGTAAAATCATTGGTTCAGCCCGACTGCGCGAATTATCCCCAGAATTAGGAAGCATCAGCTACGTTGCAGTGCTTCCAGAATTTCAAAATCGAGGAATCGGCACTAAATTAATTGCAGAATTAATCGTAAAAGCTCAGGCAAAAAATCTCAAAACTTTGAGACTTAAGTCTCGAATTAACGCCATTAAATTTTATCATAAACTAGGATTTGCCGAACAAGACAAGCCCTTTGACTTCCTCGGAATCCCGCACGTATTTATGGAATTAGAAATTAAACCCTGATGCCTGTAGGGGCGGGTTAACCCACAGTATTGGCCAAAAACCGACAATCTCAAAAACCCGCCCCCGCTGATGTATTGTGCGCGATCGGACACGCTTTTACACAGTTTCGACCAATTTAGCTATCGAAACCGAAGGATAGCTTACAAACATTAACTCTTCCTTTTTTGAGTAAAAATGGAAGTTTTCTACAGAATATTTGACAAATTCCGACTCTTTTTTCGCACCGCAGGAACCCTTTAGCCGAACAGTTTTGGTTTCATCTTTTACCAAATCGGCGCGGTAAGTATAGGTACCGTCGGCTTTTTCAAAAGTAATTTCAGCCAAGAAAGCATCATTTTTTATATCTGAAGCGATAATTTGGCCGGCAACTTTATAATTGAACCAATCCCACCCGTAAAGTGCCATCAACTTTCTTTCTAAAACTTGCATGGGATTTGGCAAAATTCCCCAACCTCGGTAAACTTTATGCAAGCATTCGATATCGCCAGTCCGTGTTATGATTGATTGCAGCGAAGTGCGATCGAGATTTCCGTAATATCTCCCATCAGTCAAATCGATCGCAGTCGGCGCCATGCGGTGTCCGCCAAAATGACTGGATCTCCAGATGCGAACATCATCCAATTCTAACTCGGAAACTAAAGCGTTTGCTTGGGCATAAAAAGGATTGCCGTATCTGGCACAGCACATATCGTGACTGCCGTGAGTGCAAACCAAAATATCTCTAGTTTGCTTGTTTTCAGTTTCGCAATCCGGGACTTCTCCAGCTAAATAGCTTTTGACAATTTCCGCTACTTTATCAATGCTATCTGCATTAAATTCATGCTTTTCGTAACCCCCAAAAAGTTCTTCATGTTTGTTGTCATAAATCAAAACTTTGCGCTTATTAGCACATTTGTGTTTGTCACTATTTATCAACAAAAATCTAATATTCTGGTGGGATAGATTGACTTCCTCTACCAAATTTCTCAGATTTTGGGGAACTTCTCTAGAAGTAAAAGCTTCCGACTCCCAAGGCAAGCAGCATTCAATCAAGACATAGGTTTGGTAATTACTCGCTGTACCAATAATATCTTCTTGAGCGCATTTAGCAGCATCAGCACAAAAAAACTTATCCATCATTCTTTACCTCATTGTATGTGTCTGAAATTTTTGTTTTTACAACCCATTTATCTGAACTGATGTTCTTATCTAGTTTTAATTCACCGAAGCGGGTGAGGGCGGGTTTATTTAACCTGCCTGTACCTTTTAAAGCTATTGGTGATCCCGCCCCTACAGGTTTTTGACTTTTGGTGCAACATCTCAGTTGTAACTAACAAAAATAATTCCGTCAACTATTAGTTGCGACAAAAGCGGAACTACATCTATTTCCCAATCATAATCCGGCAACCAATCCATCACATCCTCCCCAGTAAAAAATTCCGTACTGAATAAATTGTCCGTAAATTTAGCTGTGACTCCTCTCAAAGAAACTTCTTTACCTGCAACAACTATTTTGTATCCGCCACCCTCAGATAATTCGCAAATCCTCACCCGCTGAAACTTGGGAATTCTAAACTTGGTTTGGATACCGCAGGGAAAAATGTTGAATCCTGCTTGATGTGGCAGAGAATATTTGGCAACAGGTTTTCCCAAACTGTCGAGATAACTGCTATACTCATCTGCCAGATTTTTACTGTTTGCGTAGCTGTGCAATTGGGCAATTAAACTGTTGACATTTGCATCAATAGAATCTGCATTTGTTCGCAGCGGTAAACTTTGGCGCCACTCTTCTCGATCGCGCAATTCGCCAACCAACCATTCTAAAAAGTCAATGCCGGTTTTGCAGTGTATGCCTAATGTTAAATGCAGCGAGGGTTCTTCGCAAGCAACGGCATAATGCCAATGCCCGCGCGGTATGTAAAGCACATCCCCCGGATGTAAAGTGCAGCTTAAATATGCTGCGGTTTCTGGCGGTGGAAAAGATGCAGATTTTTGCTCTTTCAGCGGATACTTTATTGTGTCTTCAAATACATACCACTGTTTGATTCCGTCCACTTGCAATATAAAAACTTCGTGGGTGTCGTAGTGGGAATCAAATCCCTGTTTTTCCGGCCAGGAACAGTAGGCATTTACTTGATTTGCATAGCCTAAATCCGCTTTCAATTCTGCCGCAAATTCAGCTATTTCTGGAAGTAGTTTGTGTACTTCGTTGATAATTAAAGTTGCTCCGGATTGGCAGGATTTGATGAGATTTTCATTCGCGCTTTCTTCGAGAACTTTTCCTCCTATTGCTAAGCGGATGGCGGGGTATTTTAATTGGTGAAAGTTGAGAAGGTGGTTGAGTTTTTCCCAGGAAAATAAATGTGAAAAGTCTTTTTTGCCTGGGCTGGGAATTACAACTGCTTTGTTTGTCCAGTTGTCATTTAGAAAATCTTTGAGATTGTATGGTTTGAGTAGATTGGCGAGCGATCGCATAGATTAGAGAATAAACGATAAAGTTTCTCAATAAGTTTTGAAAAAGTTAACACTTGAGGACAATGCTTTGGGCTTGTCCTCAAATCCCGCACAGTCGATCGCCAGCAAGAGTAAAATTGATTACTTCTGCCTGCCAGATGCACAGCTTAAACTGAAAGTCCGCAATTACTCGTTGGTAACATCGCTGCCATCGGCATCAACATGGAGCGCAGAAGAGATGTTTTTAGCTGTAGCGTGCTTGGCAATTTCCTTGACTTCTACTTGGATTTTGCTAGCGCGGGACAGTTTGAGAGCCGATCCGTTGATTTGCTTTGACATAATTGTCTCCAATTGTTGTAGTACACCCGTTTAGCTGAAATATTCCCTGACTGTGACGTTAGGGGTTTAATTTTCAACTTTGACTAGAAGCCTAACATGAAGTCAATAAACTTTGCAACTAATTAACAATACTTTTCAACAAGTCGATGCCAGTTTGTTCCGCAGCAGTTGCCAACCCTGTTGATCGGCAGCGGTGAATTGCCGACAGCAGCTTGATTTTGGAGGTTGAGCGGGGGCGGGTGAGGCCGATCGACCTTCTAACTGCAGCAGCACGGCGATCGCCTGTTGACAAAGAGTTCTGAAAATAATCAGTTTTTTGGATCTTAGGCATCTATCTTAAGATAGAGTATTGTTTGTGAGAGTTAGGATTAAAACCAGCTACGATCTGATTAGGGCGATCGGGAAAAACCAATTCCCAATCCCCCATTCCCAATTACCAATTATCAATGAATCAATACTTTGCTACAGTTGCGCGCGGTTTAGAAAATATCGCCGCCCAAGAATTAGAACGTTTGGGGGCGCAGGATGTTGAACCAGATTTTACAGGGGTTTACTTTGCGGGCGATCGCGCTTTATTATACCGAGTAAATCTGTGGTCTAGAACAATTTTTCGAGTGCTAATGCCGATCGCCGAATTCCGCTGCTGCGACTCGGATATGCTTTACCGCGCAGTGCAGAAAATTCCTTGGGATGAATACCTGGATGCTGACAATACTTTAGCAGTCAACTGCACCGGCGGCAACGACAAACTCAACCACACTCACTTTACAGCTTTGCAGGTCAAAAATGCGATCGCCGACCAGCAGCGCCATCAATTTAACCAACGTTCCAACGTCGATGTAGAGAATCCCGATTTGCTGATTAACATTCACATTCATCGCGATCGAGGTATCTTAAGTTTAGACAGTTCCGGCGGCAGTTTGCACCGGCGGGGATATCGTCCGGCGATGGGGATGGCCCCCTTAAAAGAAACCCTCGCTGCTGCTTTGTTGGACATGGCAGAATGGACGCCAGATATGCCTTTTTTAGATCCGATGTGCGGTTCGGGAACTTTGCCTTTAGAAGCGAGTTTAAAAGCTTTGAATATTGCGCCGGGATTGTTTCGAGAACAGTTTGGATTTATGACTTGGCGCGATTTTGACGAACCTTTGTGGGATAAATTGTGGGCTGAAGCCGAGAATAGCGAATTACCGGAACTCAAGCAAGTAGTTGCAGGGTGCGATCGCGATGCCGATATGTTAACCCAAGCTCGCACCAACGCACAACAAGCAGGTCTTTCAGGTAAGATTCAGTTTGCTCAAACCGAGTTATCGCAATTGGAACCACCCGCAGACAGCGGCGTTTTAATTTGCAATCCTCCCTACGGAGAAAGGCTGGGCGATGCTAGGGAATTGGGAGAACTTTATAAGATGTTGGGCGATATTTTCAAGCAGCGTTTTAAAGGTTGGAATGCGTTTATTTTGACGGGGAATAAGGAGTTGGGAAAACAAGTCGGACTTAGAACATCCAAGCGGATTCCTGTTTTCAATGGCTCGATTCCTTGTACTTTGCTCAAGTACGAATTGTATTGAGGCTCTCTAGTAAATATTCAACTATAGCTAACAAGAGCGCGTATCGATCCGAAAAGGTTAGGCAAAATGAAAATCTTTGAAGTAGACAGACAAAAGCTCATTTTGGGAGATGTGTTAGAAGTCCTTTCTAGTGAAATTGAAGACAACTCTATCGATTTAATTTTTGCCGATCCTCCCTATAATATTGGCAAAGATTTTAATGGTTTTAAAGACAAGTGGGAATTTGAAACCGATTATTTAGAATGGAGTTATACTTGGTTGAACTTATGTATTAGTAAGCTCAAGCACAACGGCAGCTTGTATCTGATGGCTTCAACTCAAAGTATGCCTTACTTCGATCTGTATTTGCGCGATCGTTTGAGCATTCTTGCTCGAATAGTGTGGTATTATGACAGTTCTGGCGTCCAAGCAAAAAAATATTACGGTTCTCTGTACGAACCAATTTTATATTGCGTCAAGGACAAACGAAATTATACATTTAATTCCTCAGATATTCTGGTAGAGGCAAAAACCGGCTCTGTGAGAAAACTAATTGATTACCGCAAGTCTACACCAGCAGTATATAATTCTGAAAAAGTTCCAGGCAATGTCTGGGAGTTTCCGAGAGTCAGATATCGTATGCCTGAGTATGAAAATCATCCTACCCAAAAACCAACATCTTTGTTAGAAAGAATTATCAAAGCAAGTAGTGATGAGGGAGATGTCGTATTAGATGTATTTTCGGGAACTTTTACCACATCATTTGTTGCGAAACAGCTTAAGAGAAAGTCAATCGGAATAGAATTACAAGAAAAATATGTACAAATAGGATTGAATAGGTTACAGATTAATTCTGACGACCAAAAAGACCACCAAAATTCCGAAGTCAATTCAGGTGAAATGTCACCACAACAGCTAACACTCAACTTACAATTTTGAGCCAATGGAACACGAATTTACAAAAATAACTAAGCAGATTTTAGCACAAAATTTTAGTGCATCGGGCGAGCAAATATTTGCTGCAAGCGAATTAATTCAATATTTGGATATCAAAACTAAATCTGCAAATAAAGGCTCGAAATCAAGAGGAAGTTTTGCCAACTTATACGCTATATATGTTTTAGTCGAAGACTATTTGTTAAAAGATTTTCATCAAAGCGAGATGTATTCAGATTATGAAGGTGCAGTTTATACAAATATTTTTAAGAGACAGCGCGAATTACCGTTTGGACAAAAGCTTCAGAACCATGCTTTGAACCACAGACTTAATGAAGAATTTAAAAGATATTTTGCTACTTGTGACTTCATCCCAATTCTAAGAAATCCTAAAACTAACAGGTATTGGTTTAACGAAAATTTATTAAAAGTTAAAATTCAGGAAAATGTACATAATATAGCAGAAACAGTAATTCAGATCGTTGATGCTTACGTTGAAGCTAAGAGAGATAGCTTTGAAAAGTTTCTGCAACTTTGTAAAGAGGCTCAAACATTGACCGAGGAGCAAGCAATAGAATTTATCAAACAAATAGTCGCGCCAACTGTAGACGCTAGAATATTTGAGATAGTCAGCTACAGTATATTAAAATACTACTATAGTGACCGATCGATCTATTGGGGTTATGAGGTCGATCGGCTCCAGCAAGAAAATTTATAACTGTTTAAAACAGGTCGGACAAATGCAAATGATGGCGGAATTGATTTTGTAATGAAGCCTCTGGGACGGTTTTTTCAGGTGACAGAAACTGTAGATATGAATAAATATTTCCTAGACATTGATAAAATTGAAAGGTATCCGATAACATTTGTAGTTAAATCTTCAGATTCAGATATTGAAATTAAATCAAAGATTGAAGCACAAGCTCGCAAGCAGTATTCAATCAATGCTATAGTATCTCAGTACATGGAATGTATAGAAGAAATAATCAATCTTCCTATTCTGATAGAAAGATTTGAACAAGCTGTTGCCAAAGGGTACTTAAGCAATATATTGAGCGAGATTATTAAGCAGAGCAGATTGGAATTTAATTATGAAAATGAGGAAGAAAGTCTGGAAATTGAACTATTAGACGTTTCTCTAGAAGATGAATGATTCAGTCATAAAGTTCGCTTGCTTTAAACAATTATTGTTTCCTTACCTTTAACATCTACACCGACAAAAAAGAAACGTGAGCCGAAACAATCTTCCACCCTTGAGGAAACTTCCGCCACATCTGACTTTGCCGCCCCAGCCGCACCTCTGGCCCGATCGCGCGGCGGAATTCTAGCGTCACAGCGGCGGTGTCTGCATCGAAAGTAACGACTTTGAGGTTGAACATTTGCCGATCGACATTTACAGGCGATCGCCCCGCGCGAAAAGCCCTCACCTCATCGCTTCCGTACAGATTCTCCGTCACCCCAAACCGCACGACTTCCGGCGAATCCCAGAACAAAGTGTCGAGAGTTTCAATATCGTTCGTACAAAGAGCTTTTTCGTATTTTAAATACAGTTGAGTTAACTCAGCCACCACAGCCGCATCATTTATTACAGTCATAAATTGTATATTTTAAACGGATTAAATATCACAAGTTTTGTTTGCAATAAGGACTAAAGTCCTTACTGCAAACGCAACTAATTACTGAGAATTAATGCTCGATTTTTAGCGAAAGAATTTTGTCGCCTTGTTTGATAGCATTCACGACAGACATATCCTCAGTTTTGCCGAAAGTCGTGTGAACTCCATCTAAATGAGACTGGGGAGAATGGCAAATAAAGAATTGGCTACCACCCGTATCTTTACCTGCGTGAGCCATCGATAAAGTTCCTGCCAAATGCTTGTTCGAGTTGATTTCACACTTGATTTTGTAGCCCGGGCCGCCAGTTCCAGTGCCTTTCGGACAGCCACCTTGAATCATAAAGTTAGGAATGACTCGGTGAAACGATAGTCCGTCGTAAAAGCCTTTTTCCGCCAAGTCAACAAAATTTTTCACTGTATTCGGCGCATCCGCATCGAACAGTTCCAAATTGATTGTACCTTTGTTGGTTTCCATAATAGCGCGGGTCATAATTTCTCCTTGCTTCCTAAAATGAGTGTGCTGTCTGCGCGTTAATTGCGGACTTCGCTTTAATAGCGACAGGTTTCAACCTGTCGTTATATTTTGGCTTTCAGAAGTGTAGCATACTCCGGCAACTGTCATAAGACTTATGCGCGCTTTCCGAGGAAACCCGCTTTTTTGCGAGGTTTATCCTTAACAAAGCCCGTATTTTCCGAGATACCGGGTTTGTTACTGTCAGTCATATTTTAATTGTTAGTCACTTTTGGGCGATCGGCTTCTTCCTGAATATCGTTCATATTAAAAATGAAAGGAACCCGACTCGAACCGCTGCCCATTACCAGCACTTTTGGCATCTGAGCGCCGCCGCTTCTCCAAGCTTCGATCGCCTCTTTTTGCAGCACCAAATCGCCGCCCTGAGCCTTCAAAGTTTCAGCCAAAAGCCTTTGAGCTTCCGCCCTACCTTGAGCGCGGTTAATGTCAGCTTGAGCCTGTTGTTCTGCTTCCTGAGCCACATAAACAGCCCTTTGCGCCCGCTGTTCGGCAACCTGTTTTTCCTCAACCGCTTTCGCAAAATCTGTGGAAAATCGAATATTGACAACGCTCGTATCGAGCACGATCACATCATACTTTGATAGCCTTTCCTTGAGAGCAGTATCAAAATCTCGCTTTAGTTCGCTGCGTTGAGTAATAGATTGTTCGGCCGTTCTCAGTGCAGCCGCTGTTTTAAATGCTTCTTGCGTCTGAGGCGCAATAATTTTTGAAACTATATTCTCCAGTGTTCCCTGAGTCCTTCTGACATCAACTATTCTGTTGGGATCGAGGCGAAAATTGATCGCAAAACTAGCATTTAAATCCTGAAGGTCTTTAGTAGCGCTCTGGGCGGGAACTTCAAATTTTTGGACTGTTACATCGTACACATCAACCTTGGATATCAGCGGGGGTCTGAGGTGAAATCCTTCTAACAATGCTCCATCTGTGGCTTTTCCTAAAACGCTGACCACTCCTGCTTCGCCTGGATTGATGACGACAAAAGAGTTGAAGCCGAGGAGCAGCGCACCTACTAATAGAATCCCAGCGATTGCTGATGATATGTTCTGGAAATTTTGAGATTTCAAAATATGCGCTCCTTTGTGATAATTCAATTATATAGCGATCCGAAATGATTTGCAAACCTCTCTCTAATTTGACTTGGGTGCATCTCAATTTTGTAAGGGCGAAGCATTTCGGCCTACAAGTTATTAGTGA
>JAUBOG010000174.1:0-12247 GCA_036700105.1 Microcoleus occultus BM001215583
TTACCAAGGGGGGGACTGAGGGGGGGTTAGCGGGATCTATTTCACCTGCAATATAAAGAATTGCATTGTAACGAAACTGAGTTAACTCATTGTGAAATTCGCCCCGCAGCAGTTGAATTTCTACGCCGTCGATTTGCGGAAATCGGTGCTTTAATGCTTTAAAAAAATCCGGGTGAATGACTAATTCTGTTTCTTGGAAAATCTGCATTTGTACGCGCTGCCGCAACTGTTCGAGAGTCGCAGCCGGAGGCGATCGGTACAGTTCCACCGCCGCATGAAAAGCCGTCAATAAAGGCAAACTCCGCACGTCGCCGATGAAAATAGATCCGCCCGGAACCGCTGCTTTGACAGCACCTTCCAGCACTTGCAAAAGATAGTCAATACTCGGAAAATACTGCACTACAGAATTGAGAATTACCGCATCAAATGCTGCTGTTTCTATGCCCTCAAAATCCGCCGCCATTTTTTGCAGAAGCGTTACATTTTCGAGAGATCGATCGCCCTTATGCTGCTGAATGCCAGCGATCGACTGCGGGGAAAAGTCCGTGCCCCAATACTGCGTGCAGTGCGGGGCAATTTGGAACAGCAGCAAACCCGTACCGCAGCCGATTTCTAATACTCGATCCGGTTGCAATTTCAAGATTTCGGCGGCTTGATTGTTCGCCCACTGGCGCATTTGTTCCGGGGCGATCGCCTCCCCGGTATAGCTGCTATTCCAGCCCGCAATATTGAATGTTGGATCGCTGGCGATCCTCTTCGTTGGCGTAGCCCCCGTAGGGGCGGGCTTCGCTAACGCACTTTGCTGGTAAGTGTCAGCGTACAGCATTTGCCACTGCAAAATTTGCTCCGCCTGCAACTGCTGAATCTCTGTTTCTCCGGCAAAATTGCCTTCAGGATTCTGGACAAGATAAGCAACTAAATATTTTTCTGCATCCCCATCTTGGCAAGCCGCAACTACAGTTTGCCGCACCGCTGGATGCTGAGACAATACTGATTCAATTTCTCCTAATTCGATGCGAAAACCGCGAATTTTTACTTGTTCATCGAGCCGCCCTAAAAACTCCAGATTGCCATCATTGCGGTAGCGAACAGAATCGCCAGTTTTGTACAGTTGGGAATTTTGTATTTGCTCTCCTAACTCAAATTTAACAGCAAAAGGATGGGGAATAAACTTCTCTTGAGTTAATTCTTGCCGGTTGAGATAGCCCCTAGCAACTCCGCAGCCGCCGAGGTACAATTCGCCAGCAACGCCAGCGGGTACGGGCTGCAAATGCTTGTCCAATACATACACTTGAACGTTGGCGATCGCCCGCCCGATCGCCGGTGCTGCATCCGCCCCTTCCCTAACAGGAACTAAGCAGGAAGTTGCCACAACTGTATTCTCCGTCGGGCCGTAATTATTCACTACTTGAAAACGATGCTTTGCTGACGGATATTGCCGGAGTTTGTCGCCTCCTGTTAGCAAGATTCGCAGCGCAGAATTAGGCGGCCAATCTAACAGCAAAACTTGTTCGGCTAAAGGCGTGGGCAAAAAGCTGACAGTTATTTCATTTGATAGCAGCCATTCCCGCAGCATCTCGGGCGATTTCCTAATGTCATCATCCGCAAAGTAAATGCTGGCCCCTGCCGCCAAATTGGGCCAGATTTCCCAGCCGAAAGCATCGAAAGCAATGCCGGCAATTTGCGATGTGCGATCGCCCTGCGAAATTGCAAACTCTTTCTGGTGCCAAAAAATCAGATTTAACAAGTTGCGGTGCTCGATTAGCACTGCTTTTGGTAAGCCGCTGGAACCGGATGTATAGATGATGCAAGCCAAATTTGCTGCTGCAACTGTGCTACTCAGATTATCGGGATTTTCTCGATCGACAATCTCCCAAATATCATTTAAACATACTATAATTGGATTGTAAATTTCTGCGCTTTCACTAATTTCGCTATTAGCTAACAGTTTAAACTCCCGGCGGGCGATCGCTACCGGCACGCGCGCATCTGCTAACATCAAATTCAAGCGATCGCGCGGATAAGTCGGATCTAAAGGCAAATAAGCTCCTCCCGCTTTCAGAATGCCCAGCATCCCGATAATTGTGTCGATCGATCGCTCTAAGCAAATCCCCACTAAAACTTCCGCACCAACCCCGATTTTTTGCAAGTAACGCGCTAATTTGTTGCTGCGGATATTTAGCTCTCGATAGGAAATCTGTTGTTCTCCGAATACCAAAGCTACCGCATCGGGAGTTCGATCGGCTTGATTTTCAAACAACTGGTGAAGGCATAAATTTATCGGATAATCAACCTGATTTTTATTCCATTCAACTAACAGCAACTCTCGTTCAGCTTCCGTCAAAATTTCTAAATTTTCAATCGGGCGATCGGGACTGGCAACAATACTTGACAGCAGCGTTTCAAAATGCCCCAGCATCCGCACAATCGTAGCTTCATCAAACAAATCCGCGCTGTAAATTACAAAACCGCTAATCCCATCCGCACAATCAACCCACAACTTATTATCGGGCGTTAGCGGAGCCCTCGAAGAGGATCGCTCCCACAAATGAAACTCCAAATCGAACCTCGCCGTCCCCGCATCCAACTGCTGCGGCTTCAGCGTCAATCCCGGCAATTCTAACTTGTCCGCAGGGGCGTTTTGCAGCGCGAACACCACCTGGAATAGCGGATTTTGATTCAAAGCGCGATCGGGATGCAGTTCCTCAACCAGCTTTTCAAACGGTACATCTTGGTGCGCGTAAGCTCCCAAAGCAACTTCTTTTACCCTATTTAAAAGTTCGCGAAAACTCGGGTTTCCCGATAAGTCAGTTCGCAGCACCAAACTGTTGACAAAAAATCCAATTAATGCTTCAATTTCACTGCGGTTGCGGTTGGCGATCGGAGTTCCCACGGCAATATCTGACTGCTGCGAATAGCGAAAAAGCAGCGTTTGAAAAGCCGCAAGCATTGTCATAAATAAGGTTACTTCTTCGCGCTGGCTGAAAGTTTCTAAAGCCTCGCTCAATTGTTTTGGCAGTTGCAAAAACAGCCGTTTTCCCCGGTAACTTTGCACCGCAGGCCGCGGGCGATCGGTTGGCAAATTCAACATCGAAACATTGTCTAACTGCCGCCGCCAATAACTTAATTGAGCTTCTAAAACATCTCCTTGCAGGCGATCGCGCTGCCACCGCGCAAAATCTGCATACTGAATCGATAATTCCCGCAAAGGCGAAGGTTCCCGACTGGAAAAAGCCGGATAAAGCGCCCCTAATTCGCGAATCAGCACCCCGATCGACCACCCGTCAGAAACAATATGGTGCATATTCAGCACCAGCAAATATTCACTTTCATCTAACTGCAATAAAGTCACTCGCAGCAGCGGGCCCGCCGCCAAATTAAAAGGCCGCTGGGCTTCCTCAACTATCAGCCGATCGGCTTCTATTTCTCGTTTTGCTGGCGGCAAATTGCGCAAATCGAAAAGGGCGATCCTCTCCGAGGGCTGCGCTAACGGCACATCAAAAACAGCAGCTATCTTTTGAAATGGCTGCCCGTTTGCCGCCGCAAAAGTCGTCCGCAAAGCTTCATGACGGCGCACAATTTCATTAAAACTTTGTTGCAGCGCCCCAAAGTCGATCGCCCCCGCCATCCGCACCGCCGCCGGAACATTATAAAACGGATTGTTCGGCACCAATTTATCCATAAACCACAGCCGCTGCTGTGCAAAAGAAAGCGGTAAAATTCCCTCCCGCGAAACAGGTACGATGTTTGCAGCCGTACAATTAGCCGCTTTTAAAAATGAAATTATTTCGCCTTTTCTGTTAAATATTTCCGCCCGCATTTCCGCACTCATAACTCCTTCAGGAGCATTGCAGCGCAGGATTTCGCCCTCGACAAACACATTGATATCCAGACTGCGGAGGCGAGATAAAAACTCAACCAACCCCGGATTTACGGCATCTCCGGCTTGTGGCGGTAAACTCGATTTTTTCGGTTCTGGCATTTTGAGTTATCCTGCGATCGCTGCGATTAATTCAATCAAATAAATTCGACAATTCGATCTAAAATATTATCTCACCGCTGGGAAAATTTGGTCTAACTTAAGTATGATCTTGTTGGACAAAGCACCCAAATTTAACAAACAATAGATTCGTAGGGGCGGGTTTTACCAACAATCAGTGCCTGAAACTAATAATCTCCTAAACCCGCCACCACCCAACGCAAAACTATTTGTAATTAAAATTACGAATTGCGAATTACGAATTATTCGGTCAAAATTCCACATCTTCTCTAACATCTGTCGGCTGCGAAATTTGTTGATTTTTCGCCGCCCAACAAACAGTCTCGATGTATTTTGCCAGACTCGCCGCCGTCGGCGCTTCAAACAAATTTCTCACCGACAATTCGATTTGAAAAGCGTCTCGGATGCGCGAAATTAACTGAGTTGCTAGCAGCGAATGCCCGCCCAATTCAAAGAAATTATCGCAAACGCTCACCTGCTGTTTTCCCAAAACTTTAGCCCAAATTTGGGCGATCGCTTGTTCAACTTCAGTCCGAGGCCCTACATAATTCTCTGGCCGATCGCCCGTTGCCGCATCTATCTTAAGTAACACCGCGCGATCGACTTTGCCGTTAGGAGTCAGCGGCAGCGATGAGAGCACCGTCAAATTTTTTGGCACCATATACCCGGGCAGTTTCTGCTGCAAAAATTGCCGCAAATTTTGCGATCGCACTTCGTTGACTTGCCGTTGGCAATTAATGTCATCCGCCGCAACATAAGCAGCCAGATATTTGTCTCCCGGCACATCTTCACGCACAATTACCGCCGCCGCTTTCACTCCCGGATACTGATGCAGCACTGCTTCAATTTCTCCCAATTCGATTCTGTACCCGCGAATCTTTACCTGACTGTCAATGCGCCCTAAAAATTCGATATTCCCGTCGGGAAGGTAGCGGGCTAAATCGCCAGTTTTATAAAGTTTTAAATTAGTTGATTCTCCTAAGTCAGTATTAACAGTAAAAGGATTTTGAATAAACTTTTCTGCTGTTAAATCGGGACGGTTGAGATAGCCATCAGCCAGTCCGTCGCCGCTGAGGTATATCTCGCCCGGAATGCCGATCGGCACTGGCTGCAAATCGCTATCCAATATGTAAATTTGCGTGTTGGCAATCGGTTTGCCGATCGGCACTGACGCCGCTGTTTCCGGTACATCCCGCACGCAGTAAAAAGCCGAAAATGCAGTGTTTTCTGTCGGCCCGTAAACGTGAATTAAATGTTCTGGCCGCCCTTTTTCGAGAACTTCGCGCACGAATTTCGGATCGGCAACTTCTCCTCCAAATAGCAGATATTTCAGCGAATTAAATGCTTGCGGAACGCTGACAGCAGTTTTTTGGAACAACGCAGTAGTTAAGAACAAAACAGTAATCCCTTGTCGGCGAATTTCTGAGGCGAACTCGCGGGACGAAAGCACTGTCTCCGTACTAATTAAAACCAATGTAGCTCCGTTCAGCAAAGCTCCCCAAATCTCGAATGTAGCTGCATCAAACGATGTGTTTGAGACTTGAGCCACTTTATCTGACGGTGATAAATTTACGTAATTTGTATTGATTACCAGCCGATTTACAGCTTTGTGGGGAACTGCCACACCTTTCGGTTTTCCGGTAGAACCGGAAGTGTAAATAACGTAAGCAAGATTGTCGGAGGTTGCGGTATTTGCCAGATTTTTCGTGCTTTCACGGGCGAGATTTTCCCGTTGGCGGAGCCCTCGCAGAGGATCGCCCAAATTAACGATCGCCCCCTCAAATCCTGCAAAAATATCCGCCAACTTTGACTGCACCAGCAATACATTAACTCCGGCATCTGATAGCATAAAATTGAGCCGATCGCCAGGATAACTCGGATCTAAAGGCAAATAAGCTCCCCCAGCTTTCAGAATAGCCAACATACCGATAATCGTATCGGGCGAGGGTGACGCGCAAAGCCCCACCAAAACACCCGCATTCACCCCAATTTTTTGCAAATAATATGCTAGTTGATTGCTGCGATCGTTGATTTCTCGATAAGTGAATTGTTCGCCAGCAAAACTCAGGGCGATATTGCTCGAATGCCGATCGGCAATCTCCTCAAACAACTCGTGTACGCACTTGTTTCTGGGATAATCAGTGCGAGTATTGTTCCATTCAACTAACAGCCGCTGCCGTTCATTTTCGCCCAACAAAGGCAAGTTAGCAATGCGCTGTTCTGGATTAGCCACAATGCTTGACAAAAGGATCTTAAAATGCTCCAACATCCTGCTAATTGCAGAGCGATCGCACAAATCTGTGTTGTAAATTGCCGCACCTCTGAGACTGTCCGCATACTGCCAATCCTTCCCGTAACAACTCCTGAAACTGTGCGCGGCATCCCACAAGTGCAATTCCAAATCGAAACGCGCTGTTTTCACTTCCAAATTGACATAGCTCAACTTTAAACCAGGCAATTCTAGCTGCTGCAACGGCGCATTTTGCAGGCTGAATACCACCTGAAACAGCGGATTTTGGTGCAAAGAACGCTGCGGCTGCAATTCCTCCACCAGTTGCTCGAAAGGCACATCTTGACAGGCGTAAGCGGACATCGTGACTTCCCGAACCCGGCTTAAAAGTTCTCGAAAAGTCGGGTTTCCCGATAAGTCAGTTCGCAGCACTAAAGTATTGACAAAAAAACCGATTAACCCTTCTATTTCACTGCGGTTGCGGTTGGCAATCGGGCTGCCTACAGCAATATCTGACTGCTGCGAATAACGCGCGAGCAAAACTTGAAATGCTGCTAGCAAAGTCATGAACAAAGTCACATTTTCTCGCTGCGCCAGCGCTTTTAATTCGCTGCCAAGCTGCGGCGCTAACTCGAAAAATTCAGTAGATCCGCGGTAGCTTTGCGCCGCTAATTTAGGTCGAGCGATCGGCAAATTCAGCGCCTGAATTCCCGCCAACTGCTGCCGCCAATAAACCAACTGATTTTCTAATACTTCCCCTTGCAAACATTCGCGCTGCCATTCCGAGAAATCGGCATATTGCAGCGGCAATTCCGGCAGTCCAGAAGGTCGATCGCTCGCCAAGCCAGTATAGATAATTCCCAGTTCCCGAATCAACACTCCGATCGACCAATCATCGGCAACAATATGGTGCATATTTATTGATAAAATATGCTCGGTTTCCGACAAACAAATCAGCACAGCGCGCAGCAGGGGCCCCGCCGCTAAATCAAACGGGCGATCGGCCTCTAATTGCGCTAATTTTATTGCTGCTGCTTCCCGTTTTTCTGCTGGTATGTTTCCCAAGTCTGCTTGATTTAAAACAAACTTAAAAGTGGGAGAAATTACTTGCATTGGCTGCCCGTCTACCGCCGCAAAAGTCGTCCGCAAAACTTCATGGCGGCGCACAATTTCCCCGATCGCCCTTTCGATACAATCCCGATCGATCGCACCTGTCAAACGCAGTGCAGTTGTGACGTTGTAAAAAGAATTGTTGGGCGCTAATTGGTCGAGAAACCACAGCCGCTGCTGGGCAAAAGATGCCGGAAACACGAAGGCTTCTGCTGCTTCAGAAATATCTAGTTTGTGTCGGTTGTCAAAATTTTCACTCATCATTTATGTTGCTAAAATTTAGAATTTTTTATAAACAGTCTTGAACGCACGCACTCTATATGTAGGGTGCGCAGTGCGCACCTTACGCCTCGCCCCTGATAAAGTTCTCTCAGGATAGCAACTTATGCCAAAAATTGCCCGACAGGAGGCAAATATTCATGACAAATCCCGATCGCATCTGGCACAGCGCCGCCCCAAACTTAACAATATCAAACACCGACATTCACATCTGGCGCGTTAATCTCGATCGACCCGCAGCCGAGATCGAAAACTTAGCACTAACCCTCTCTGACAGCGAATTGCACAGGGCTGAACGCTTTCACTTCGCACGAGACAAAAACTCTTTTATCGTTGCCAGAGGCGCGCTCAGAGCCATCCTGAGCCGCTATTTGAACGTCGCTCCCAAGCTAGTGCAGTTCAGTTACGGCCCCTGCGGCAAGCCAGAAATAGCCGCCCACTTCGATAGCACACTTTGTTTTAACTTGTCTCACTCTCAAGGCTTAGCTTTATATGCCGTTACTCGCGGCCGCAAAATCGGCGCAGACATCGAACAAATCCGTCCCGTTCCCAACATGGAGTCAATCGCCGAGCGTTTTTTTTCACAGCAAGAAAACGCCGCATTTAAGGCAGTTTCAGCAGAGCAAAAATTAGCAGCATTTTTTAATTGCTGGACTCGCAAAGAAGCTTACATAAAAGCGATCGGAGACGGATTGAGTTTTCCCCTGGATCGGTTCAGCGTTTCCCTAACTCCAGGGGAACCCGCACAGCTTTTGAACGTCGCGGGCGAGGGCACAGCACCGAATTTATGGTATTTAAAAGCGCTGGTTCCCGCACCAAATTATGTCGCTGCAATTGCTGTGGAAAAACTGGGCGAAGAGTTGATTTGCCATTATTTTTTAGAACAGGATTAATTCCATCGTAGGGGCATTGCCCGCCCCTACAAATCACAAATAACTAATCACTATTGCAGGGGCAAAAACACCGTCATCACCTCACCTTTTTGGGGGCGTTGGCGAATCACCAACTTTCCGCCAGCCGCCCGAAATAAGTTCTTAGTCACGCTCAAATTTAAACTCAAACTTCCTGTCTCTGGCTGTACCATCAACAAAGGCCCGATCGACCTTAGAGGAGCATTAGCAGCAGGTGAAAAAGTCGAGTCGCCCTCAGTGTCGGATGGATGTTTCGATTCCAACTGCAACTTTACCCGATCGCCCGCCAATGTCACCTCCACTTGAATCTGACTCCCAGACGGTAAAGTTCGAGTAAAATTCTCAATCAAACCCGTTAAAACTTGATCTAACATTGTCGGATCGCTGACAACCGCCGGCAGCTTTTTCGGGACGATTACTTCCAAAGTATGATTGCGCTGGCTTGCTTGTTTTTGCCAGCGCGGGATGCTGTGAAGCAGCACTTCGCCGAGGGACATTGCTGTTAGGTGCAGGGCCCAATTCTTGGCTTGCGACATTTCCATTTCTACGGCGCGGAAAATTAAGCCGAAGCGATCGATCTGGGCGGTACACTCAGCGTCGATCGTTTCCAAACGCTTGATTACCACTGGATCGAGTTTGGGGCGTTTCAGCAGTAGCCGAGTCAGAGTGCGGATAGTCGCTAAAGGAGTGCGGACTTCGTGGGCGATCGCCTGCAGCAATTCCACCTCTTTGGTAACGTGAGGAATCGCAGATTTGCAGTTGAGATTATTAGCCTGTAAATTTTCATGCCTTCCCCTCAAACTATCATCAATTCTTTCCTCCTTAATTCTGCCTGTTTCCTCGATCCTTATCGGCAAATTATGCAACAGCAAGCGGCCAAAGTGCGTGACTGTTTTATAATTGGGAGCAACAGGTGAAAACTGCTCGAACAGCGCATCTAATTTAGTTGAATTATGAGTTAATTGAGGCAGATTTATCTCGCCGTGAGAATTACCCAGCAAACCTTCGCTGTCAGTCACCCGGCGCCGCAAAACTTCCCAAGCTGAAGCCACTGTTTGCGGATCGAAAGAAAATAGAAAAGCTGGAATCCCGGCCGCATTTTCGCCTAAAACCATTACCAGGCTAAAATTAGCTGTTAAAACCACACAAAACTGCTCGTTGGCCAGCGGATCGCCGATCGCCAAAGCCAGTGCAGGCGCAGCATTAGGCACCGATCTTTCCACATCTGTTGCTGCTGGAAGCAAAGCTAAACTTTGTCTGGCCCGAAAAGACCACAAAGCTGCATCGTTGTCTGGAATACTGGTAAAAATCCAATTGGCAAAGCCGGAAGCCAAAGCCGGATCGGTTAAAACCGAAGAGGGGCCAGACAGCACCAATCCCTGACAGGAATTGGCCGCAAAAGAATCTGTTGTTGGCGATCGTTTTTGCCGATCGAGCATTTGATTCAAAGCTGCGATCGCCCCGTACCATTCCTGTTCCGCTTTCAGCCGGAAAGCCCCGCGACTCCCAGAACACTTCGGGCGGTTGTTTTCTCCTGCTAACCTCCGATCGAAAAGATTGAGGTCATTTTCTGAGCCTTCGGAGGCTAAAATTTCGCTTATTGTCGGTAGAAAGTAAGTATTCACAGTAGTTATATCAGAAGGAAGAAGGAAGAAGGAAGAAGGAAGAAGGAAGAAGGAATATAATCAATAGTCCTAGGAATTAAACAATTCCTAATTACCTAAATTTTTGCTATATAAACCCATTTTCGGAGCTAGGAAGGATGAAGTATTTATTTAATTTTAAAGTTTAGGAATGAGGATTCCGGCAGCAGCAAAACTTCAAAAACTCTAAAGAATTGTTTTCGCATTCCTCCTGACTCACAGCATATCCACCTTTGTCGATTCGCGATATTGGCAAACCGTACCAAATAAGTCGCAATCTCCGCGCTTCGGGCGATATTTTGCACCAACTAGCCCGATCGCCCCGGCAAAAAGTGCAAAATGAAAGCAGTTAAATACGACGCACACCCATGCCCACCTCGATCGCCGACTCAAAAAATCTGCTATCTGACTTAATGGCACGCTACCGCCACCAGGTAGACTATCTAGCAATTCGCCTCGAAGAAGCCGAAGGCACCGACATCCTGCTGCGGGGCGAAAAAATTGAAACCCTCAGCGAAGGAGTCTCAATTGGCGGCCAAGTTCGAGCCTGTCACAAAGGCGGCTGGGGCTTTGCCAGTTTTAACCGACTTTCCACCCTCGCCGAAAGAATCGAAGAAGCCATCGCCTCCGCCAAACTGATCGGCGAAGAAGAAACAATTCTCGCGCCCGTGACACCCGTACAGGACACTTGCTTCCTACCGCTGACAGGAACAGATCCCCGTCTGGTTCCCCTGATCGAGAAAAAGCAACTGTGCGATCGCTACGCCCAAATCCTGCGCAGCATAGACCCCTGCATCGCCACCGTCTCCGTCCGCTACGGCGACAGCACCCAGCGCATCATCCTCGCCACCTCCGAAGGCACAATGCTCGAACAAGGCTGGGCCGACATGGAAATGCGCTTTGGCGCCACAGCCCGCAGCGGAGAAACCGTACAAACCGGGCGCGAAACCACCGGTTCGCGCAAAGCCTACGAAGACTTAACCCAGCTTGACGTTCAAGTCCGCAGCGCCGCCCAGAGAGCCGTAGACTCCTTAGCCTTACCCCCCGTCTGCGGCAACACCTACACCGTCGTCATCGACCCGATTCTCAGCGGATTGTTCGTCCACGAAGCCTTCGGCCACCTCTCGGAAGCTGACATGGCCTACGAAAATCCCGACATCATGGAGGTAATGACTCTCGGCCGCCAGTTCGGGCCCAAAGACTTGCAAATTTTCGACGGCGCCGCACCTCCCGGACACCGCGGCAGTTATTTCTACGACGATGAAGGCACTCCGGCTACTACGACTCAGTTAATCAAAGATGGTGCTTTAGTCGGGCGGCTGCACTCGCGCGAAACTGCTGGGAAGTTGGGAGAAGTCCCCACTGGAAATGCTCGCTGTTTGAATTATCATTATCCGCCGATCGTCCGCATGACCAACACTTGGATCGAACGCGGTACAACACCGGTGGCTGATTTATTTTCTGATATCGAAGAAGGAGTTTATGCCCGCAATTGGCAGGGCGGCATGACTAACGGCGAAATGTTTACTTTTGGTGCTGGCGAAGCTTGGATGATCCGCAATGGCGAATTGGCCGAACCGGTGCGGGATGTGACTCTTTCGGGTAATGTTTTCAGCACTTTAGCCGATATTGAGGCGATCGGCGACGATTTTTATTGGGATGAATCCGGCGGCTGCGGCAAGGGCGGACAAAGCGGTTTACCTGTAGGCTGCGGCGGCCCGAGTTTGCGGATTCGCAATGTTGTTGTCGGCGGCGAAGCTGCTGATGAGGATTGATCTCAAGTCTGCTTGAATTCAAATCAACCGCTCAATTAAACGTAAAAGCTCGCGAGATCAAAACCCCGACTTCTTTAAGAAGTCGGGGTTTTGGGTAAGGGCTTAAACAGTTGACAGTTGACAGTTGACAGTTGACAGGGAAGTGATAAGGATCGTGGATTAAATAACTTCCTACAAAAAATGCAAGTTATTTAATTCTCATTCCTCAGAACAGAGATTTAAACTCCGTTCTTATCACAATCTGCCGGGTGCATCTCAATTTGGCAAGGGCGAAGCATTTCGGCAGACAATTTATTAGT
>JAUBOG010000175.1:0-12214 GCA_036700105.1 Microcoleus occultus BM001215583
ACCGCGAGTGCCTTTGTCCCTACCGCGATCGATTGTAGGGACAAAGGCACTCGCCGTGTCCTCCGTTTATATCATTCTGATGCTAACGGAATTGATATTACTCTCAGATAGATCGCCGTCAAAGTCAAAAAAAACCCCAAGGCCCGATCGCGCATTCAGTTACAGCACCAAAATAATCCTTGAAAATAATTGAAACAGCTAGGCGCGGAATCTAGAAACCCAGTTGCTGCGAGATTTGGCGGCAAAAAACCCGAAAAAAACTCAGAAACCGGGTTTCCTCAGTCAGGGCGCGGCGCATTCTAAAAATAGAAACAGCGCGCCAATCAATTGCGAACACAAGAGCGATTGCGGGTGCGATGAAACTCAATCATCCATGCGCATCAGCTTCCGGTAAAACGTTTTAGAAAAATCAACGCTGCGAGTCCGCTGAAAAGTCAAGAGTACCTCAATTAAGCAACTGACAAAATCAGAGCTTTGCATAGTCACTTCGTAGCTGAGTTCAGCATTGCCCTCAAAAAGTACCCGACAGCGGGTCAAGTCGATCGGCAGCGACGAGGTATTCCAACTAGCCACAAACGGCACGTCCTCGCCTCCGTCAATTTTTCTAGCCCCCTCCAAGCTTTTGAGCTTGTAGAGGCCAATAGCGTGCGGCAAAAACTTGCGCCGGGGCTCTTGACAGAAAGGCGAGTAAACTTTCACTTCTTTGTCGTCGGCTGGCTTCAGTTGAGGAAGAGACATATTTCCGCATCCTGAGAGTTAATAGTTGAGATTATCTGCAAAAACTAGCAGATATTCTCGGTCGATCGCAAGCCGCTCCTTCCACCCGAAGACTCGCCCGCGCAATCGCAGTTTACGCCAGCCGTACAAGCGACCGGGCCGCACTAAGAGAGCTCGGGCCTGCTTTCTACAAAAGTCCAGAAGCTGATACAGTGGATACTTATCTCTAAAATCAAAAACTATTGGTGGTTGAATCAAGTAACCTATGCAGGAGAGTTCTTGGCCAGAAAACGACGACCGCAGCGAGCTTAACTTAGACATCCCTGATTTAGCTAAAGAAGAGCTCAAGAGTTTGACCTCGAACTCCAAAAAGGCAAGCAAAATATTTGCCCTAGCAGACGGTGGCGACAGGGTGTTTGACGCGGCAGCTTCATCAGAGCTCCCAGTCGCGGTATCTGTGCCGGGAGTTGCCTCTTTTCCTCCAAACCTGTACAGGGGACGGCGGGGTAAAGCGGCCGCCGTGCTGACTGCGATTTGGGGCGGCACGATCGCCCTGCACTTGATTTCTTGGGGTGCGTGGGTAGTGTGGGGTTTGACGGGACTGCTGTGGATGCAAGCATTTCGAGTGTTGTTTGCCCGGCCCAAGCCCGCACTGCCGCCTCTGGCCGATGAAAATCGAGAGGATTGGCCCTACGTGTCGCTGCTGGTGGCGGCCAAAAATGAGGAAGCGGTGATTGCGCGGTTGGTACAATCAATCGGCAATTTAGACTATCCGATCGACCGTTACGAACTTTGGGCGATCGACGATCGCAGCAGCGACAGCACGCCCCTGATCTTGGAACAGCTAACCAAACAGTACCCGCAGCTAAAAGTATTTCGCAGAGAAGAGAATGCCAGCGGCGGCAAGTCGGGAGCCCTGAATCAAGTTTTGCCGCTGACTCGCGGGGAATTTGTCGGCATATTTGACGCCGACGCGACAGTAACGCCGGATTTGCTGCGCCGGGTGCTGCCGGTGTTCGATGCAGAACAGGTAGGGGCCGTGCAAGTCAGAAAAGCGATCGCCAATGCTGCGGTAAATGTGTGGACTCGCGGCCAAGAAGCAGAAATGGCCCTCGACAGTTTTTTCCAACAGCAGCGGATTGCGATCGGCGGCATTGGAGAATTGCGCGGCAACGGCCAATTCATGCGCCGCACCGCCTTAGAACGCTGCGGCGGCTGGAACGAGGAAACGATTACCGACGACCTGGATTTGACCGTGAGGCTGCACCTAGACCAGTGGGACATTGAATTTCTGGCTTTCCCACCAGTATCCGAAGAAGGAGTTACCAACGCTAGGGCCCTGTGGCACCAGCGCAATCGCTGGGCAGAAGGCGGCTATCAGCGCTATCTTGACTACTGGCGGTTAATTTTGGGCAACCGCATGGGAACTGCGAAAACTTGGGATTTATTTGGATTTTGGGTATCTCAATATTTCTTGCCCACAGTAGCGCTGCCCGACTGTTTGATGTCAATTGTGCTGCGCCGGATGCCGATATCGAGTCCCATAACTTTTATGACCCTTACCTTGTCGGTGGTGGGAATGTTTGTCGGTTTGCGCCGCACTCGCAAAGAAACCAAATTTGACGCCAGGCGAGTTTTTGTCACCTTGCTGCAAACCCTGCGGGGTACTGTGTATATGCTGCACTGGATGCTGGTGGGAAGCGTGACTGCTCGGATTTCGCTCCGTCCCAAGCGGCTCAAATGGGTCAAAACCGTCCATCAAGGCACTGCTAAGTTGACAGTTGACAGTTGACAGTTGACAGAAGTCATTAGTCATTAGTCATTAGTTATTGGGAAGGAGTCATTAGTTATTGGGAAGGAGTCATTAGTTATTAGGAAGGAGTCATTAGTTATCGGGAAAAAGGGAGAAAATACATATGACAAGCTTAAAAGCAAGTCGTATTTGATGCTTGATTAGATTAATTTAGTTGCAATCAATTGATAATTAGCTCCCAGAAATATCTGGAAACAGTATTCCGAAAACTCCGAAGAAAAAACAACTACTAACCATCTCCCTACTCTGTCCCGCCCGATCCAGTCAAATCTTGCAATTGTCGATCGCCAAACAAAAAGTACAAAACAGCTTAGTTCATCAGTTGACAGCTAGCTACCTCTTCCATCGATAGAAGAGGATTCTAGCAATGAATCATTTTGTTTGATTTCCCCCTAAACGGGGAGGCTTTAGACCCAATTTTCAGGCGTAATAAGTTATATGCCAGCAATACCACATAAGTAATCGGCAATACAAAAGTCGAAAATTAAAAGATAAAATCTAGATTTTACAACTTTTAACTTGACAAAAAGCCAATTAGTATCTATTAATTATGAATTGCCAATTACCCATTGCTTGTTGCCAAATACCCCTCACCCGTTATTGATAATGGATTTGTTAGAGTACCAAGCTAAATCTTTATTTCGCCAGATGGCAATTCCGATTTTGCCGTCGCAGCGGATTGACAATCCCGCTGACCTCAAAGGGCTGAAAATTCCCTACCCAGTTGTACTGAAGTCGCAAGTGCGGGCTGGGGGACGCGGCCGGGCAGGCGGCATCAAGTTTGTAGAAAATACGATCGATGCAGTAGCTGCGGCTCAAACAATTTTTAATTTGCCGATCGAGGACGAATATCCGCAAGTTTTGCTGGCAGAAGCCAAGTACAACGCCGACCAAGAATTCTACTTGGCCGTACTCCTAGACCCCGTAGCGCGCCGCCCGGTGCTTCTGGGATCGAGACAAGGAGGTATGGATGTCGAAGGCTCGATCGACCAAATGCAGCAAGTTCCCGTAGACCAAGAATTTTCGCCGTTCTACGCGAGGCGTCTGACGCTGAAAATGGGATTGCAGGGAGACTTGATTCAATCGGTAAGCGCGATCGTCGAGAAAATGTACCGGCTGTTTGTCCAAAAAGATTTAGATTTAGTAGAAATCAATCCTCTTGGCATCAGTCCGACGGGAGAACTCATGGCTTTAGACGGTAAAGTCACCGCCAACGACGATGCTTTGGGGCGGCATCCAGACTTGACCGCACTCTCGGGCAAAAAGCTCTTGGGCGGCCCTGCAGGCGACAGGAGAAATCTCTCTGGTGGGGATCGCCGGAGTTCCAACTCGAAGGTGCAGCACTCGCAGCCGGAATTTGACCCCAAATCTCAATCCTCAGTCTCGAATCCAGAATCCCTGCAATTAATCGAACTAGACGGGAATATCGGGATTTTGTGCAACGGAGTGGGGCTGACAATGGCAACTCTGGATGCTGTAGTCCACCAAGGAGGAAAACCAGCAAATTTTGTGAATATGGGTTCCCTAGACTCCTACGATGCAGTAAATGCCCTGCGCGATCGCACGGAGTTGGGTCTGGAGTTAGTCGCTCAGGATAAAAGCGTTAAGGTAATACTGATAAATATTTTGGGCACCGCCTCCAAGAGCGAGGAAATCACCGCCGCAGTAGCCGGCTATTTGGAACGGAAAGCTCGCGCCAACCGACACATCCAAGTTGTGCTGCGCCTGGTAGAGGTCGATGCTGATGCTGTTAAAAAGCGTTTGGGACAGTTGCCGGTGCAGCTAGCTAGCACTTTGGATGAGGCCGCAGCTCAAGCTATATCCTCTGCCAAGTAGCCGAGGCTCGATCGGCAAAATACGAAAGTGATAAGACAGATGAATTTAACTCCTGAAAGCAAAGTCCTAATACAGGGCATTACAGAATCTCCCGCGTCAACCCGCGCCGCCCTGATGATGAAAGCCTGCGGCACGAATGTCGTCGCTGGTGTCAGTCCCGGTAGGGGCGGGCTGGATTTGGAGGGAATTCCAATTTTTGATTTGGTAGAAGAAGCAGTGGCGGCAGTCGGTCACGTTGACACTACAGTAATTTTGGTAGACCGTTACTTGGTGCTGGATGCGGCTCTAGAAGCGATCTCCGCAGGAATTCGGCAAATCGCGATCGTCACTCCTGGAGTGCCTCCTCTGGATATGGTGCGCTTAGTCAGAAAAGCAGAAGCCACCGAAACTTTGGTAATCGGGCCCAACAGTCCGGGGATTATTGTACCGGACAAACTGCTGCTGGGAACTCATCCCAAGGAATTCTACACTCCCGGAGCGATCGGGGTGATCAGCCGCAGCAGCACTTTGACTTACGAAGTTGCTCTCTTGCTGACTGAGGCGGGGTTGGGACAGTCGATGGCGGTTTGTATTGGCTGCGACGCGATTGTCGGTTCTTCTTTTATGCAGTGGCTGCAAATTTTGGACGAAGACGACAGTACCGAGGCGATCGTGTTGATCGGGGAAGTTGGCGGGTGGAGCGAACAAGCTGCTGCTTCTTATATCGCCTCGGCGATCGACAAACCCGTAGTTGCTTATCTGGCCGGCCGCTACGCTCCCAAAGGCCCGTCATTGGGCCACGCCGGCATCCTGATCAGTTCTCGGGCCGCAGCCCAGAAAGCCTTTGGAGTTACCGCCGAGAACAAAATGGCTGCCTTTGAAGAGGCGGACATACCTGTGGCGGCTCGGCCTTCGGAGGTTCCTAAATTGCTCAAAAAATTGAAGCAGAAAAATTGATTGCTTCGCGACTCGTCAGCAAAAGGAAGTTCGGCAACGGATTTTGTAACGGATGTAACGGATGTAACGGATGTAACGGATATCAGGAAGAAGTCGGAAGTTCGGCAACGGATTCGATCGGGCGAGATGTAACGGATGCAACGGATGTCAGAGAAATGGAAGTCGGAAGAAGGCAAGAAAACAAGAGTAGGGCGGGGACGGTTTTGTCTCAAAATTGTCTGCAGAATGCCACAACTGCGCACTCACCGCCCCCTAGGACAGATTTTGGATTTTTTTACCAAAGTCCCCTGATCGGCTTCATAGGTTGCGGTGCGGGTGCTGGCAAGGGTGCCGGTGCAGCGCGGCGCGCCGGAGGGGGAGTTGTTGGGGGAATGCTGCGGCGAGGTTCGATCGGACTTTCGGTGGTAGTTGTAGTCTTAGTTGTCTCCCGCGTCGAATCTTGAAGCAGGGTTTGCAGATTTCCGGCTAAACTCTGAACTTTCCCAACAGCCGCGCTAATGCTGGCAACATCTACGTAAACCTCGGCCAGAGGATACTTTTTCAGGACTTCGAGCAGCGATACTTTACCGTCGTCGCCGGCTGCGAGGATCACCGCCGCCCGCAAAGCTTTGCCGCTTTCTGTACGCCGCTGAGTGCGAATAGCTTGACCGATTTCGTCCGTGATTTTTTCTCCCGGGGTGCTGTACACTACTCTGGCCAAACTAGCAGGCTTTAAACCGATTTCTAAACCCATCAACCCCCGCAGTATTTGCGCATCCATTTTGGAGAACCGGATAATTTGCTGCAGGGTTGGCGTGGTTGTCCCGTCTTTAGCAAAGTCTTCTAAGTCGCTGATATTGATGGTTTGCCGGATCGGGCCGAATGTCAGGACAACTTTTTCGGCCCCTAATGCTCTGCTGCTCGATAATATGCTCCCGCTTGCTCCTAAAACTAGGGCAATGCCGATCGATACAAATTTTGTTAATTTCATATTTAGTTCACCGCTCGATTAATTTTTTTTTTCGGGGGTTTGTACATTATAGATGCAGCAGTTAGATTCTACAAGGTAGCGAGTGCAAGTTGTGCCCGCGTCGCACCCACAATCTCGACCCAGATTTTTTCCCGTTCTCTACTTGAATAATAAGTTACCAAATCTACCAAAATATTTTTAATTTTCTTAATTCTGCCTTCTATCTTCTACATCTCTAGCCTTCTCGACCGCAGTGCTTTCAGCCTTCTATAAATCATAGCAACCGTCCGGACGCTGAGGAACTTCTTAATTTCTGAAACATCAGCGATCGATTGCTTCTTCCTTCTCTCCTAGACAACTAAAGCCTTCTTACTTCTTCCTTCTTCCTTCTTAATTCTTCCTTCTTCCTTCTTCCTTCTTCCTTCTTACTTCTTCCTTCTTACTTCTTCCTTCTTCCTTCTTCCTTCTATCCTTTACATCCGTTACATCCGTTACATCCGTTACATAATCTGCTGCCGAACTTCCTGATGCTATATGTTAAAAATCAAGCGCAAATCTAAGAAATCCAAACACAAGCAGAGCGAAAAAACAACAGCACTCAGCAAAAAAGAAATATCTGCACAAAAACGCAAAACTTCACAAAAGCGCAATGAATTAGTGCAGGCGATCGCCATTTGCTGCTTAATCGGCGCTGCGATCGGCATCCCACTGCTTTTCGTTGCCCGCCCCAAGATTGCAATTGCAGGAGGCGCAGCCGCAGCCATCTTGCTGCTTTCCTACAAATACCCGCGTCAAGCTTTGTGGGCTTTTCTAATTTACCTGCCTTTCAGCGGTACAATAACTTACGCAATTGGCGGCGGAAATGCTGCATTTCAAGTAGCGAAAGATGCTTTCTACATACCAGCTCTCATCGCCCTAATTCAAAGCTGCAAAAAGAAACAGTTGCCCTTGTTCATGCCCAAACAAATGCTTCCTACCTTCAGTATCCTGTTGATGATGGCAATGCTGACTTTAATTTTTGTCAACGGAGGGATGCAGCTCAGTCCTAGGGCGGGCGACCAACCCATTCTGCAAGGAATTCTCGGCTTAAAAGTATTGATAGGTTACATACCGCTGATTGCTTGTACCTATTACCTGCTCCGCACTAAGAAGGATTTGGTATTTTTTAGCCGAATGCACATCGTTTTGGCGATCGTTTGCTGCCTTCTCGGTTTGATTCAGTATTTGTTGCTGCAAAGTGGAAGATGCGCGGGCACCCGAGGAATGACCGGAGAAGAATTATACAAAGCAACGCTGGAAGCTAGATGTTTTGTCGGCGGTTCTCTGGTATTCAGTCCCGAAGTCAAGTTTATCCGCTTGCCGGGGACTTTTGTAGCACCTTGGCAGTGGGCGTGGTTTTTAATTTCTAATGCTTTTTTAACCTTTGCATCTGCCTTTTGCGACCCTTCATTTTGGTGGCGAGTTATCGGTTTATTTGGCATGGCATTAGTATTTGCCAATGCAGTAATTTCCGGTCAAAGAGCTGCATTAATTATGGTTCCAGTTGCCACAGCCATCTTGCTGGTTCTCACCGGTCAATTAGTTAATTTAAAACGATTTATTCCTATCGGTGCAGGACTGGCAATTCTGCTCTTTGTCGGTGCAGCAATTAACCCAGGAATTATCGAGCAGCGGTGGGAGAGTTTTGTTAACCGCTGGAATGCTGCACCGCCCCAACAGTTTCTGTTTAATCAGTTCGAGCAGAGCAACAATTTTATCATTGACAGACCTCTCGGTAGAGGTGTGGGACGAGCGACTAATTCAACGCGAATATTTGGCAAGCCGCAGCTAATTGAAACTTTCCAACCTAAGTTGATGTACGAACTGGGTTATCCGGGAATGATTGCTTTTCAAATCATGGTTTTACACTTGGCTTTTCTAACTTTTAGAGCTTACCGTTCTGTCAAGGACAAAAGTTTGCGGAGTTACGGAGCTAGTTTTTGGGTGTTTGTGGGATTTATTACGATCAATCCTCAATACTATCCGCTGGATGTAGATCCAGTGTCAGTGTATTACTGGGTTTTGGCTGGGGCGATTTTAAAGTTGCCCAAAATTGACAAACAGGTGCAGGATGAGAAACACCAGGAACTTGAGGGACATGAATTGCAAGTTCACCAGCAATTAAAGGAGAAAAAAATTATTGCATCTGCGCCAATTTGACAATCTCGGACGCAAAATATTAAATCCGGTGGCATGGGAATCGATCTCAAATCCGCTCTTCATCGGAACCATATAAACGGAGGACACGGCACTGCCGTGTCCCTACAATTAATTAATCGGGCGATAGTTACATCTGGTGCGATCGCCATGCTCGCCCATGCTACGATTGTTTTGGGGCGCAAGAAACGGCATTGCCGTGTCCTCCTCCGTGGCTTTACTGCGGTTGCCAAACCGGACTGCTAGCATTTAAATCCTTGTCATTTGTCAATTTAGTCAATCCCGAACCGTCGCGATTAATTGCATACAAATTGCTTTTGTCGCCTTGGATTTCATTAAAACTAAAAGCAATTTGCTGACTGTCAGAAGACCAAGATAATTCAGAAATTCCCGACAGTTGTAGCCTAGAAGCTAGTTGAGTTAGCTTGGAACCGTCAGCGTTTATGATGTAAAGTTTTTGATTGTTAAATTCTCCGGCGGCGAAGGCAATAAGTTGGCCGTCTGGCGACCAGGAAAGTGCATCGTAGTTGCTGGGTTTTTGGGTGAGATTTTGGGCTGTACCCCGGTTAATGCCGATCGCATAAATATCCTGCTTTTCCCCGAGCAAATCGCCCGCTTTCCCCTGATAGTAAGCAATCCGGCTGCTGTCGGGCGACCAAAACAGCTTGACGCTGTAAACCTGATTTTGCGGGTTGTCAGTCAAATTTTTGAGGTTGGTTCCGTCCGCATTAATCGTGTAAATTTGCTGTTGGGGATACGTACCGGAGAAAAAAGCAATTTTTGTGCGATCGGGCGACCAAACAAGTTCGCTTCCGCCCGATGTATATTCGCCGGGACTTTTAGTGAGTTTCGTCATTCCCGAACCGTCGGCATTCATTTTGTAGATGTGTTTATCCTTGACAAATGCTACCTGCTGACCGTCAGGAGAAAGGTAAAATTCTGATGAAATCTCCGTTTTAGGCGGATATCCTCCTACTTCCAAATTCCGAACTAATTTAGTTCCTTTAATGCCCGAAGTGTTGCTCGTATAAAGCGATTGACTGCCTGGACTGTCAGAGGTAAAACCGTCGCAAGAACGGGCAAAAACAAGTTTCTGGCTGTTGGAAAACCAAGCTATTTCAAAATTAGCTGCTTTGCAAGACTCGCCAGCAAACTGTTTCGTTAACCCAGAACCGTCAGCGTTGACTGTATAGATGTCGGTATCTGCGCTAACGAAAGCCAGCCGCTGGCCGTTGGGCGACCAAACTAGGGTAGAACTCACTTCTATTTTTGGTGCAAGTTCGCGGCGGGAGGAACCGTCAGCATTGACGGCAAATAAACTGTTTCTCACCTCGCTGCCGCGCCTTTGGAGGGCGGCAAACGCCAGTATCCTCGGTTTTTGGGCTGCGGGTGTCGGAGGGCTTTGCAGGCTCAAAAACAAGGTAATTGAGAGTGTTAGGGAGATAAGGGCGATCGAGCTAAACCGCCATAATTTATGCAAGCTGAAATGTTGTAGCATTTGCCACAAGCCGTTCCGGGGCGGGCAAGATGCCCGCCCCACAATCAACTTAAACTTTTGTGGAATGGGCATCTTGCCCGTTCCATATCTCAGTATTACCAATGTCCAATTGCCCATGCCCAATTCCCCATTACCAATTACCAGGCGTACCTGATTTTACCCAGAAATGCTATACTTTAAAGCGATTGTCGATCGATATGCCGCGACAGCCTCAAACTCTGTTTAATTCTGCCAATAATTAGCTCGAACATTTTTTTTCGGGAGGGATTCTTGCTGCTGGGCGGCATCCCTAACTCGCAACACATCAAGTTCAAGTCAGTTGCACTCATAGCCGACAATTTTTTCCTCACCTCTTCTTCATTACCATTCTTAGCTTGCAAGCGCAGTTCTTCATAAGCTTCTAGAACATTTCCCGACGATAAATTAGCAGGTATACTAACATTAGCAACAGTAGCTAATTCAGGAGTTTTTGACCGGGAATAAACCGCTCCCCGCTTGACTTGAGCTTCAAGCTTGGTTAATTTTCTAGAAACGTCCCGCAGGATTTCCTTGAGTTCGCCAATTTCCTCAACCAACCCCCCGCTTTCTTGTTCGGAAGCAGCAGAAATATCTTTTTTAATCATTTCAGATACTCCTCACACTCGCGCCACAGTTGTTCAAATTCCCTAACTAATTCTCGCGGCAGTTCTCCTTCATTAATCGCTCGTTTCAGGCCAACGCTTTCCCTAATTGTCGATTCTAAAAATCTAACTTCGATATTATTATCTTTAGATATCTCAGCGCAAAGTCTCTTGACTTCTCTCATGTAAAACTGAACTTCATTTGTCAGCAATCCTCCATAGATTTTAGCTTTGTTCATAAAGACTGCAATTTTGGGAAACGGGTAAGGTTCAATCCGCTTTTGGAGCGAGTTTAAAACTAAACTCAATCCCCTAGAACCAAAATAATCTGGGTTGACGGGAATCAGTATTAAATCGCAGCAAGAAAGTACGCTGTAAGTGAGGAGGCTGAAGGAAGGCGAACAGTCAAAAAGCATCAAGTCGTATTTGGGGAGATTGGCAGAGTTGGCGATTTTGCCGATGAATTGGCGGATAAAGTCTTTAACATTTTTTCCCTCAAATCCATCTAAGTCTAACCAATACAATTCTTCGACTGAAGGGACAAAATGCAACTGTTCGTCAATCTGATAGATGGTGTCGAAACCAACGGGAAATTTAAAGTTATGTCCGGCTTTTTTAAAGACTTCGAGAGCGTCGTAAATTGTGAGTCTGTGTTTGAGAGATTGTTCGTACCACTTGCCAAATTTGTCATCTAAATGACCTGTATTTTCGTTAAGCCCGATCGCCTCTGTGAGCGACATTTGCGGGTCTAAGTCTAACATCAAGACTTCTCGGTCTGTTCCTTGGGATATAATATTTCCCAGACTCCAAGTGACGGTAGTCTTCCCGACACCGCCTTTGAAGTTGATCACGGCTATTGATTTAGGACTCATGGCTGGCTTTGTTTGGATTTTGCTCAAATATAAATTAAAACATATTGCGTGACTTTGTTCAGCGCGCGATCGACCCGATGTGTCAATTCGCATGAAAAGGAAAGTGCGATCGAGAAATTAATAATAAAATAAACATGAATTGATGTCAAATCAACCTTTTAACTATGTCATTTTAAGCGATCGGAATTGTCCTCTTCGTACACCATTAAATCCCCCGGCTGACAATTCAGTGCTTTGCACAAAGCGCTGAGAGTTGCTTCATCGATTCGGGTGAGTCGGCGACGGGTTTTGATTTTAGACACAGAAGTGGGGTGCATCCCAATTAAAACAGCTAATTCTTTATTGCTGATATTGCGATCGGCCATTACAACTGCTAATTTCCAACGGATCACTGCTGACGCTCAACTGCTAGCCATAACTTTGCAAGCTGATGTTAGCATTCTGCAACCTTGACCATCTCTCGAATTGCCGTTACGACAATATATATTGTCGTAACGCTTGACAATTGGCAGCCGTTGAACTAGACTCAGGATGTACAAACCCAAAAGCGATCGCCCCCTAGCCTAGAAAACTCAAGGGCGATCGCAATTCCACTACTTCTGTAGTTCAAACCCTATGATATCACAACCAAAATCAGTTCCCGAACTGCTCCGGGAAGAAATTCCCGACGTACCCGCTGGTAAACAACCGATTCGTTTACTCATTTGTGGCGTTCCCAAAGGGGTAGAAAGCATCGTCAATCTGCTGCACGTTTTGGGTTTTGCACAAGTTGGGGAA
>JAUBOG010000176.1:0-12211 GCA_036700105.1 Microcoleus occultus BM001215583
ACAAGAGAATTCATTCAAAGTCCCCCTTATTAAGGGGGATTTAGGGGGATCTAGACTTTGCCTACAAGTAACATTTATTGCTCTTGAAGGGATTGATTCGCTAATCTGTGGCTAGCCTCCTCCGACAATTGTGACAACTTCTAGGATGTCGCCTGCTTGCATGTGTGTGGTTTGCCAAAATTGTTTGTGCAGGATTTCGCCGTTGTACTCCACAGCCACTAAGCGCGGGTTTAATCCCAATTGTTCTAGTAATTCTGGTAACGGTGTTTCCGTGGAACAATTGCGAGTTTCTCCGTTAACTTGTAGCGCAATTTGATTGGTCATTTGTTATTAGTTTAATTATTTGAACGAACCGCGAAGACGCGAAGAATACGAAGGAAGAACTGCATTTCCTTCTTTCGCGTCCTTCGCGTCTTCGCGGTTTATTTAATCTTACTCGATCTGCTTAAACCTAGGCTTTTCCCTGCAAAGCTTTCTGAGCTTTGAGAGTCTGCATCCGAATTAACTGCGAGATGAAAAACTGCGTGACTAAAGTAGGCTGTTCTGCTTCCACAATCGCGCGTACTGCGGCTACTCTTTGAGCTCCGGCATTCAATACTTCATCGAGGTTGTTGATGTCAATTCCGCCGATCGCAAACCAAGGAATCGGCGACTGATCGGCAGCATACCGCACGTAATCCAAACCCGCAGCTTGTTTATCGGGTTTAGTAGGAGTGGAGTAAACCGGGCCTACTCCTATGTAATCGGCTCCCTCTTCAATGGCTCGCTGCATTTCTTCGCCATTCGTCGTCGATCGACCGATGATGCGTCCCGGGCCGAGCAACTTGCGCGCTTCGGCCACAGGCAAATCTTGCTGTCCTAAGTGTACGCCGTCGGCATTCGCCGCGATCGCCAAATCCACCCGATCGTTCACAATCAGCAAAGCATCGTAGCGGTGGCAAAGTTCGCTCATCTTGCGCGCATTATCCAGCTTCACCGCGTCGTCTGAGGTTTTGTCGCGGTACTGCACCAAAGTCAGTCCGCCTTGCAAAGCAGCTTCCACGACTTGTAACAAATTGTCTCTGGGCGAAGTTACCAGGTATAACTGCGATCGGAGTAACTGCTGGTAGCGCCGGTAAGCCAGCAAATTGCTTTCGAGAGTGTAAACCCGATAGCGCATCTGCTTGAAAGCCGCGCCCATATTCCGATCGTAAACTTTGCCGTACTCTTCGAGTACCCGCAGCGCTTCTTCAACCCGACAAAAATTCGCCTCCAGCAGGTGCTGGATGCTCGATCGCACCTCTTCCTGCGGGTGAGTCAGCTCCGTACCCGGATCGGCCGGCGTATCCCTTGCACTGCGCAATTCTGCGACGTGCCAAGCAGCCAATTCTTGACGCAGTTGCTTGCACGTCGCAGCTAAATCGCTGCTGTTGAGACCAAACCTGCACCATTCTTCAATAATTCTCAACCCTTCGCGCGCGCGATCGAGATTTGCATCTAAAATCCGACAGAGGGCTGGCTGTGCCGGTAAAGTTCTGTTTTGTTTATCGGTCATCAGAAAAATGGGTTGGAGACCCCGCGCTTCTAGCACGGCTTTACATCGATTTTTGGTATAATCGAGGCGGTCAATGACCCACCCGTGACGATGGATCAGACAGCCTACACGAGCGAAGTCCAGCCCTGTGCTGGCGGCGCAGCAAAATCGGTAGACCGGGAAAAGAGGACAGGGCAATGGTGAACATCCCTTGAATCAACCAACAACATAGAAATTCTCCTTGAGATTTCGACACATCAGAACCGCGCTTGCTAGCGGCGAAGTGTCTGTGGAGCGACCGTAAGACCATAAAACTCCTTGAGGGTAGAGGCAGGTGCTAGGTCGCAGAAACCTAAATCGTGAGGTTTGGGAATCACCGTCTTTCCAGGTCGGTGAGGATGTCAACAGAAGCACCTCAGTTATAGTTAATCCCACCAGTCAAACCGCTACATTCTCCCACGCCGCGAAGATGCTAGCAATGCGATCGGCTTAATTTTGGCATTTACAGAGGTAAATTTGACTAATTTTTAAGTTTTGTTTAAATTAAGGAAAAAAAAGCATAATGGATCAAACTTGTTGAGAGTGGAATCGTTAAGCTGCATACCACACTTCGGAGGAGAGCCGTGAGGTTAGCAGAAAAATACAAAAGATTAAGGGAGAAAAACCCAAACAGGCGGGGGAATTTAAACTTCTTCGATCGCGAAAATCCGACGCGAAACACGGATCGCGAAACCCGGCTCAAAGATAAATTGCGTTTTTTTATGATCTTAAAATCAGAACAGAGCAAGTGCAAAGAAAGTCTATCGCCAAACAAAGGCGTGAGTTATTGCCTGCTGCTCGTCTTTGCCAGCACAGCTTTTTGCCACACTCAACCGTCGGCGATCGCAGCCGAGATGGGTTCCGTCAGGCTAATTTCTCAGGCCCTCCAGAGCGACATTAACATACTCTACGTGAGCTCTAGCGGGGGCAGCGACACGGGAGGCAACGGCAGCGATCGAGCTCCGTTCAAAACCCTCACCTACGCCTTGAGCGTAGCCCCGCCCAAGACAGCGATTTTGCTAGCGCCCGGTACTTACAGCGCCCAAAGCGGCGAAAAATTTCCGTTAATGCTCAGGAAGAGCGTGACTGTTCAGGGAAATCCCAACACTCGCGGCCAAAATATTCTGATCAAAGGCGGAGGAGAGTTTATCAGTCCGACTTCGGCGGGTCAAAATATCGCGATTTTAGGTGCAGACGGGGCGGGACTCAGCGGGGTGACGGTGACGAATACCAACTATCGCGGTTACGCTTTGTGGATCGAATCGAGTTCTCCGATCGTGGTTAACAATACTTTTTCGGGGAGCACTCACGACGGGATTTCAGTAGTGGGTACTTCCAGGCCGACGATTGGGGGGAATTTTTTCTCGAAAAATGGAGCTAACGGGATCACGATTTTTGGCAGTTCCCGCCCGGAAGTTCGAGATAATACTTTTGAAAACACGGGATTTGGGGTAAATGTAGCGCAGAACGCGGAGCCTCTGCTGATCGGCAACAAAATTACTCGCAATAAGGACGGCGTGGTGGTGCAAGCTGATGCTAGACCGGTGCTGCGCAACAATTATATCGAGAGCAACCAGCGGGACGGAATTGTGGCGATCTCAAGAGCTCTGCCGGATTTGGGAACTTCAGCCGAACCCGGGGGAAACGTGATTCGCAACAACGGCCAGTACGATGTGAACAATGCCGCGAAAGGTCAAGTAATCCCAGCTTACGGGAATCAGTTGTTGAGCAACCGCACGACGGGTTCGATCGATGTGGCGGGAACTTTTAGCCCGCCGCCGCCAATTGCAGCCAGTAGTTTTCAGCTAACGGCCGATCGAGCTTCCAGAACCGGCGGCCCAGAAACTTCTCTCCCCGCTTACATTCCCGGGCCGCTAACCCCCAGAGTTGCAAGAGCGCCAATTGCTCCGCCTGAGCCAGTTTCCAGGCGACCGGTGCCAATTAGACCCGCAGCGCCGAATTCTGCTCGCGATGGCGAAGCTTCACCAGCAGTCCCCGGGGCGATCGCCATTCCCGTCCCCGATCCGGATTCGCGATCGGTTCCCGAAATTTCGGTGCGCCAGCCAATTCTCTCTCCCAATTTTGATAGTTCAAATTCGGTTCCTTCCGAGGGTAAATTGCCGGTTCCAGGCCGCAACATTCCGATAGGAAGGGGCGGCTACGTACCTGCTGGTTTAGGGGGAAATTCTGTGCCCGATTCCGGGGATAGTGCGCCGTCGCTCGATCGAGCAAGAGCTTTGGGTTTCCGCTATCGGGTAGTGGTGGATGCCGATAGTCAGGACACGAGAGCAAAAATGCAGTCTTTAGTTCCCGATGCTTTTCGCACTTTTAGTAACGGGCGATCGGTAATCCAAGCCGGTGCTTTTCACGAACTCGAAAAAGCTGAGGAATTAGCACTAATTCTCGCGCAAAACGGTTTTAACGTGCGGATTGAAGACATCAAATAGTTATGGGGAATTGGGAATTGGGCATCGGGAATTGGGAAGAAGGCCTGCGCAGGGCATTGGGCATTGGGAATATCCTTTCCAGGTAATCACCAATAACCACAGGACTAAGACCCAAAAATAGTTTTATCCACTATTGGTACGGGTAAGGTGCGCACTGCGCACCCTACAGAAGCGAGTGTGTGCCTCCAGAACCAACAACCAATAACCAATAACCGAATCGCCAACAACAAATTTTGAGGGCCTAGCAATCGGATTGCAAGACCCTCAAAAATTTGTAATTTCAGTTGATTCAAGTAAGTTTGAGCTAAGCTGATTTGAGCAAGCTGCGACTAAGGGTGGACTTTTTGAGCAACTACTTTGTTCTGAGCTAAGTATTGGCGGAGTCTATTCAGACTTCTGTGTTTGACGGTCCGATCGCGCATTTCGATTAATTCAATAGCTTCAAACTATTTAATCAAGCTCGACGATCGCCATGTCAACCTTTCTCTTACCAATACGTTACACCATTCAACCGTTGCCCTAGAACCAGAGCCGATCGGGACAAATGCTCTAATTCCAAATTTTTTATCCAAGTTTTTTGTGCTTCTTGGTTTTGCCCCTCATGTTTTTAAACTACCACAAACTGCTCCGATCGCAATCCTTTGTTTACCAAACTTGACACTTTTTGACGTACAGAAATACTTCAGAAAGCGATTATTAACAATTTGGACGATCGGCTTGGTTTCAGCGCAGCAGAGCTTCCCAAGTGTCGCGGCCGACAATCCCATCGGCGGGTAATTGATATTGTCGCTGAGCCGCCTTGACAGCAGCTTGAGTTTCCCTGCCGAACACGCCGTCAGCCCTGACGCGCAGAAATCCCGCTTGCCGCAGCCGCTCTTGCAAATCCCTCACAGATTCTCCCCGCATTCCTCTTCTCAAAACCGGAAAATTTGCGGGCGGAGGTTGGGGGTTAGTCTCTGAATTTTCGGGGGTTGCGGGAGCGTTGGCGATCGGGTTTTCGAGATCGCCTGGAGCGGCCGGAAACAGCCGGTTCCAAGTATCTTGACCGACTATACCGTCGCTCGCGATGCCTGCAGCTTTCTGGAACTCAGATACAGCGGCGGCTGTGCTTTGCGAGAAAATCCCGTCTACAGTGTCAGCGTAAAATCCCAACAATTTAAGAGCGGCTTGGAGTTCGCTCACGGATGAGCCCCGGCTGCCTAATTTGATGGCGGGGCGGACGATCGGATTTGTTTGAGCGATCGGGCTGTTGCTGTTAATCTGTTCGGAGGTAGTTCGGGAAGCAGCAGCAGCAGGGGCGATCGAGCCAATTGCCAATAAAAAACCGCAAAAACTCGCGCGCCGGAGCCAACTCGGAAGCGATCGGGCGTTATTCCAGCTTGCTGTCAGGTTTCGGAGCATCAGAAATTTGACCTTTACAAAACTTGTGCGATCGTACATCAAATCTGGAAAAAATTGGGAAGAAGGAAGTTCGGCAGCGGATTCGCAAGGGCGGATGTAACGGATGTAACGGATGTAACGGATAGAAGGAAGTTCGGCAGCGGATTCGCAAGGGCGGATGTAACGGATAGAGGGAAGAGGGAAGAGGGAATAAGGAAAATTTCAATGGTGTGAAGTGGACACCACTCCCCCACTCTCTCCCACTCTCCCCCTCTCCCACTCTCCGCTTCCCTCTCATAAAAAAATTTATCGTCTCAAATAGCCACAATTGGTAAAAAAACTGCTAGATTGCGCTACAGCAAACATTGAACCGCGTTCATTGGCCCAGCAACACCATGTCCGAATCAGTCAACGACATCAAAACCGCCAGCCAACTAGACATCGGCAACGTCAATATTGGCAACTTCCAAGTCGGTAGCATCGGCGGCACCAAATACAACGACTTCAACGCCAACGGCCGCCCCGATCCGGGAGATGTCCCAATTCCCAACTGGCAAATCTACCTCGACATCAACAATAACGGCCGGGTGGACTTTAACGAACCTTCTACCCTCACCAACGGCCAAGGGAACTACATCTTTGTCAATCTGCCTCCGGGTACTTACCAAGTTCGGGAAGTCCAGCAGCCCAACTTCCGCCAAACCACGCCGAACCCAGCGCCCATAACCATTACCAGCGGGACAAATGCTGGCAATATCAATTTTGGCAACAACTTCAACGCCGGGACGATCGCAGGTACAAAATTCAACGATATTAACAGCAACGCCCGCCTCGATCCGGGGGAACCGCCCCTCGCTAACTGGCAGATTTACCTCGACCTGAATCGGAACGGCAGACTGGACGGTGGCGAACCGAATACTATTACAAACCTTGAAGGTAACTACGCTTTTGTCAATATTCCCGCAGATACATATTTGGTGAGAGAAGTCCAGCAACCGGGTTTTCGGCAAACTACGCCCGATCCCGGCCCGATAAACGTTACTTCCAACGCGACGATCGGCAATATTAATTTTGGTAATGTCTTTTTTGTCGGCAGTATCAGCGGGCTCAAATACAACGACCTCAACGCCAACAGCGTCAGAGATGCGACGGACCCGCCGCTGGCCAATTGGCAAATCTACATCGACCTCAACGCCAACGGCAGGTTAGACCCGGGCGAACCGAATACGATCACCAACCCGCAAGGGAATTACACTTTTGCCAATGTTTCCCCGGGCCGCTATCTGGTGAGGGAAGTGCAGCAGCCGGGATGGGTGCAGACTACGCCAAATCCAGGGGCGATCGACATTACGGGCAATACTAACGCTGTCGGCGTCAACTTCGGCAACAATTTTCCGACCGGTAGCATCAGCGGCTTCAAATTCAACGACCTCAACGCTAACGGCATCAACGAACCGGCGGAACCGAGAGTTGCTAACTGGCCGATTTACATCGACCTCAACAACAACAATAGCCAAGACGCCAACGAACCTCAGACTTTAACCAACCCCCAAGGCAATTTCTCTTTCATCAACTTGCCTCAAGGCACATATTTTGTCAGGGAAGTGCCGCAACCGGGTTTCCGCCAAACCACGCCCAATCCGACTCCTTTAACTGTGGGCAACGGTACAAATGCCACTAATATTAGTTTTGGCAACGTGTTGGTAACGGGCAACATTAGCGGCGTCAAATTCAACGATTTTAATGCCAACGGCCGCCTCGATCCGGGGGAACCGCCGATCGCTTCCCAGCAAATTTACATCGATCTCAATAACAACAGCAGTTTAGATCCGGGTGAAGCTAATACCTTTAGCGACAGTCAAGGTAATTACAGCTTCCGCAATGTTCCCGTAGGGAGTTACGTACTCAGGGAAGTGCCGCGGCCGGGTTTCATTCAAACAACTGCGCCTGCGCTGGTTGTTGTCTCGGCAGAGATTCGGGCCCGCAGCATCGATTTGCTGACGGGAGATGTTGAGGGTAAGTCGGCTAAATCCTTGAAGGGCGATTTGCTGACGGATGCTAGCAACTACGAGGGTGAGGTGTCTGCTGCGGGCAAATTTGAGGCAGATAGTTTGCTGTTGGCCCAAAGTCAAACTAGCGATCGAATTGGCGGTGTTTTGGTCGATCGATCTTTGACAAATTTAGGTGATGTTCCTAACTTTGGGCAACAAGATATCAATCTGAATTTGAATGCAGAAAGTCGCGAATTTGTCAAGGCAAATTTATCGCTCAATACCCCTCACTTTCCCGCTATCACCAGTACCAGAGACTTCAAGATTGCTTGAAATTAAAGGGCAGCGCCGGCAACAAATCCAAAACTGCGGGGATTGACAACGGAAGATCGGGCGATCGCGTGATACCCTATTGTTGTTAATCCCCAACGCAAAGATCGGAGTTCCGGGTAATCCAAAGCTGGCTTGTATATGGGGAGCAAGATTCACGGCTATGTATCATACCTGTGTTGAGGAATTCTCAGACAATCCCGAAGCGCGATCGACCGGAGCGGCCTGGTCGATCGATTCACCGAGATACCGTCACCAGAGTGCATTTTTCTCTTTTCAAAAAAGCAACTGTCCAGGCGCAGCAAAACTCGGGCCGCAAATCTTGAAGATATGGCGCTCAAATTGTCAGCATTCTTCAAAACCTGATATACTTGCCTGCGGTAAAGCTTAAGGGATTTTTGTGTCAGGCGGGACACATTACATCGAATGCAGACATATGTAAAATCTAGTAGTGGTGGTCAGGGGTTGGCAAAAGCCAATCAGCATTGACAAAAAGATACAGCAGTCTGTAAATTACGTGGATTTAGGTGTGAAGGAGACAAATCATGGCAGAAACAGATAATACTCAAGAACGTATTGCCCAGCAAGTACGACCAGTTTCGGGACTTCCTTTTGGGAATGCTGGTCTGGCAATTCTAGGGATCAAGTTTAATGACCTGAACGCGGATGGTATCAGACAGGCAAATGAACCGGGTCTGGCGAATATCCCCATCCTCCTCGAATCAGCAACCAGCACCAACGGTGTATTTAATGCTGGTACTGGGGAAGTCGCAACCACGACGGACGTTAACGGCGCGTTCTCGTTCATCAATCTTGTCCCGGGCAACTACGTACTCACAGAAACGGCAATACCTGCTGGTTTCCGTGCTACTACGCCCAACCCTCTCGCCGCCACTGTTAGCAACAGAGATGTCAACGTTTTCTTTGGCAACACGGCAGTTGTAGGCAGCCGAATTGTCGGATGCAAATACCTAGACATAGATGCCGACGGTTTTCGAGATGGGAATGAACCGGGCATTAAAAATGTCAGAATCTATATTGATTCCAATGGCAACGGCCAACGCGATGCAGGGGAACCCAACACCTTATCCGACAAAAACGGTGCGTGGTCGTTCAACGTAGCACCCGGAAGCTACAAGATTCGGGAAGAACGGATTACACGACAAATTAATTCTGTTACCGGAGTAGAAGTTAACTCTCCGACCGCAGAACCGTTAGAAACACAAGATTTTCCCCAAAGCACTCCCCCCGGCAACGTTCCGGTACTGGACGTGACGGTAGCAGCAGGTCAAACCTTTGCCTGCGCTCAAGTTGGCGACACTCCGCTCTATCAAATTGAAGTTAATAAATTTCAAGACATCGATCGCAACGGCTCGCGAAATGTTGTCAATGGAGTCATCGAACCCCCGATTCCCCGAGTACCGTTCATTTTAGATGTAAACGACAACGGTCGCTGGGATGCAGGATCTGAACCCATCGCCATCAGCGATGCGAACGGAGTCGTTACCTTCAAGGATTTGCGAGCTGGCAATTACAAAGTGTTGGAAATTTTTCCATCTGTACTGCCGGCACAAGTAGGTGGCGGTGTCCCAGGCAATTTAAATTTTCCAGTAGCAACCACTGGCAATCCCGCTCTGGTTTCGGCACCAGGACCGCAGGCACGATTCCAGGGTACGATCAGCAAAGAGCAACCGCTGTTAGTAGCAGACACAACCTATACGCTGAAACCGAACGACCCTAAATTCGTAGACAACAATTTAGACGGCGTTCAACAAACAGGTGAAAGATCGATCGCCGCAACCGGTGAACGGCCGATTTTTGCAGCGCCCAATACAACTTTACCAGCGCGCAACCCCTCGCCAGCACTGACCTTTTCTCCTGTTGGAGCTACTCAAGGTATTGGCAGTAATGCCGGTGTGGGCAACACTCTACCCATCATCAATGTATTCAAATACAACGATTTGAATGCAAACGGTCGCTACGAACCAAATCAGGGTGAATTGCCAATTAGAGGAGTCACCGTCTTCCTCGACACCAACAATAACGGTACTGCTGATGCTGGAGAAGAGCAACGCCTCACCAATGAGCAGGGGAGAGCAGCCTTTACGAACTTGACTCCGGCCAACTATGTCGTCAGAGAAGTTGTACCTTCTGGTTTCTCGCCTTCTACAGCCGATCGCGTCGATGTTACCCTCAGCACTCAGGACGCCAACGTTACCTTTGCCAACACGCCCAACAGCAGCATCACCGGCTGTAAGTTTGAAGACTTCAACCTGAACGGTTATCGAGATGGCAACGAACCAGCTATTGCTAATGTCACCATCTTTATCGATACCAACCGTGACGGTGTGTTGCAAGCGAATGAACCCACTACTACTACCAATCAGTTTGGGACCTTTGCATTCAACAATTTGCGCCCCGGCAATTACAGCATTCGAGAAGTAACGCCTCCCGGTTACTTCCAAACAACTCAACCGCTGGATGTTGTTCTCGGTGCAAATCAAATCTTTACTTGCGCTTTGGTAGGCAACTCTCGCCGCTACGACTTGTTGGTTCCTAAATTCCGAGATGACAACCGCAACGGTGTAAGAGACGGAAGCGAGCCGACTCTTCCCAATGTGCCATTCACTTTGGACTTGAACCGCAACGGCCGCTACGATGCTGGGACTGAACCGCTGGTGTTCAGTGATGCTACTGGTACTGCTGTGTTTCCTAATTTGTCCCCAGCCACCTACTCGGTATTGGAAGTCTTCGATGCTGCGGGCGTTCCCAACCCGTTCCCGATCCGCACAGGCCCCAACCCGGTGAGCTTTGACGTGCCCGGCCCCAATACCAGACCTGCGACGGTAGCACCGACAGCAACACCGACAGCAGTCAGAACTGGTTCTAGCATTGATTTGACTGGTAATGATGCGGGTGCGGTAACTGCTTCTAGCGTCGAGTTCGACGATCCTCTGACAAGCGGTGGCTTAGTCTCTGCTCAACAAGTCAGCATGGTTGACAACTCGATCGTACTTGAGAATGCTGGTGCGGCTAATAATGTTGTTGACTTCCCGCAGTTGAGAAAGTCGGCGGAGTCTTCGATTGTATCGTTTCTCGAAGCTCAGAAGCTCGACGATAAATTAATGTTGGGCGCTCCAGCTCCCAGCCAGCAGTTAATGTTAGGTTAAGTTTCTAATTTGAGACTTAGGAATTAGCAACTAGCTGCTTTTTAGATAAACCCGCCCTCCAAAACTACAGGTTAGGAGGGCGGGTTTATTTATCTCTTCAATTACAGACAATGTTTCAGGAAAACTCGCAATTTAGATAAACCCGCCATCCACAATCCAAGACTCGCGGGGCTATCTTTAGTCGTAGAGGACGATCGGCAAAAAGAAGGATTCGCCGCTCCCAGAAAACCTTTATTTATAGAGGTAGAACTTAGCGGAATATGTTATGCCAACTCAACAACAAACCAATCCGGCTCAACATCAAGAACAGCAACCCGGTATTGAATCGCAGATGACCCCTGCACCTCAATCCTTCGCCGAGGGATATCGCGGTAGCGACAAATTGCGCGGCAAAGTAGCCTTAATTACCGGGGGAGATAGCGGTATCGGGCGCGCCGTGGCGCTGGCATTTGCCAAAGAAGGCGCAGACGTGGCAATTGCTTACCTCAACGAAGATGAGGATGCCAAAAAGACCAAAGAGGCGATCGAAAAAGAAGGCCGCCGCTGCATTTCCCTAGCCGGCGACATCGGCGACGAAAGCACCTGTCAAAACCTGGTAGAACAAACAGTTAAAGAATTCGGCCGCCTCGACATCCTCATCAACAACGCCGCCGAACAGCATCCGCAAGAAAGCATCGAAGACATTACCGCCGAACAATTAGAGCGCACCTTCCGCACCAACATTTTTTCGATGTTTTATCTCACAAAAGCGGCTCTAAAACATCTAAAAGAAGGAAGTGCAATTATCAACACTACCTCAGTCACCGCCTACAAAGGTAACGAACAATTGCTAGATTACTCTTCCACAAAAGGAGCGATTGTTGCCTTTACCCGCTCCTTATCCCAGAGTTTGGCCGAAAAAGGAATTCGCGTCAACGGAGTCGCCCCCGGCCCGATTTGGACGCCGCTGATTCCTGCAACTTTCCCCGAAGAAAAAGTTGCGAAATTTGGTGCAGACACGCCCTTGGGACGCCCCGGCCAACCGGATGAAGTTGCTCCTAGTTACGTATTTTTAGCTTCCAAAGATTCGTCTTACATGACCGGTCAAATTTTGCATCCCAACGGCGGCTCGGTGATTAACGGCTAATCGTTTCAATCTCGATGGCGATCGGTTTTTACCGACAATTTTTGATGCCAACTCACAAGTTAAATAAACCCGCCCCCCACAATCAAAGAAGGAGGGCGGGTTTATTTATATTTTGAATGATATCATCAAATCCGCTCTTCATCGGAATGATATAAACGGAGGACACGGCACTGCCGTGTCCCTACCCCATTAATTGTAGGGACACGGCACAGCCG
>JAUBOG010000177.1:0-12171 GCA_036700105.1 Microcoleus occultus BM001215583
CTACTGCCGGAATGCTTCGCCCCTACGAAGATATTTGCAAAAATGAGATACACCCACTATGCAGGACTACCTGCACTTTAACCGCGCGGTACTTTTAAATTGCTACAAAAATGCGGTTGCTTGCGATACCAAAACCTCTGTTTCTAAATCTGCTACTTCAGAATTTAGGTTTTCTCCCTTATGAATGCTAAAACTACCGTACAAAATTGAAATTTCAAAAATATCCGTATGAATCAAAGCTGCTTTCCGGTGCGCGTTTTCACCTAAATGAAAACCAATCAAATCAGCTAATGGTTCTTTTACTTCTTCTTCATCATGCACCTCCCACCTAATTTCTCGGCAGTCTTGAAAAACTAAAGAGTAAGGCGATCGATCGCCTGTAGGATCGTAGATACATTCCAGTAATACTTCATTCCCCCACAAAGACACATTGACATTTTTCACGAGGGATGTAAGTCCACCTAAATTAAGCAAGTTGTAGTCATCAGGCATATTAATTACTCACTTTTTCTCCAGTAATGTGCGTATCAGGAATCTGATTACCAAATTCATCGCGTGTTTGGAGTACGCTACCATCTTTATCAAGACGCAAACCCCAGTTTATTCTTCTACCATCTGAGGCATATCGCGGTGCTGGTAGGCGAACAACTTCACTATTAGTACGGATTATGACTTTTGACCTGTCAGAAAATTTATATTCAACATAATTTCCTGAAGAACTTTTTACCTTAGCACCCAGTCCCCGCAAAAAGTCATCGACTTCTTGACGAGTCATTCCGGTTAAGTCTCCAAATTCGGATGCAATTCCATTGCCTCCAACTCCCTGACTCGCCACGCAAGTCTCTTCACCAACAATTGCTTTTTCGAGTTTAGCACAGTTGGAGAATGGGAGAAAGCAGAAATTCCCGATGACCGACAATCAATTTCCAATAAAAATAGGGGCGCACTGCGCCCCCTCTTAATCGACTAACTAAAGTAGCAAAGAATTATTGACCGCCGATTTGCACTTTCACCACGCGGTTTTTTTCGGCTTCGGCTTTGGGCAAATTCAGATCCAAAACCCCATTTTTGTATTCAGCTTGTACGCTGTCGTTTTGAATGCGCGCCGGTAGGGGAATCACGCGGCGGAAGGAACCGTAGCGGAACTCGGAACGAGTCATTCCTTTTTCTTCTGTCTTGGTTTCCGATCGCCGTTCGCCGCTAACCGCAACAGCTTCTGCGGTTACTTGTACGTCCAAATCCTTAGCTTCCAACCCTGGAATTTCTAACTTGAGGTGGATGGCATCTGGAGTTTCTTCCATCTCGGCTGCAGGTACAAAAGCCACACCGTTAGAAGTGCGATCGGTCGCGGGGGTCAAGCTATCAAACAACCGATTCATTTCTCGCTGCAAGGTGTCCATTTCCCGCAGAGGTTCCCAACGAATAAGTGTCATAACTAATACCTCGAATCTTTTAAGTTTCTAGAGGTTGAGGAAAACTTGATTCAACCTGTATTTAATATATTCCAGCTCCCGAAATTGGGGGATGCGGTTTTCTGCAATAGATCGATCGCATTTCCGAACATTGGCGATCGGCAATCATGTTGAGTCAGTCGGTTTCAGATTTGAGATTGAGTCCGCAGTTGAATCTGGAAGTTGGAACCCGAGTCTCAATTTTTCGGCCATCCAAAAGTCCCGTCTGCTAGCAAGTCTCGGTTGTTGGGCGAAGTCATTCCAGGCCGCGCTGTTCGCAGGTGCAAGCTAAGGAAGCAGCGATCGCACCGCAATACAACAATTGGAGATTTTAAATTTAATTGAGAATTCCCAACCTAAAATCTCAAATTCCACATATATCGAAACAAAATTAACTCCACCGCGAATGCTGATAAAAAGCGTAGGTATCAAACAAAGCACCCACCAAACCAAAGGCTAGACCGATCGCCAAAAAACCCTGGAGGGGACAGCCGCTGCCGAAAGTAGCTAAGAACTGCAAAATCATCTCTGCTCCAGAACGACCAACTCCTTGGAGAGCCGGCACGAAGCCGATTAAGGAAAAGCCTGTCAATCCCGCGCCGATTAACAATATGGGAGCGACAAAGCTCAACAGGCCCGTCAGCAGTACAGACCGCAGAAAATTAGGAAAGATGCTCATAGGAGTCAGTAAATTCAGCTAAACTGCCGAAAGGCGTACAAGTAAACTAAACTTGTCCTTTTCTACGATAGGCAGCGATCGCTCTTGGCGATCGAATCTGTCAGAAATCTTAAATGTTAGAGAAAAAACTTGTTTAAGATTTGTAGATATATCTCATTTTTTGCAGTTGTTCTACAGTCGAAATCCCTTGAGCAACACTACACCGTCGAGCCTCAATTTGTGGAGTCAGCGCTTGTTTGCAGCCATTTTATTGGGCGGCCAAGTCATGCTGCACTTGCTGACGCGCAAAATTAACCGCCGCAACACCCTCGACCAAATGGCAGCAGTCGGCCCGGAATCCCTGCTGATTGCTTTGCTGACTGCCGGTTTTGTCGGCATGGTATTTACGGTTCAGGTAGCGAGGGAGTTTATCCACCTCGGTGCCGGCAATGTCGTAGGCGGGGTTTTGGCTTTGTCTTTGACTCGGGAACTCGGCCCGGTGTTAACAGCCGTGATCGTGACGGGGCGGGTAGGTTCGGCTTTTGCGGCGGAAATCGGCACGATGCAGGTCACAGAGCAGATAGATGCCCTGCTGATGCTCAGAACAGACCCGATCGACTATCTAGTAATTCCCCGCGTCATCGCTTGCTGTTTGATGCTGCCAATTTTAACCCTATTGTCCCTGTTCACCGGCATCGCCGGCGGACTGCTGATTGCTACTACAATGTACGGCATTTCTCAAACCGTGTTTTTAGATTCAGTCCGCAATTTTCTGACTCTGTGGGATATTTGCAGCGCCGTAATTAAGGCTTTTGCCTTTGGCGGTTTGATTGCTGTAATCGGCAGTAGCTGGGGTTTGACGACCACCGGCGGCGCAAAAGGCGTCGGACAATCGACTACTACGGCGGTGGTGACGGCTTTGCTTGCTATTTTTATTTTTAACTTTTTGATGACTTGGCTGATGTTTCAAGGGACTGGTTCTAGCGTGCTCAAAGGCCTGTAAGCTAGGAAACGGTAAAATATAAACTATTGACAAAATTCGTTTAACTTAAGCCCATGACTGCAACTGCTGATTCGACTGCGCCGACAAGTACGATCGAACTCGCCCCGAGTTTTGCGATTCCCCTAGTCCTGGTACTGGCTGCGATACCGCTGCTGTTCGTGCAGAAGTGGGTGAGTTTGCCGCTTTCGGTGTTCGGCTTGTTTCTGATGTACCAAGCCGCCACTATCCGGCTGCAATTCACCCCAACCGATTTGGACATTTACCGATCGTCCAACTTGATCCGCCGCTTTCCTTTCCGAGAATGGCAAAATTGGCGGATATTTTGGCCCGCTGTGCCGATTTTGTTCTATTTCAAAGAAATCAACAGCATTCACTTTCTGCCGGTTCTATTCGATCGTAAAATGCTACAGACTTGCTTAGAACAGCGGTGTCCCCGTCAAGACTGAAAAAGTTGTTAATTTTAAATTTTTAACTTTTCCGTGCCCCCAGCCGAACCAAATTTCCCATGAATTCAGACGAATCTCCAATTCAAGAACCGCAATCGCAACCAGCCGCTGACGGCGAACCGAATTTACCCGCAAACGAGACGGACTACCAACGACCATCTCAGACGGGGGATTTGCCGATCGACCAAAATCAGCAACTGCAAGCCCAAATCCCGCCAGAAGCAGACCCCTGGGACGAGGAAGATGCCGCCCTCGCCCAATTTGTCGAAGAAGCAGGCTCAATCGCCCAAATCCCGCCTCATACTGACCGTGATGGCGAATCCGAAAGCTCGATCGAGCAAAGTTCTCCACCGACAGACTTGCAGCCAACAGAAACGGCAGAAACGGCAGAGCACATCCCAGAAAATGTTACCGAACAGTTGGCTTTGCGAGTCCAAGCATTGCAGCAGCAAGAACAAGATTTGACTGAAAGAATTGCCGCCTTGGAAGCCGACAAAGCCAAGGCGACAGAAGCGTTGGGCGAAACTCAAGCATCGATCGGGCGTTTGGTACAAGACGGCTTGATTCAACTAGATCAGCGCAAAAACGCGCTGCAAATCGAAGTAGAAAAACTCGAACGGCGGCGCGATCGAATTCAAAAGGAAATGCGAACCACTTTTGCCGGAGTTTCCCAAGATTTAGCAATCCGAGTCCAAGGTTTCAAAGACTATCTAGTCGGCAGTTTGCAGGATTTGGCCGCCACCGCCGAGCTCTTAGATTTGACACCGCCGGTACAAGAAATACCCAAGCAAATTCCTGCTGAAGAGTCTCAATCCTCAGCAGCGGTAAATCCCAAATTTGCCGAACAGGGATTTCAAGAACAAGCCAAACAAATTCGCCGCATTCTCGATCAATACCGCACTCTCCCCGACTATTACGGCCCGCCTTGGCAACTCCGGCGCACCTTTGAACCCATCCACGCGGAACGAGTTTCTAACTGGTTTTTCACCCAAGGAGGAAGGGGCGCATTGCGGACAATGGGTTCGCGCTTGCAAAATATCTTGATTACTTCGACAATTATTTCTGTGCTCAGAAGCGTCTACGGCGGACGGGTGCGGACTTTGGTACTCGCGAACAGCCCCGAACGTTTGGGAGAGTGGCGCCGGGGTTTGCAGGACTGTTTGGGTATTACTCGCAGCGATTTCGGTCCGGAACGCGGCATTATTATGTTCGAGTCTGCGGAAGCTTTGGCTCAAAAAGCCGATCGACTCGTGAAAGATGGTAAATTGCCGTTAATTGTGATTGACGAAACAGAGGATTTAATCAGTTTGTCAATGCTGCAATTTCCGCTGTGGCTGGCCTTTGCATCCGATCCGCAAACTTTGACAACTGCTAAGGATTTTTGAAGTCGAGCGCAATTAGATTGAGTTATCGGACAATAGCCTGAAAACCCCGTGACTTAAGTCCGGGGATGAAAGGCAGTTGCAGACTTGAGTCTGCTATAAACCTGCAATATTTTGTAACTGCTATAAAGCGATCGGCGATCGCCAAGCATAAATAATTGTTAAGTTGGGGTATAACACTTTATTAGAGAGGACAAAATAGATATAATTTCATTTTAAGATTAAGTTGCCTACAGCATTCTCTACGATCGAAGCCCTCTAAAGTGACGATCTGATCTCTCACGAGCATCTTTATTGAGAGAGCTACGATTCAAAACCTTTTCTAAGCAAGTCTTTTAACTTGATTGTTACCCATCAGGAATTTAGCATCATTTTGCGAACGGCGATCGTTGTTTAGAGAGAACCCTGGGAAATCTACTAGTTTTGTGAAGCGAGATCGTGCGCGTGCGAACTCAACATAACAGGTCGTTGAAGCCAAATTGCCACACCCAGATTATTGGCTAAAATTGCTAGATATTGGGAATCGGCTTAACTATATTTATCAAGGGTTTTAGTCTTAAGTTGACACCAATGACCTAGACCACAACACTGAGCAAAAAGCTGAGCCGAAAAATCAGGTTTCGCCTGTTGAGCATTCATCGGCAAGTAAATAAGCGATCCGGAAAAACTACTTAACTCTGAATAATTCAAATCTGACTTAATTGATGCTTATAAATGGTTAGAAAGCTTTAGGGATTTCAACTTTTAGGCTTTAAGGAGGAGAGAGTCTCATGCGTGGACCACAAGATGATTTAATTAATGCCCAGCAAACACCAGTTACAACCGAAGGGCTAGCTGTTGCACAAGAACCTTCCCGTCCACCAGGAGGAAAAGTGCTGCTGCGACAACTCCAGTGGCTAGAAAGCGCTGGATTTACTCAAGCAGCCGAATCAGCTATCCAATCCGCCGTCAGCGAAGAAGCAAGAGAACAGTTTCAGGCACGTGCCGTACAATTTACAGCTAGGCCATCGGGTATCCTTTCTGGTGTTGCGACTGTGGCGGAAGTCGGCACTGGGATGACAACTGAGGATATTGGTCGGATGTATCTGGAGGCTGCCGATCGCCTTGGACCACCGACATCGACAGGACCGCAATGGCGATCCCTTGGACCTTGGACTATTCCTAATGGACAGACCTACGGTTCGAGCCGAGTCAATGTATCGGGTCGGATATCGTCTGTAGCGGTCGATCCGCGCAATCCTGCCCATGTCCTTGTTGGGGCTGCCAACGGGGGGGTTTGGGAGAGTTTCGATCGCGGTGCGAGTTGGACGCCGCGATCGGATTTTGCCGCAACTTTGACAATTGGTGCTATTGCCTTCGATCCGAGCAACTCTTCAACGGTGTATTGCGGTACAGGCGAAGGAGACGCTTGGTATAATTCTCCCCTTGGAGCAGGCATTTTGCGCTCTTCGGATGGCGGAACAACCTGGTCAACCCTATGTACAACCCCCTTTGTCGGACAAGGTTTCTACGATTTTGTGATAGACCCGGCAAATGGTCAGCACTTGCTTTCTGCCACGACGAATGGGCTGCACGTCTCAACAGACGGGGGTATTAATTGGACTCAGCGACGATCGGCAACAACATGGTCGTTATCTATTGCACCTGCCGGTGGGGCTTCAGCAGAAATTCTGGCAGCCTGTAGGGATGGTCTCTGGCAATCTACCAACGGCGGTACAAATTGGAATGTTGTAACGCTACCTAGTTCTCCAGGAAACTTCGATCGCCTCGCGGTTGATATTGCTCCCTCGAATCCATCAGTTGCCTATGCGTGGGGTGCACGTGGTGCAACTGCTTACTTATGGCGACGGGCTGGAGGAATGTGGACGGCAGTAGGGGCACCTCCCGGCGTGAGTACCGGGCAGGCTTGGTACGATTGGTTCGTTGCGGCTGCCCCCGATCGCGACACACAGGTTTATTGTGGTGCCATTGAAGTTCATCGTGGCGATCTATCAGGTTCTACTTGGACGTGGATCAATCTGACAAACAAAGGTTCGTCCGGCGATTCAATTCACCCTGACCAGCACGCGATCGCCTTTGAACCAGGAAGCCCCGACACAATTTACATTGGTAACGACGGTGGTCTTTTCCGTAGCAATAACCGAGGCATTAATTGGCAACACTGCAATAACGGGCTGGTCATCTCGGAGTTCGAGTACCTAGCTCAAAATTACGGTTCATCTCGATCGCTGATTGGTGGCACCCAGGATAACGGAACGGAACGCTGGACTGGCTCCTCTACTTGGGAACATATTGCCGACGGCGACGGGGGAGACTGCGGAGTTAACCGCACTAATCCTCAAACCGTCTTCCATACTTACTACTATATGAGTCCAGAGCGATCGGTCAGTGCTGGAAACTTCGGTTCCTGGACATGGATTGCACCGCCAATTCCCACTGGAGAAGGCAGCCTGTTCTACCCACCTTTTGAGACAAGTGCTACCAACGGTGACACCATTGCTATGGGTGGTGATGCGCTCTACGTTTCTCGTAACAATGGCACTGCCTGGACACGGCTAGCCTATCCGTCTAGTGCACGTTCAAGTGCGCTCTACATTCCCAATGCCAATAATGTGTATGTCGGGACGGCAGATGGACGAATTTTCCGAACCCAGTGGAATGGCTCGAGTTGGACGACACTTACAGCCTTAACCACCCCTCGCTCAAATGCCTATGTGAGTGACCTATTTGTCGATCCCAATAATCTGTCCCGACTCTGGGTCACCCACCGAACCATCGGGGGTGGGCGAGTGTTCCGATCGGATAATGGTGGCTCATCCTGGCTCGATCGCACTACTGCTGTACTACCAACGTTACCCATCAATGCGATCGAAGTAGATCCGGGAAATGCTAACCGCATTTGGGTTGCCGCCGACCTGGGTGTGTATCAGAGCTTTGACGGTGGTGCCAGTTGGACTGACTTCTCCAACGGACTGCCCAATATGCTGGTTGGGGATCTCATCTTCCAACCCCATGCCCGTGTACTTCGAGCCGGCACTCGCAATCGCGGTGTTTGGGAAATTCCGGTTGACGGATGGATGACCCAACCAATTTGCAGCGTACAGTGGACAGGCAGCCTGTCTGGCAATCAAACTCAACGCTGGTTTACGTTTAATTGGCCCGCTACGTGGCACGTCGTCTGGACGATCATGCCAACCACACCTCGTTCTGGGGCTGCCCAAGTCTCCTGGACAGTCCAGGTTGAACGGGCAAACGCTGAGTACGTGACTTACTGGATCACTGTGCGTAACCTTACCGCCAATCCAGTGTCGTTTGAAGGACGTTATTGCATTCTTAGTCGCTATTAATTCAGGAGGAAATGGATTATGTGGACAGGTGTACAGTGGACAGGCAGCCTAGTCGCTAATGAAACACGTCGGTGGTTTACCTATGGCTGGCCCACAACATGGCATGTTATTTGGTATATAATGCCAACTTCGCCACAGTCAGGTGCTGCACAGATTGATTGGGATGTTGCTGTTGAGCGTGCGAATACGACGCAATGTACCTATTGGATTACCGTCAAAAATTTGACCTCAAACCCAGTGACCTTTGAAGGTCGGTACGCTGTCTTGTCTTGAACAAAAGGTGAAGATATGAGCATTAATATCACGATCGCGATTGATGGTGGAGAAGAATCTACAACGGTTTCTTCTGCGTCCATGTCTGCAACTTCTTCTCAGACCCCTAACCTACTTACCCCAGCCATCCAAACAATGGATGCAGGAGCCGCGCCTAGCGAAATGGAACTGTCAAATATGGTGGATATTTCAAGTCTACCGATCGATCGAAATGTTTCTGTAGCGAAGACTGAAGATACCTCAGCAGGATCTGCTCCAAGTGAAATACAATTGTCAGGTATAGCAGGTCTTCCAAGTCCACCAGTAGAGCAGAACATTCCCATTGTCGGAGTTGGAGATTTAGCAGCAGGCTCTGCTCCAAAATTTCCCCCTATGGCACACTAATCATGATTGTTGGGAGGTGTAACAATACCCATTTTAAGTATTAACCTCCCTTCTATCTCTCACCTTTTCCGATCGGTTATAGCAACCGCCACCCAAAAGCGCGGACATTCAGGAACTGATGAATATATCCTCAAACGCGCCACCATAAACAGTCAGTCCTGTCAACTGTCAACTTTCAACTGTCAACTGCTATAAGATCCAGCATACTTTAGTATTGAATAAGGAAGGCGTATGTTTGAACTACTTCGTCACACTATTCGGAATCACTTGCTAGCACAACAACTTTTGTCAGGAGGCACAGCCTTCATAATTGCTAATACATTCTACAAATTTCATAGTTTTGGCTTAGAATGCATTGCTTTTCTGGCAACTTGGGGAGTAATCGACTTTGTTGTTAATAAGATATCAACTCTATTGAGAAAAAGGAAATCTTGATTCTTTGTAGAGATGCGATCGTTGAACGTCTACACACGAAGCGGGGGCAGTGCATCTCCATCTTCACCGATGAAGGTTGTTGGATGATCTGCACTGACACGAAACCTCCAGAGATGGTTTCGTGAAGCTCCTGCTTCATTCCATGTGGATTGGAATATAACGGTGTAGTTTCCAGTATCCATTGCCTCCACTATGGTGCTTAAGGTAATAGGAGAACCATAGGAAAAAGAAGTTGTTCCGGGTGGTGGTTGGACACCACTTGTGCCATAGGAAGTTTCTATTGCACCGGGTTGGTCAGGCCACAAACTCACACTATTCCCTGCTGTTGCATATATTCGGGGAGGAGAACTCAAAAGGGTGGCGGCGTTCTTAGCAAGCTGGATAATTTCACTCATATGGGGAAACTCCCTCACAATTTACTGATTTTCAATTGTCTAATTCTCGTGAATCACGTGAAATATTTCGGAAGATCAAGGATTTTCGCCTAAACTACACAGAACCATAATATGAATACTAAGGAATAAAATCAGAGAAATGTTAAAGAACATAGATAGCAATTCACTTACAATAAAATAATTGATTAATTAGAGAAGCAATCGTTCCTGACAATTCTCAGATCGGACTCTGAACTCTTGCCCAGCGATCGGGAGCAAGTTTTCTTTTAACCTAGCACGGTTCAAGTGAAATAGCGACCTAACTAATCGCTGCACCGGAACGTATCAATATGGTCGGTCGAGTTGCAAAGGCGATCTACGTCTGATGAGCTTGGTCATCATACCGCCACACGCAGAGACTTTCAATGAGCAATTCTTGCTCAAAGTAGTCCCTCTAGATGAGTAGATGCCCCTACCTGCTGAAGATGCAATAGTTGCCTAGAGTCGATCTACGTGCGCAACCGAGATGGTAATTTAAATAAAAACTAAAAGCTGAGGAGGATTTATTATGGGTGCATGGTTGAGTTTAAATGCAGGACTGTTAATCGCAGCTTATCTGCTGGGATCGATTCCAACCGGGTATGCCTTGGGTAAATGGATGCTGGGAATTGATATTCGGGAAGTCGGTTCCGGTTCGACTGGGGCGACTAACGTACTCAGGACTTTGGGGAAGTGGCCGGGGTTGGGAGTGTTGCTGGTGGATGTGTTGAAGGGGGTAAGTGCGATCGTCCTGATTCGCTACATCTATTCTCTCACTTTTACCCAGCAGCTAGCAACCGCCGCCAATTTAGAAAATACAGCAACAGTCATTCCTTGGATGGCAACTTTAGCGGGTTTGTTTGCAGTTTTAGGCCACAGCAAATCAATTTGGCTGGGGTTTACCGGCGGCAAATCCGTGGCTACAAGTTTGGGAGTTTTGCTCGGTTTGTACTGGCCCGTCGGTTTGGGAACTTTCGGAATTTTCGGGATAGTTTTTGCAGTGTCGCGAATTGTTTCTTTAAGTTCGATTATCGGTGCAATGAGCGTGGCTGGATTGATGTTTGCATTAAATCAGCCGCTAGCTTATGTATTGTTTGGCATTGCGGGCGGCGTATTTGTCATCGTGCGGCACCGCAGCAACATTCAGCGGCTGTTGAACGGGACAGAACCGAGAATTGGAGAGAAATTGGAAACAGCAGCCAGCGATTAATCGGTAGTATTGTTGTACCGCTGGTTGCCAATTACCATATCTCTGTCCCATCTTCGATTTAAGCTTTTGTAGGAGGCATTGCAGCGCATCCTACAGCTTAGAATCCCTGAACCGAGACAATGCTGTTTTGCAGTTGAGCAGGCGTTGCAGCCTCCACAAAACCGATTAAATCTCCTGAACTCCTAACTTTGATGATAGTCCCTGAACTCACTAACGATAGGGGTCTTAATTGATCGGGTCTGAGAAAAGAACCCGCTGCTTGCGGAACTTCAAACTGTAGTGTAAGGGACACATTTGTCAAGCTTTCCAAAACTATATCGTTAACCGTCAAACCGTCCGCTAATCCAATTTTATCCAAAGCGGGTCTGAAACTTACAATCAGATCGGCATTATTAACATCCGTAACTCCCGCTTCTGCTTGGAGGACGTAGAAGTTGCTGCCCCCAATTTTGATTGGATTATTTTCAGTAAAGCCTCCTAAAAAGTCTCGACCCAAACCTCCCACGAGAGTGTCATTTCCGTTACCGCTAACTAAAAAATCATTGCCTTTACCGCCCACTAAAACATCATTTCCACTCTCACCAAAAATCACATCTGCATCTTGACCGCCGTTGATAGAGTCATTTCCGTCCCCTCCCAATATTGCGTCTTTCCCTTTTCCCCCAAATAAAGAATCGTTGCCAAAAATCCCTCTGATAATATCTTCTCCTTCATTGCCAAAGATCAAATCGTTTGTGATTGCGCCATCGATTGTATCGTCACCTCCGAGCAGCAAAACTCCCCCAGAGGAAATACCTCCACTTCCGATCCGTAAATCTACGTATTCTGATGTATTGTCGCCAAAGAAGCGCGACGAGCCTGATGGGTCTCTTTGTAAAGCCATAAATATCTTCTCCGTAATATCTCGGATATCCACATGATTAAATAAGCAAATCTAAAAGTCAATTCATATTATTCATAACTTTGAGTTGATAAAAGTCATAACTTTTAGTTCATAAAAATCATATTTATGAATATATGTTGCAAACAGTAGACAAAAGAGCCACTATCATGATGTTGGAAACGCAAATCATAATTTCGTGTAATATCAAATCCGTTTGCATCGGAATGATATAAACGGAGGAGATGCCAGTGCCGTGTCCCTACTGCGATCGATTGTAGGGACACGG
>JAUBOG010000178.1:0-12171 GCA_036700105.1 Microcoleus occultus BM001215583
CCCGCGAGTTCGGGGGGACTCGCGGGGGGTGAATTTGACTTTTGCAAGAACTCTATTGTTGGTAAAACCCGCCCCTACATAAATTTTGTTCGATCGGCGATTTATCAGCAGAAACCGGGTTTTTTATCAAAATACTGGATGTGAGACTTTAACACTGGCTAAAAACCCGGTTTATTTGGTAAAATCCCGGACTACTTTAAATCCCCAATCCCCAATCGAAAATCTCAAATCTAAAAATGCTATGTCAGCAATTTTGCTTTTACTGTAATTGCTCCCACCGACCACAAAATAGCATTAACCATCTCAGAACGCTGGATGTCCTCTTCATCTAAAAAACTCGCAAACTCTCCCTCAATATTCAAATGGTCTGCAAAAGCATAAAGCACGCGCTTGTACTCTGCGGGCATCGGTGTTAATGTGGCTTTAACTAAATTTAAGAGCGAATTCAAACAGTTAAGTATAATCCCTGATTCGTCAATATCTTCTGCATCGAGCAAGTAGAGCGTTTCTGCAATGTCGCAAATAGCGTCTATTTTTGCGGGCGGTTTTCCCAGTTCGCTGACATCGATATCGCACAATTGGAGAGCGTTGATCGCGAGTTCTGGGCGGGTAAAAAATACAAGTTGACCGCCGGATACTAAAGGCGGCTCTTGTTCTCCACAGACAATTAGAGTATATAGATTTGGTATTTCGGTGTCGGGGTCGATGCGAAAACCGAACAGCCGCAGCAATTTTTCTTGATTTTGGTTTGCTGTTTGCAGTTTTGTGGCGGAAAGGTTTGGTTCTGACATGAATTTTTAAGTCCTCTAAAATTTATGCCTAAAAACCCGGTTTCTCTGCAAAATATTGGTTTGAGTGAGAAATTTACAAATAAACCGGGTTAAAAAAGGCAAGAATGGGGAATTTTTGTTTATAAATTTTGCTGGATTATGTCGCAGCACTCAGCAACGGTGGCTCTTTTTTCCATTGCGGCGACTAAGGCTTCGTAAGCTGATTTGTGGCTTTCGATCAGGTTTTTTGCTCGCAGGGAACCCCAGTTTTGTTTGAGTTGAATTTCGGAACTGGGACGGCGCAGTTGGGTTAAGATGGCGCTGATTTTTGTGCGGTCTTCGGCGCCTCCTTGCGCGCTGCCGTAAACAAATTTTTCGGCGACTATTCCGGCCATCCACACGGTGCAGTATTGGTCTAATAGTTGACCGGAAAGAGTGCCGCTTTGGAGTTGAGATGCTAATTTTTCGTCTTCAAATCGAACGCCGCCTTGGGCTGTTTGGCCTTGTTTAAATGCTTCAAGAGCGTTGAGGGCGTAGCTGGTTACGGGAATTCCCAAGAGGTACGCGACTAGGAAGTGTCCGGCTTCGTGGTGGAGGATTCGATCGCGCTTTTGTTGGGAACTTCCCCCCAGCAAATCTACTAAAATTGTACCGCCTTGACCTTGCCACTGGAAATTGTCGAGGGTGGCTAGCCCCAACAGACAAAAAGTGGCGATCGCAGGTACGGCCTCTGGCAAATTGAATAAGGGCCCCAATAATATTGAAACGGTAATCGCGAAGATAGAAATAGCGATAATATTCAAAGAAGTGTCTTTCATGAATGGGTCATTTGGGGGAATGGGGAATGGGGAATTGGGCCGGAGAGAATCGGAACGATCGATCTCTGTTCTCTTCCGAGGGCGCCTTCAGCGCCCTCAGCGGTTTAATTATTCAAAAACAACCGCAAAGGATCTAAGTCCAGTGTGACTGAAAATTGTCGATCGCCAGCCACCGACATTAAAAAGATATTAAAATAAATCAAAGTCAAGTAAAAGCGTAATTGGAATCCTTCATGTCAGTTTTGGCAGCGATCGCAGTTTTAGGTATCTTGATAGTCGTTCACGAACTCGGCCACTTCCTGGCGGCGAGACTTCAACACATCCACGTCAACCGCTTCTCCATCGGTTTCGGCCCCGTCCTCTGGAAGTACCAAGGCCCGGAAACAGAATACGCCCTCCGCGCCTTTCCCCTGGGAGGTTTCGTGGGTTTCCCGGACGACGATCCCGACAGCACTATTCCACCAAATGACCCGAATTTGCTCAAAAATCGGCCTGTACTCGATCGGGCGATCGTCATTAGTGCAGGAGTGATTGCCAACTTAATTTTTGCTTATTTCCTGCTGGTAGTGCAATTGACCACTGTCGGCGCCGCATCCATGAACTACCTCCCCGGAGTTAAAGTCCCGGAAGTCGCTGCGGAAGTCAGTTCGGCCGCGAAACAAGCGGGAATTCGATCGGGCGACATTGTTCTGTCTGTTGACGGTAAGCAATTGGGCGCTTCCGGCGAAGCAATCAAATCTTTAGTCGCAGCAATCCAAAGTAATCCCAACAAACCCCTGGAATTGGAAATTCAGCGCCAAGAACAAAAATTTGCGGTGACAGTCACTCCCGAACTGGCACCAGACGGTAAAGGTCGCATTGGCGTGCAGCTAACTTCTAACGGTACTGTGGTACGGCAGCGCGCCGGAATTGTAGAGGCGTTTACCAAAGCGGCGACTGAATTTGAACGGATTGTGGTGCTGACTTTTCAAGGTTTCGGGCAGTTAGCTAGCAATTTCAGCCAGACTGCCGACAAGTTGTCCGGGCCGGTGGCGATTGTGGCGATTGGTGCAGGGATTGCGCGATCGGATGCAGCAAGTTTGTTTCAGTATGCTGTGCTAATTAGCATCAATTTGGCTGTAATTAATATTTTGCCTTTACCTGCTTTGGACGGCGGTCAATTAGCTTTTCTGTTAATAGAAGGACTGCGCGGGAAACCTCTGCCGAACCGCATTCAAGAAAATGTGATGCAGACTGGTTTGGTGCTGTTGCTGGGTTTGGGGATTTTCTTGATTGTTAGGGATACAGCTAATTTGGCTGGGTTCGATTTCCGAAGTCTCATGCAGCAATAGTAAATAGTCAACAGTCATTAGTCATTACAGCACTTGTATTGTGACTAATGACTACTATTCGACCCTAAAAATAAGGGAAAAAAGCAATGATTACACAACTGCAATCTCCCGAGAAATCACAGATAGTCTACCCAGATGACAACGGAGAACCCATGTCGGATAATACCGAACAGTTTCGATTAATCGTCTGGATTAAAGAAAACTTAGAACTGTTATTCGCGAGCGTTGCTGATGTTTTTGTGGCGGGTAACTTACTGTGGTATCCAGTAGAAGGAAATAACAAACTTGCTCAAGCACCAGATGTGATGGTAGCCTTTGGCAGACCGAAAAGATATCGAGGTTCCTACCAACAGTGGAACGAAGATAACATTCCACCGCAAGTCGTGTTTGAAATTTTGTCGCCGGGAAACCGTCTAACTCCGATGATGCAAAAATTCAAATTTTACGAACACTACGGCGTGGAAGAATATTACTTGTACAATCCTGAACAAGTGGATTTAACTATATGGCAGCGTGGAGAGCAAGAATTAGAAGCTGTAGAATCGGCGGATGGTTGGGTAAGTCCCAGACTAGGAGTGCGGTTTCAACTATCAGAAACCGAACTACAAATATTCGGGCCTAACGGAGCGCCTTTTGTAAGTTTTGTGGAACTCGCTCAACTGCGAGAGCAAGCAGAATCAAGGGCCGAGCAAGAACGGCAAAGGGCCGAGCAGGAACGGCAAAGGGCCGAGCAGGCAGAAACTTTGCTGGAACAAGAACGATCGCGCTCGGAAGCTTTAGAAGCTCGACTCCGCTTCCTGGGAATCGACCCCAATATTTTGTAAATGACTAATGACTGCTGACTAATGACTAAAAAGTTAAGTTTAAAACAACGATCGCTCGAAATCCTGATTCGCCTCAAACGCCTGTATCCAGAAGCTCCTTGCACTCTCGATTACGAAACTCCGGTGCAGTTGCTGGTAGCGACAATTCTCTCGGCTCAGTGCACGGACGCGCGAGTTAATCTGGTAACGCCAGCTTTGTTCGATCGTTTCCCCGATGCCGTGGCTTTGGGAAATGCGGATTTAGATGAATTGGAGAGTTTAGTGCGATCGACTGGTTTCTACCGGAATAAGTCTAAAAATATTAAAGGTGCTTGTTGGGCGATCGTCAATAAATTCAACAATCAAGTACCCCAAACAATGGAACTGCTGCTAGAATTGCCGGGAGTTGCCCGCAAAACCGCTAATGTGGTTCTCGCTCACGCTTTTGGCATTCATATGGGCGTGACCGTAGACACTCACGTCAAGCGATTGAGTCAGCGGTTGGGTTTGACGAAACATACCGATCCGATGCGGATCGAGCGAGACTTAATGTTATTGTTGCCGCAGCCGGATTGGGAAAATTGGTCTATTCGCTTGGTATATCACGGGCGGGCAGTTTGTAATGCGAGAAATCCGAGTTGCGATGTTTGCACGCTTGCAGATTTATGTCCTGCTGCTAATATTTCCTAGAATGCTGATGGCGCAGCTTAGAATTCAAATCAGAATCATCCATCTCTCTTTTCTCCCTCCTCTGCGCTCTCTGCGTTCTCTGCGGTTCAATCATTCCTCAATAACCGTAAATAATATCCATTTTCAATCTAACAACGACTAGCAACAGTCGATCGCACAATATGAACTGACACACTCTACAAATCCGATAAGTTGTTGTGTGTAAATAAAAACAAATAAAACTAAAGTTATCCAAAATCACAGAAATATGGTAAAATAGGAGATTGTGATTTATCCAAGGATATCAACAGATTATGGCAAAAAAGAGCATGATCGAGCGCGAAAGAAAGCGCCAAGCACTCGTAGACAAGTACGCTGACAAGCGCGCCGACCTGAAAGACCAGTTCGACCAAGCTGCGAATCAGATGGACAAAATGGCGATTCACCGCCAACTGCAACAGCTACCCCGCAGCAGTTCGCGGACTCGCTTGCGGAACCGCTGCTGGGCAACTGGACGGCCCAGAGGTTACTACCGCGACTTCGGACTGTCTCGCAACGTGATGCGAGAAATGGCTCACGAAGGTCTTTTGCCCGGTGTTGTGAAGTCTAGCTGGTAGCAGGAAGAAGGAAGTTCGGCAACGGATTTGGTAACGGATTTAACGGATAGAAGAAAGAAACCTTTAGTTATCTAGGAGAGAGAAAAGGAAGAAGGAAAAAGGAATAAGGAATGAATAAAAAACTTATGAGTAATCGGTAAGATTATATTTAGGGTTTATTTTTGTTTCAGACTTCATATCAAGCTTCCTTCTTACTTTTTCCTTCTTACTTCTTGCTTCTTGCTTCTTACTCCTTACTTATTACTCCTTGCTTCTTCCTTCCTGCTGACATCCGTTACATCCGTTACAAAATCCGTTGCCGAACCTTCTTGCTTCACTGGCCGCAGCATTTATCGATGCCGAGACTTTCGAGTAATAAGTCGCTGACGGCGTTGGCGATCGCAAATTCGCCGTAAAAGCTTTTAGAAAAATCATAGGCCTGCATTTCGGTGACGATCGCAATTACGAGGCTGCCCACGTCATTTTCGCCTTCCATGCGCTGGCGGAGGTAGATTTGGGCGGCTCTTTTAGCTATTTGCTGGTTTGCGACTTCTGGGATAAACTCGGAGTCTAGCCACGCCAGCAGTGTTTCTTGGAGCCATTGGCTTTCCTGCTCCGGGTTTTTGGCGGGCGGTAAGGTAATAGGTTCGATGGTTTCAGACATGATTATTCCTAATTGCTAATGTTGACTTTGAAAAGTTAACTGACAAATGAGAACTGATAAATATATGCAATATGATATACCGACAATTATACAAGGATATGCGCAAGGCTACTTCTTGATGGCAAATGACGGCGAGGATAGTTTGGGGTGGTATTCCAGCCGCCAGCGGGCGCTGATTCCCCTGGATGAAAGCTTTACCTATCCGAAATCCCTGCGACGCCAAATCAATCAAAATCGGTTTGCGGTGGCTGTAAACCGCGATTTTGGGGCGGTGGTTGAGGGTTGTGCCGATCGCGAAACAACTTGGATTTCTAACGAGCTCAAACAGATTTACTGGGGTTTGTATGAAGCCGGTTGGGCTTACAGCTTCGAGACTTGGTGCGGCGACGAACTTGCGGGTGGCATTCTCGGATTGTCGATTGGCGGCGCTTTTATTGGGGAGTCGATGTTTTTCCGAATTCCAGAGGGTTCTAAGGTGGCGATGGTGAAGTTGGTAGAGAGATTGCGCGATCGATCTTATCTGCTTTTTGACGCTCAAATGAACAATCCTCACCTCGAAAGATTCGGAGCTTACACTGTCAAGGAGAAACAATATAATGCTCTTTTGCAAGCTGCTTTAAAGCGCAAATGTTCCTTGTTTTAAATAGTATAATTAAACCTAGATACTTCTCGGAGAAAACCACTATGGAAGTCACAACCGCAGAAATCATTTATCCTTCCAGCGACGGTCAACCGATGGCAGAAAGCACCATTCAATACGAATTAATTGTTAAAATTAAAGAAGGTTGCGAATCGCTGTTTAAGAATGACCAAAACGTTTTTGTAGCCGCCGATTTACTTTGGTATCCCGTTGAGGGTAGAATCGATATTTCTCAAGCACCTGATACGATGGTGGTGTTTGGCAGGCCAAAGGGATCTCGGCTTTCCTACATCCAATATCGAGAGGACAATATTCCTCCCCAAGTCGTCTTTGAGATTCGCTCCCACAACGACCGCCAAACTAAAATGAATAAGAAACTTTCATTTTACCAGCGTCACGGAGTTGAGGAATATTACGTTTACGATCCAGAAACAAATGAGTTGCAAGGTTGGCAAAGAATTGAGGGGAATTTAGAAGTAATTGAGCCGATGGAGGGATGGATAAGTCCGAGATTGGGTGTGCGATTTGAATTAGGAGAAAATGGGTTAGAAATTTATCGACCTGATGGAGAAAAGTTTCTTTCCTATGCGGAATTAGAAGAACAGCTGGCATTAGATCGCCAGCGTTTACAACAAGAAGCTCAAAGGGCAGAACAAGAAGCTCAAAGGGCAGAACAAGCAGAACAAAAGTCTGAACGTTTAGCCGCCAAACTGCGCGAATTGAACATCGATCCAGATAGCATTTAAGCCGGAATAAATGCTAAGAAACCCGGTTTGTTTGAGAAATCGGGTTTCTGAGGATTGGGGTTATTTATTCTTTTAGGACTTACGCATTTCCGACTCCTCGAAACCGGGTTTTTTGCGATTTTGCCGACTGTAACGCGTCTTCTCAGTAAAAACCCGGTTTCTGGCCGCCCGCGCGTAAGTCTTATTATTTTCAGGGCGAAGCAGAGATTTGGGCGATCGCCCTCAACTCAAACCCGATATACTACAATATATAATACAGAGATTAGAGCCAAAATCCTTGGGCTTTAAAAAAATCCGAAGCGCGGCCCCTTGAATGTGCAAAAATATTCAAGCAAACATTAGCAAATCCGACCAGGAGCAATTGTTATGGACTCCAAATACAATCCCCAATCCATAGAAGAAAAATGGCAGCAGACATGGGCTGAGCAAAAGTTAGACCAAATGCCAGAAGATACCCAAAAGCCTAAATTTTATGCCTTATCCATGTTCCCCTACCCGTCGGGAAACCTGCACATGGGCCACGTCCGAAACTACACAATCATCGATGTAATTGCCAGACTCAAGCGGATGCAAGGCTATCGCGTATTGAATCCGATGGGATGGGACGCTTTTGGTTTACCCGCAGAAAATGCCGCCATCGAGCGAGGAATTCCCCCCGCACAATGGACGTATCAAAACATCGCCCAAATGAAAGGCTTATTTCAGCGCCTCGGTATTTCCTTCGATTGGACAAAAGAAGTTACAACTTGTTCTCCCGATTATTATCGCTGGACTCAATGGATTTTCTTGCAATTTTTAGAAGCAGGATTAGCATATCAAAAAGAAGCCGCAGTTAATTGGGACCCGATCGACCAAACAGTCTTAGCCAACGAACAAGTCGATAACGAAGGTCGTTCCTGGCGTTCCGGTGCGAAAGTCGAGCGCAAATTATTGCGGCAGTGGTTCCTCAAAATTACCGATTATGCCGAACAGTTATTAAATGACTTAGACAAATTGCCAAATTGGCCCGAAAGAGTCAAATTAATGCAAGCCAACTGGATCGGCAAATCTGTCGGTGCTTACTTGGAATTTCCGATTGTCGGGATGGATGAAAAAATTGCTGTTTTCACAACACGTCCAGACACAGTTTATGGCGTTAGTTATGTTGTTTTGTCCCCCGAACATCCCTTAACTAATCGTGTTACTACACCTGATAGAAAAACGGCAGTTGAAACCTTTATCAAAGAAGTTGCGCTGCAAAGCGAGATCGATCGCACAGCCGAGGACAAACCGAAGCGCGGCATTCCCACAGGTGGCAAAGCAATCAACCCTTTCAGCGGCGAAGAAATCCCGATTTGGATTGCCGATTACGTGCTGTACGAATACGGCACCGGCGCAGTCATGGGAGTACCCGCCCACGACACGCGAGATTTCCAATTTGCCAATCAATATCAACTGCCAATTAAAATAGTAATTGTGGATGATGATGAAGTTCCGCTGACCGAAGCTTACACAGAACCCGGAATTATGATTAATTCCGAAAGCTTCAACGGCATGGATTCAATTAAAGGCAAAGCAGCGATTATTAGATATGCCGAAAATTCAGGTTACGGTCAAGCGCGAGTCCAATATCGCTTGAGAGATTGGCTGATTTCCAGACAGCGTTATTGGGGCGCTCCGATTCCGGTTATTCACTGTCCCAACTGCGGTACAGTCCCCGTACCTCAATCGGATTTGCCCGTATTGTTGCCGGAAAATGTGAAATTTACGGGCAAAGGTTCGCCGTTGGCAAAGATGGAAGATTGGGTAAACGTTCCTTGTCCGAGTTGCGGCACTCCGGCGAAGCGAGAAACAGATACGATGGATACTTTTATCGATTCTTCGTGGTATTTCTTGCGCTATCCCGATGCGAGAAATGAGGAGAAAGTATTCGAGAGTGCGAAAACTAACGACTGGATGCCCGTGGATCAATATGTCGGCGGCATCGAACACGCTATCCTGCATTTACTGTATTCTCGCTTCTTTACGAAGGTTTTGCGCGATCGGGGTTTGATCGATTGCGACGAACCATTTAAACGTTTGTTAACTCAAGGCATGGTGCAAGCAATGGCCTACAAAAATCCCGTTACTGGCAAATACGTTCCTGCCGCCGAAGTAGATGCGGCAAATCCAAAAGATCCTCAGACGGGGGAACCTTTGCAAGTCTTCTATGAGAAGATGTCCAAATCAAAATACAACGGTGTTGACCCCTTGGATGTTATGGCAAAATACGGGGTAGATACGGCGCGGATGTTTATTTTATTCAAAGCGCCACCGGAGAAAGATTTGGAGTGGGATGACGCCGATGTAGAAGGGCAATTCCGCTTTTTAAATCGCGTTTGGCGGCTGGTAACAGAGTTTGCTGCACCCCCCCCAGTCCCCCCTTGCCAAGGGGGGGAGAAAGAGAATTCCCCCCCGGCCACCCCCGATCGAGGGGGGGAGAAAGAGGTATTAAGTAAGCCTGAGCAGGATTTGCGGCGGGCGATTCACATTGCGATTAAGGAAGTGAGCGAAGATTTGGAGGGCGATTATCAGTTCAATACAGCAGTTTCGGAAATGATGAAATTGAACAATGCTTTGACTGATGCTAAATGCAAAGATTCGTCAGTTTATGCTGAAGGGATTAACACTTTAATTCGATTGTTAGCGCCTTTTGCACCGCATATTGCTGATGAGTTGTGGCATTTAATTGGTAACAGCGAATCTGTACATACGCAAGCTTGGCCGATTTTGGATGCTTCAGCATTAATTACGGATGAAATTACGCTGGTTATTCAGGTTATGGGCAAGACGCGCGGTACAATTCAAGTGCCTGCTAGTGCCGATAAAGCTGCTTTGGAACAGTACGCTCGCGAGTCGGATTTGGCTAAGCGCCACATTGGGGGTAAGGAGATTAAGAAGGTGATTGTGGTGCCTGGAAAGTTGGTTAATTTCGTGGTAGCTGGATAAGGATAAAAAACCCGGTTTATTTAAGTAACCGGGTTTTTGATACTTGCTTTTTTAGATATGAAACGGATCTTGAAATCGCTTCTTGTCAAACGAAGTCCCAGCAGAGGGGGACTGAAAGAGATGATTTTAATTGTTAGTTTCAAAAAGCAATTGCACGATCGCCCCCGACTCCAATTTTAATACAGATTGAGCGCTGCCACCGTTTACAGAAATCTCTACCCAGCCTTCGGAACCTATTATCGCAACTAAATCTCCCGGTTTGCTGTCGCTGTAGCTTTTGCCGTTGGGTATGGTAATTGTATCGGAAATATTGCTAATTCTGACTGACCAATTGGGGTTTTGAATGCAAGTATTTGGGATATTAGTAATCAGATTGCCAAACCGATCGCAATATTGAATGCAGCCTGCGATACCTGTAGCTGTAACGGTACAATTTGGTATCTGCAACTGCACTAAACTTGCAGGGTCGATCGCCTCTCCCAACTCTTCCAAAGCCACCCCATTCGCCAAATGAGCGCCCGCAGCAGCGAAAATATCTCTACCGTGGAAAGTGCTGCTGGGTTGAGGTGTGCGCCAGTATTGGCGGTTAGTCAATTCGACAGATGCGATCGCGCTTTCCCGACTCAACACCCCGCCAAACAACCCGTTATCGGGCCCCACAAGGAAGAAATCAGCACATTGAATGGCGATCGCCCTTCGGCTGCTTCCCACACCCGGATCTACGACAGCAATATGTACCGTTTCCAGCGGAAAATAAGCAACAGCATTCATCAGACAAAACCTCCCCGCTGCTATATTTTGAGGGGGAATATCGTGGGTAATGTCGATGACTTTGAGTTGCGGGTTGATTTGGGCGATCGTACCTTTCATCACTCCCACATAAACATCGCTCAATCCAAAATCCGTCAGTAGAGTTATAATTCTATTTTTAGACATATAGCAGAAGGAAGAAGCAAGAAGGAAGAAGGAAGAATGCTTGAGTTATCTAGGAGAGAAGGAAGAGGAAGAAGAAGAAGAATGCTTTGGTTATCTAGGAGAGAATGGAAATGTAACAAAATAAATAATTAACGAACCGCGAAGACGCGAAGTACGCGAAGGTAAGAAAGATCGGAGAGTTTCACGACTCCTTCAAGACTCACTATATATATTCAGAGGTAAAGATATGGTATCGCAATGGGAAAACTTTCTGCAAAATCTGGGAGAGTGGCACGGTTCCTTTACCCAGTTATCGCCGCGGGGAGAGGTAGTTAAAGATACTCCTAGCATTATTTTACTGCAAGGTCTTAACGACAACAAAACCGTGCGTTTGAAACTCCAGCGCTTTTCCCCAAATCCCAGCGGCGGCGAACCGGAAGTTAGCGAACTTGTTCGAGAATATCAGACTTTGGGACGGGATATTCTGTTTTTTGAGAATGGCGCCTTTTGTCAGGGAACTATTCAATTAGCACCTTTTTCTGAATGCGGCGCTGAGTTTGGTTTTATCTACAATTATCGCCGCTTGCGGTTCGTTCAATTGTACAATACCGACGGCAATTTATCAAGTATTACCTTAATTCGCGAAAAACAGCCGGATAAAAATATTCCCGAACGTTCGCCTTTAACTGTTGAGGCTTTGCTGGGAGAATGGCAGGGCGAAGCGGTGACAATTTATCCAGATTATCGAAATCCCGATTCCTATTCTACTACTTTACAGTTACATTTGGATGGAGCCGATCGCCTGATGCAAAAAATTACTTTTTGCGATTCCCTCAACCCTCAAATTATCGCTTCTAGCGCCCGGATTGACGGTTCGGTTCTTTACTTTAACGAAGGTTCTGCGCCCATGCAAGTTTTGCTGCTTCCTGACGGCGGTTCTTGCACAATACCCGTGAAAGTTGATTTTAGAAAGCCTGCTTTTTTTGAGGCTGGTTGGTTGGTTGCACCCGATTTGCGATTTCGGATGATTCGCAGTTATAACGATCGCGGTGAATGGATTAGTTTGACTTTAATTCAAGAACGCAAAATTAGTCATTAGTCGTAGGGTGCGTCGCCACTTTGAATCCCTCAAAAAAATAGACAATCGATGAGCGACGCACCTTACCATTAGTCATTAGTCATTACTCATTAGAACTATTGCAAAAATATAATGCACCCCACCCCAACCCTCCCCGAACTCGCGGGGAGGGGG